>JAWVYQ010000176.1:0-6210 GCA_033722615.1 Promineifilaceae bacterium (SeqCode)
GGGCCATTCGGAGGGGAGGAAGATGACGCTGGCACCGTCGAGAGCGTAGGCGCGGAACAGTTCGGGGAAGCGCAGGTCGTAGCAGATGGCGAGGCCCATTTTGCCCAAGGGGGTGTCGACTATGGTCAGATGGTCGCCACCGGTCAGGTATTTTTCTTCGTCCATGAGGCGAAAGAGGTGGATCTTGCTGTATTCGCCCAACGCGTTACCCTCAGGATCGAAGAGGACGGCCGTGTTGGCGAATGTGTTGCCAGCGCCGCCGTCGCCCTGGCGGGAGAGGCAGGAACCGAGGAGGTAGAGATTGTGGCGGTCGGCGATGGCGGCCATTTCGGCGAAGATGCCGGCGTCGGTGGGGGTGGCGTAGTCGGCCGCGTTTTCTAGGTCGTAGCCCGTGGACCACAGTTCGGGGAGGACGAGGAAGTCGGAGCCGCGGCGGGCTGCTTCGGCCGCCAGCAGCTGGGCTTTTTCCAGGTTCTCGTCGGGGGCGCCGAGGGTAACGTCCATCTGTCCCAGGGAAATCTTTAGTTTCATGTGGTCTCCTTCAACTGTGCTGGGCAATTAGGCAAATTACCCTGCTGTGCTGGGCAACTAAACAAATTGCCCTGCTGTGCTGGGCGATTAGGCAAATTGCCCTGCTGGGTGTTGCTCGTCGCAACCGTGTACGCGCATTATACTGTAATATCCAGGAAATGTGATAGAGGAGGACGCAAATGGACGTGATGGCGCAGCGGGTGCAGGGTTTTGGCACGACGATCTTCACGGAGATGACGAACCTGGCCAACGAGCACGGGGCGATTAACCTGGGGCAGGGTTTTCCGGACTTTGAAGCGCCGGCGTTCATTAAGGAAGCAGCGCGAACGGCCGTGGAGGCGGACGTGAACCAGTATGCGCCGGGGCGGGGCCAGCCGCGGCTGCGGGACGCGATCGCGGCGACGATGGAACGACGGTACGGTCTGGCAGTGGACGGGGGGAGCGAGGTCGTGGTGACGCACGGGGCGACGGAGGCGTTGTTCGCGGCGATGATGAGCCAGGTGAATCCCGGAGACGAGGTGATCCTGTTTGAGCCGTATTACGACGCGTACGTACCGGACGTGGAGATGGCGGGCGGCGTGCCCCGTTATTATCCGCTGGAGCCGCCGGTGTGGCGGATCGACAAGGAAAAGCTGGCGTCGCTGTTCAACGAGAAGACGCGGCTGATCGTGGTTAACTCGCCGCACAACCCGACGGGGAAGGTGTACGACGAGGATGAGCTGGCGCTGATCGCCGATTTATGTAAAAAGCATGACGTCGTGGCGATCACGGACGAGGTGTACGAGTACATTACGTTTGACGGAACGGTACACCGGCCGCTGGCTTCGCTGCCGGGGATGAGGGAGAGGACGATTACGATTTCGAGCGCAGGCAAGACGTTCAGCGTGACGGGTTGGAAGGTGGGATGGGCGGTAGCCGCGCCGCCGCTGGCGGAGGCGGTCTTTCGGGCACATCAGTTCATTACGTTCTCGGGGGCGGCGCCGCTGCAGGAGGCGACGGCCGTCGCATTGGAGACGGCCGAGGCGCACGGCTACTACGAGGCGTTGCAGGCGACGTACGAGCAGAAGCGGGATTTTCTGGCGTCCGCGCTGGACGCGGGCGGGTTGCCGCCGATTACGCCGCGGGGGACATACTTTATCATGGTGGATATCAGCGGCCTGGATTTTGGGGACGACGTAGCGTTCTGCCGGCACCTGACGACGGAGGTGGGGGTGGCGGCGATCCCGCCGAGCGCCTTTTACACGACGCCGGGAGGTGGGGAGACGGTGGCGCGCTTTGCATTTTGTAAGACGGACGAGGCCCTGGCGGAAGCGGCAAAACGGTTGCAGCGATGGCGCGGGAACCAGTAGCGAACGCAATGAGCGTTTGGCCGGCGGGTGGTCGCACCTGTCCCTGACCATGGTACAATTGCGTGTCCACGCGTAGACGTGGCATCTTTGGAACGTCTGGGAGCTGACCAGGTGGAAGCTCCCGCAGTATGAACAACGGACATAAGGAACGCTAGGACGGATCTTTTTGAAACGATGGCAATTGTGGCTGGGGCTTGTGGTCAGCGCACTGTTCCTTTGGCTGGCGCTGCGCGGGCTTCGGCTGGACCAAGTATGGGAAAGTATCAGAGAGGCAAACTATTGGTGGCTGGTGCCCAGCGTGGCCACCTACTTTGTGGCGGTGTGGGCACGGACGTGGCGGTGGGACTATATGTTGCGGCCGTTGAAGCCAGTGGCTGTGAGCAAGCTCTTTCCTGTGGTGGTCATCGGGTATATGGGCAATAACGTCTATCCTTTCCGCGCCGGGGAACTGCTGCGGTCGTACGTTCTCCGGCGGCGAGAAGGGATCCCGATCAGCGCGAGTATGGCAACGGTGGTCGTGGAGCGGGTCTTCGACGGGCTGGTGATGCTGTTGTTTGTATTCGTTGCCCTGCCCTTCACGCCGATCCCGAGCGACAGTCTACGCTCGATGATTATCGTGGCCAGCCTGGGCTTTTTCGGGGCGATGATCCTGTTTTTTGTTCTGGCGGCCGCGCCCGGTCGGGCGTTCCGGCTGGCGGAGTGGGTGAGCAACGTGTTCCTTCCCTACCGGGCGCGGGAGCCGTTGTTGGATTTCACCGAGCGCTTTCTGGGCGGACTGGAATCGCTGCGCAGTATTCGCAACGTGTTGATGATTTTCTTCACCTCCGTCGTCATCTGGCTGCTAGAAACGGTGAAATATTGGTTTGTGATGCACGCTTTTCCTTTTGAGGTGTCGTTCTTCGCGCTGATGCTGATGAACGGCGTGGTCAACCTGGCGACGACGCTGCCATCGGCGCCGGGGTACGTGGGCACGTTCGACGCGCCGGGGATCGCCATTCTGGTGCTGTACGGCGTGCGCGAGACGCTGGCGGGCGCCTATACGCTGGTGCTGCACGCGGCGCTGTGGCTGCCGATCACGCTCCTGGGGGCGTTCTACATGTTGCGTGAGGGATTGGGCTGGTCTGATTTCAGCCGGGCGGCGCGGGTGGCGGAGCGGGAGGCGGCGACGTGACAGAGCGGGAGCAGCTGCGCATCGGCGTGGTGGGGGGCGGCGTGGCCGGGCTGGCGGCCGCTTACGACCTGTTGGGGGCGGGCCACGAGGTCACTGTGCTGGAGGCCAGCGACCATACGGGCGGCCTGGCGGCCGGATTTTGTGACGAGCGGTGGGATTGGCCGCTGGAGAAGTTTTACCATCACCTGTTCACGTCGGACCGGTCGATCATCGGCCTGGTGGAGGAGCTAGGAATCCGGGACAGGCTGTTCTTCCCGCGGCCGATTACGTCAGTAATTTACGACGATGAGATCGTGCCGTTCGACTCGCCCCTGGCGTGGATCCGCTTTCCGGGATTCAAGCCGTGGCACGTAGTAAGATTCGGGCTGGTCAGCGCGTTTTTGCGTTTTACCAACCCGTGGCGCTACCTGGAGCAATTTACGGCCGATGTGTGGCTGCGGCGCTGGTATGGGGACCACATTTATGAGACGACGTGGCGGCCGCTGCTCATCGGGAAATTCGGCCCTTATTATAGGGACGCGAATATGGCGTGGATGTGGGCGCGGCTGAAGGTGCGCAGCCCGCACCTGGGCTACTTTGAGGGCGGGTTCCAGATGTTTATCGACAAGCTGACGGCGGCCGTGGAAGAGCGGGGCGGCGACGTGCGGTTGAACCACCCGGTGAGGGCTATCGAACCGCAAGGGGACGGGCCGCTGCTGGTGCGCGCAGGAGACGGGGCGGAGCGGTTTGACCGGGTGATCGTCACAACGTCGCCGGGGCTGCTGAGCCGCATGGCGCCCGCGCTGCCCCCAGAGTATCTGGGACAACTGGAGGAGCTGAAGAGCATGGGGGCGGTGGTGCTGACGCTGGCCCTGCGCCGGCAACTGATGGAGGAGACGTACTGGCTGAATATTCCGGCCGAGTCACCGGACAAACGGGAGAACGAATTCCCCTTCCTGGCGCTGGTGGAACACACGAATTATATCGACCGCAGCCATTACGGTGGGGACCACCTCGTCTACTGCGGCGATTACGTCGCACCGGATCACGATTATTTCGAGATGGACAAGGACGCGCTCGAAAGTCTGTTTGTAAGAAATCTGCATAAAATAAACCCTACCTTTGAAGCGGATTGGGTCCGGAAAAGCTGGCTCTTTCGCGCCCGCTATGCGCAGCCGGTGCCGGAGGTCAATCATTCGGAACGAATCCCGGCTTTACGCACCCCCATTCCTGGATTATACTTTGCCAGTATGAGCCAGGTTTATCCGTGGGATCGGGGCACTAATTTCGCCGTCGAGATCGGGCGGAGAGTGGCGCGCCTGCTCATGGATGACAGCCGGGCTCGCAATGGATAGAATGACAAAAAACCGAGTTTCTGATGACAAATTGCCCTGTTCAGGATGGATTGACGCAGAGAAACTCGGTTTTTCAGTGGCTCATGAAATGAAGGAGTAGAACGATGAAAATCGTTGTGGTTGGAACCGGATTTGTCGGCCTGCCCCACGCGGCCGTCCTGTCCGAGTACGGGCACCAAGTGTACGCTTACGACATCGACAAGGAACGCATCGCAGCTTACCAATCGGGCGAGCGGGAGCAAATTGAGCGTTATGTCAACGAGCCGGGATTGGTAGAAGCCATTGACGAGACGATTGATCGCTACCTCTTCTTCACGACGGATCTGACCTCGGTCATCAACGGAACGGACGTTATTTTCCTTTGCCTGCCGACGCCGCCGAAACGGGACGGATCGACGGACCTGAGCTACTACGCTAGCGCGGCCGATTACCTGGGCCGGCTGCTGGCGGAGCGGGAGGATAAGAAGCGGGTTGTGATCGTGAATAAAAGCACGGTGCCCGTGGGGACGGCGCGACTGCTGCAGAAGATGTTGCAGGAGCGGCAGGTGGAGAATTTTGGCGTGGCGTCGAATCCGGAGTTTCTGGCCCAGGGAAGCGCGGTGGAAGGCTCGCGCCGGCCGGACCGGGTGGTCGTGGGCGCGGACACGGAGGAAGATTTCGAACTGCTGCGGCGCGTCTACTCCCAGTTTGTGAACCACGTGCGCATTCGGTATCTGGAGACGACGCCGGAAACGGCCGAGGCGATTAAGTACGTGGCGAATACGCTGCTGCTGACGTATATCTCTTTCTGGAATGGGGTGGGCGCGCGGCTGGGCGAGTCGTTCGAGAATATTCGCATGGAGGATTTGAAGATCGGGGTGACGGCCGACGACCGGATCAGCACGTGGGGCTCTTACGTGAGCAACGGCGCGGGCGGCAGTTGCTTCGGCAAAGATATCCAGTCGCTGATCTACCAGTTGAACCGGGCCGGCCGGTCAACGGACCTACTGCAGGCGGTGTACAACATCAACGAGTACCAGAAGGTGTACCTGGTGGACCGGGCGGTGTACGAAGCGGGCTTCAATTTCAACAACAAGCGGGTGGCCCTGCTGGGGCTGGCCTTCAAGAAGCGGACGAATGACATGCGCGATTCTTCCTCGCTGAAGGCGGTGGAGTCGCTGCTGGCGCGGGGCGTAGCGGAGATTCGGGCGTATGATCCGCTGGCGATGGAGGAGGCGCAACGGCGCTGGTTCAACCCGGACAAGAACCACCTCTTCGAGCGCATTTCGTACCACGAGACGGCGCAGGAGGCGATCGAGGGCAGCGACGCGATGTTTATCGCCACGGATTGGGAGGAGTTTCGCGGTATCGCCTCGACGATTGAGAATACGGTGCAGCCGCCGTACATGATTATCGACGGCCGACGGATGATTACCGATTTCGATACGCTGGTGGCGAAGGGATACGAGTATCTGTCGGTGGGCGACGTACTGCGCAAGCCGGGCCTGCTGGAGCCGGATGATGAGCGGACGAACGGGACGGTTCCCGAGAGTCTAAGCCCCCAGCTGGAAGCAGCTGACTGAGGGCCAAGTTCTGACCTTAATGCAGATAATGACCGGGTTCCCGTGACGGGAACCCGGTTTTCGTTTGGCGACACGACTACACCCCTCTCCGTCGCAAAGTCATCACTGAGTGGTGGGCCGATTCGAGTTGACGTTTGACAAGAAGAGAGAGGGAGCGCGTTAGCGACCGGGAAACGATGAATCGCGCGGTTGCTGACCCTTGGGACCGTAAAGCATGTGTAGCCGGCCGTGGTGAATGTACCAGGTGCCGATGACGCCCTCCA
>JAWVYQ010000177.1:0-6064 GCA_033722615.1 Promineifilaceae bacterium (SeqCode)
CCCGCGCCGGCCGCGGTTGCGGCGCAGCGTGTCGGCGCTGTCGGCAATGTGCTGGAGTTCCGTAAGGACGAAGTTGGGGACAAGCAGGGTCGAGCGAACGAAGCCTGTCTTACTGATGTCCGCGATGCGCCCGTCGATGATCACGCTGGTGTCCAGCAATATCGCGTCCATTTCTTCTTCGCCGTCCTGGGCCCCCGGCGAGGCCGTGAAGACCGGCCGCAGCGAGCTAAAGAAGTTGCGCAAATCGTTCTGGCGCAGCGAAAGGATAACGACGCTCAGGTAACAGAAGACGGCGGCCGCCGCGATGGGCGCGATCTGCCGGAAAGGGGATGGCAGGAAAGATAGGGGAAAGGAGAGCAGGGCGGCGGCAATCAGGCCCAGAAAGACGCCGATGATAATTGCTCCCAGTTGCTCCGGCGGCATCCGTATCAGCCGCTGGCGAATGCGGGCCAGCGGCCGCGTCGTGACGTAAGGGGTGAGCACCAACCCGACCAGAACGCCTATCAGCCCAAGGATGACGACGTAAGCCTCCTGGCTGGCCTGCAAGGCATCGGCCAGCATATCCCCGAAAATGCCAAAGAGAATGGCGCCGACGATGGCGCCAATGATGCGCATGAAGAATTCAATACTAAAAGACATAATGCCCTTCTCCAAATAAAAAAGGCGAACGCGACGACGTAACGCACGTTCACCTTTATTCTTGCCAGCCGGTCTAGGCAGGAAAGTGCGGAGACGGTCAAACCTTCAAGGGGCGATCCCTCAGGCCGAAGTGGCGCTTTTCAACGGCCAGAAATTAACAACCATCGATTCCGGTCGAATTGCCGGTCTGAAAAGGGCTACGGGAGCTCCGTCTCGCACTGTCAGAAAAAGCATAAGGTTAAAAGATAAGTCCACTTCAACGTGCGTCGCGCCTAATCTAGCATACGAGGGGTGAACTGGCAAACGAGGAAGCCGGGGGCAGGCGTCATTTCCGAAAGCGACGCCCGCCCCTTACGATGCGAAGGTTGCCCAGACCCGTATTTATACGATGCTCGCCGCTGGCCGGTCAGGAGCGATTCCCTTGTCGACCCCTGGCGCTCATGGCCGGTACCGGTCGGGTGCCTGGGGAGGTCGGTGGGCGGTGACCTACCCCGTCGTTAACCGCTTCCCGCCGGCGTGGCTTGGCCGGCCCTGGTGCGTTCGCCGGCCGGCGCAGCGGTCCGGATGGGGCGTCCACCGCAGAGCGCCGGGCGGCCGGACGTTGTTCCCGGAAGAAGTGCTCGCCGGCGACGGCGAAGGCGCCGATAAAGAGGATGCGCGTCAGCCACACGAGCACGGCGACGAAGGGCGGCACCAATCGCAACAGTTGTTCCCGCGTGAGGACCTCGTTACCAAAGGGATGGCTGAGCAATGTTAGATTGACCGCCCACCAGGTCATCACGGCGTTCATCGTCGCGCCCAGGAGCCAGGCGCCCATCAGATACCAGATAACGCTTCGCTCCTCCTCGTCATGTTCCGGCGTGAAAAGATGGGCAAGCCCGGCAAAGTCGATGGCGCAGAAGGCCACGGCCAGAATCGCCGCCCACCGGACGCCCAGAAACGCCACGTCCCCCAAAAGATTGCTCAACGCGTAGCGCGTCGTGTCAAAGTTGAACAGCTCAAAGGCAAAAAGGGCCACTATCAGGATCACGCCAATGAGGGATTGGCGCGCCCCCGACCCCGTTAAAGCCCACTTTTCGCCGCCCGGCCCGCTAAAGTAGCTTCCACTCTCCTTGAAGAAGTGTTCGTTGCGCATTTCGTTTCTCCTCTGCAAAAAACATGGATTCCTCCCACATGTTCGACGCCAACGCACAAAGCCCTTGCGTTCTATGCTCCGACCCTTCCATTCCGTCTGCTGTCCGGCGCAATCATCGCCGGCCCTTAGAGAGAAGGGGCGCTGGCGGGGGTGCAGGCCCGCCAGCGCCTAAGGGGAAGAGGTTAGAACATCCGTTCTGTTAACAGTCTAGTACATTTGTTCTAAGTTGTCAATGGGTGGGCGTGAAAAATGCGAAAATCTGTTGTGGTGGCTCTGGTTCGGGGGCAGGTGAATCCAGCGTCAGTGAGAAATATCTTCCGGCGATACGTTGTTGGGGTCCACGCCGGGGCCGTACTGGTACGTATTGTGCCAGGGAATGTAATGGCTCCTGAACGCCTCGTCGCCGTACATCAGCTCCCCATTCCGGTCGTAAACGCGGCGGATGACGGTCACGTCGGCCCCTTCCGCAGCCCAATCGATCTGCTTGACCTCGCCTTCTTCCAGATCCTCGTTGTACTCCCAGACGTCTTCCGTCGGCGGGACCACGTTTTCGAAGTACGGACCTTCCTTTTCTACGCGCCGGCCGGTGCGCGTGCTGTAGAATTTGAAGGTCAGTGACTGGAACGTCTCGTTGTAATAGTTCTCAATCAGCAGATGGTGCTCCGTGTTGTTCACGAATTTCAAGTCGACGATGGGCGAAAAGACCGTAGCGTCCATGCCGGGGCCCTCGCCATCGTCGTAGTAAGTGACACGGTAGCCATGTTCCTGGCGGGCCGTGATCGGAAAGCCGGCCCAAAAAGCGGTCTGGAACATCGTGGTGCTGACCTGGCACACGCCGCCGCCAACGCCTTCCACCGTCTGCCCGTCCAGAATGATCAGACCTGTGGTGAAACCGGCGTCCTCTGTCACTTCTCCCAGGTAGCGATTGAACGAGAATTCCTCCCCGGGCGCGACGACGATCCCAAAGAATTGGGCAGCCGCGCGGGCGATGTTGTGCTTCCGTTCCGGCGTCGAACCGTAGAACCAGGTCGTCGTCTGCGTGATCAATTCGGTGATGCCCAGTTCGGCGGCCGTGGCATTGGAGTGGACGGTCGGCGTGATCGATTCGAGGACGAAGGGGACGGAACGATTCGCCGTGCCGACCTGCTCCATGAAACGATCGAGCGTCGCTTCGACGTCCAGGGCGCGGCCATTGACGTGGGGTTCAACCAGCACGAGTTCGCGCGTATTGTCGTCAAAGTAGAAGCGGGCGTTTTCTGGCTTTCTGAAGATCTGGCTTTCGATCTCTCGCAGCCACTGGCGCACGGCTTCCCTGTCGACGATGACTTCGTGGCGGTAGCCGTCTTCACCTTCGACCATGGCCACGCGAACCCATTGAGCCAGTTGCTCGGTGGAAAGCTCGACGCGCTCCAGGTCAACGTCCTCGAGCGGTTCCTGAAAATAGAACGTCATCGGCGCGCTGAGCAGGGCCTGCGTCCGGGTCTCCGTCTCCGGTTTGTCCAGAACGCGGGGCCGCACGTCGTGAATCAAAAGCTCGACGCGAGCCGGACGGAAACTGGTGAGAGGGTCACTCAGGCGCTCCTTGGCGTCTGCGACGTCGAGCTGGCGCCCCATCTGTCCGGGCGAATAAGCCAGCGTTTCGCCGTCAAATTGGAGGGAGGCCTCGCGGGCCGGGCGGTTCACTTCGGCCGCTATCTCGCTGAGGGCAGCCTGTAGCTGGCCCTCGTCAAAGACGATGATCGGGGCCAGCGTCCGCCCGTAGTACCAGCTGCTGAGCTGGGCGCGGAGAGCGCTCAGCGGGCCGCCAGCGCGGCCCACGTCGTACGCGGCTTCGACTGTCTGCTCGACGTCATACGTCACGCCGAGGTCGGCCGCCGTCAGGACCCACTCCTCTTCCGACTCCGGATTCACCAGGCGGATTTCGTGATTCTCTGCAACCGGAAGCGTTTGCTCTAGCGTCTCGCCGGCCTCTGCGGGCGTCATCATGCCCAGATCGGTGCCCCAGACGGAGACGCCGGTGTAAATGCGATCGGCGTGCCGCCCCTGATAGGTTGCCGCCGTAGCAGCCAGAATGATGACCAACAGGACGCCCACCGTCGCCGGCGGGATCATGAACCACCGTAGGGCGCTGGCAAACGTCGCCTCTTTGGCGAAGCTCAGTTGTTCGTGGGCCGTTGTCCGTAGTTGCATCTCGAATCCTCAGCAGCCAAAGGCGCTCTGGTTTCCGCTTTTCTCGGCCTGATTATAACAGCCATTCGCACAGCCGGTACGAAACCTTAGCTGAGACTTATTTGGCGTCGAGCAAAGGAGTGCCGGGTGGGAAAGCCACCGGCTACGGCTGAGCCTCGTCCCACACGACCCCGAATTCTTCCACGAAGAAGGCGGCGAATTCAGGGTCGTGCACGATCAGCAAGTTTTCGTCGTTGTCGTCGTTAGCGCTGGCCGAGAAATTGGACGAGCCAAAGATAACGATCTCCTGGTCGACGACGATCACCTTATGGTGCATGATGCGCGGATTGCCGTCCTGGCGCACGCTGAGCGTGGATAGGCCGGCGTCGCTAAACACGGGATAGTAGCTGAAGGGCGTTTCTGAGCCCACGGTCTCAAAGACGCCGCGGACCGTCACACCGTTCTCTGCCTGATCGAGCATTGCCTCTCCGATATCCTCGTGGGTAAAGGAAAAGGCCATAAACAAGATCTCGCTACGGCCGCTCTCGATGACGCGGGCGATAATGGGCGCGATCTCTTCCTCCGGCGCGAAGTAATTCTCTACCAGAACGCGCCCAATGCGCAGACGGGGGCGAGGCGTGTCATCGGGGGAACGGGGGCCGAAACGGCGTTGTTCGTACATTTCGTCCATTTCGGTCGTGTAGTTGGCCGCCAATTGCGGCGACACAATGCGCACGGCATTGTTGTTGTTGCAGTAGGCGCCGTTGCTCGTGTAGTTGAGGGAACCGGTCCAGACGACGGCGTCGTCAACGACGATAAACTTGTTGTGCATGAGCGCGGACCGGTCGTCGGTGACGACGCTGATCCCGTTCCGCCGTAGCCGGCGGATACTGCTCAGCTCTTCGTTGTCGCTGTCAGTCACCACGCGCACCGTGACGCCCTGAGCCTCCAGATCGATGAGGGCGTTGACCAGCGGTTCGGCGTCCAGGTCGAAGGCGGCGACGTCTACCTGGCGCGTGGCCTGGGCCACGTCGTCGGCGATGATCTCGTCGATGCCGCCCACCCGTTCTGTCTCCGGCGGGCAGGTGGGATTGGTGAAGTAGATCTCGTACCATGCCTCGCCGGCGACCGGCGCCTCGGGAACGTCGCCAAACCTGACGTCCACGTTGCAGGCCACGGATGCGGCCAGCAGAAGGGCGATAAAGAGCAGAAGAAAACGCCCGCGCCGGGCGGTGGTCTCCAGTTGTCTCATTCCGCCTCTTCCCCTTCTCCAGCCGTAACGAGGTCCATGAGGCGCTGAAAGAGACCGTCTCTATTCAGCTCCTCGGGACTTTCGACCAGCATTGCCGCCGCCAGCATATCCTCGGCCTGTGCCGGGCGCTCGCCAGCCCTATCCACGTCCTCGACGAGCGATGCCAGCAACCGTTCGCTTTCGATACTGTCCGTCCGGGCGTATTCGTCCATAATGGCGTTGACCCGCCGCACGACGCTTACCACTGCGTCGCTCTGGCTCTCGAAGTTTGGCGTCGCCGCTTCCCCAGACAAATCCTTTCTGGACATTTCCTCGGCGCGTGTAGCCGCCTGCTCCAACCGATGGTAGGCCCAGGACAATAACTGCTGGGCCTCTTCGTCGGTCAGCGCATCCCGCAGCCGGCTATCTTCATACAATCGCTCGGCCGCTTTTCCCAGCCGAGAACGCCCTGCCCGAGCTTCTTTCTGGTCCGGCATGGTTCACCTTTTGCTGACGATTGTTCTTGTCCGGGGGAATTATTGAACCGTTCTCGCGATTCGTCAAAAAACCTGAGGCGGGAGGGGCGTTCGATTCACAGGTCGCGGCGCGAAAAGCTCCACAACGCCAGAACGAGGAGGACGATCACGTACCCCATGGCGTACGCCGTCATGACCGAGTTCGGTTGTGACATGACGATAAACGGGCCGGCGAAGTCGGGGTTGCTGCCCATAGGAGGTTGCAGAAGAACGGACGCCTGCTTCCACAGGACGTCGGCGGGCATCAGCAGGCTGGCGACGATGCCCAGGTCGACGGCCGTTTCGTTGCGCAGGACGGCTCCGATCTGCTCGACCCAGCCGCCGACAAAGGCGGTGCCATAGAGCATGAAGGCC
>JAWVYQ010000178.1:0-5984 GCA_033722615.1 Promineifilaceae bacterium (SeqCode)
CCTACGGATTAGAAGTCCGTTGCTCTGTCCGTTGAGCTACTGGGGCGCGGTGTGACACGCCAGGTTACCGTTAATTCTAGAGCCTGCCTTCCTTCTGGTCAACTGTACGGATAGCTTACCCGGCTATTTCTGATGTTGTTCTAGCCTGGACCAGAGACGGCCGCTTTCGATGTAGGCGAGGAGGCTTTCGAGGTCGGGGAGGATTTCGTCGGCCGTGATGCGCACGACCCAGTTGTGCGACATTGGGGTCACGGCGATAACGTAAGTGTGGCTGCTGTAGGCGGCCCACATTTCGATGGCGGTGCCCATGCTGGCGTAAGGCAGATAGGCGATGAGGAGGTCGGCTTCGCGGGCGAGATTGACGTTGGTAACGAAGGTGTCGCGGGTCTGACCGTCGTCGTAAGTGGGGCTTTCCGGGTGGAGGGCCCAGGGATCGGTGACGCGAACGTCTGGGCCATGGTCGCGTAAGGCGCTGGCGATGCGCAGGCGATAGTTCTGGTCGTCGATGTCGTGGTCCTGGCGCGAGCCCTGCATCACGCCGGCGATGAAGACGTGCATCGTGTGGCGGCCGGGCACCTACTCCTCTTCGAAGATGGGGCGAATGCCCTGATAAACGCGCGGACCGCCTAGCGTTTTGAGGATAACGGAGGTGGGGCGGCCGACCTGTTGGGCGATCTCCTGGGCGGTCATGGGCTGGTTGGCGTTGGCCAGCAGGACGCAGAAGGCAGCGTCGACGAGGGAGGTGCGCGCGGTGAAATCTTCGGGGAGCTGGCTGAAATAAGTCTGGAGCACGTACTGAAAGCCGTCTACCTGGCGCACTTCGCCGGTATGGGAGTCGACGAGGTCAACTTTCTCCATTCCCGTATCGAGTTGCAGCTCGTCGCCGACGTTGAGGCGGGTATAGAGGTAGGTCTTGAGGTCCAGGTTGGAACGCTCCCACCAATCATAGTCGATGAAGAATTTGGTATCCTCTGTCGGCCGCTTGAGGGTGGGCGCTTTCAGCTTGGGTCGGGGGCGATCAGACAAGGTGGCTCCTTTTCACTCCTTATGCACGTGACGGATCGTATTGCCAGTAATGGTCGCCGACGGGCACCCAGATGGGGTTTGTGGATAGTTCGGCGAAAAGGGGGCCCGGCGGTATGCGGCGCAACATGTTGATGGCGCTATATAAGGTCTTGGCGTGAACGGTGTTCTGGGGGTTGAGATCGGCCAGCTCGGGAAAGATCTCCTTGAGCAGGGAGGTGATGGACCGCTCCTTGGCCACGGCCTCACGCCAGATGGCGTCGACGGCGGCGACGAAGTCGGTGCCGACGATCATTAGGTCGTCGTAGCCGCAGGCGATAGTGCGGCGGTCCAGTTCGAATTTAAGGCGTCCCTCCTCGACGGAAGCCAGCCGGATCCATTCCCGCTGACCGCGCCGACGGTCGTAATCGAGCAAAATGACGCCCGGTTCAGGGCCGGGGCGGAGACTGATGAAGCCGCCGACCGGAATTTCATTTTCCCGGTACCATTCCTCAAGGCCATAGACGTAGCGTTCGTTTTGGACGACCCAGCCTTCGATTTCGTCCTCGGTATGTTCGTCGAGGAAAGTAATCCGCTGCCGGGGGGAACGCCCGGAGGGGAAGAGGGGGCGCGTGCGCGCGCTGAGGGGGAGCGTTCCGGCCCAGCGGTGGGGATAAGTAAGCGTCAGCAGGATGGGTTGTCCGGCCGGGCCTCGTTCGAGGTCGGACCACTCGTCGTCAAGTTCGCGGATAAGTAGACGCAGTTCCGGCGTGAGCGCATTTTTGTCGAAGGAGATGGGATCGTATTCGAGGCGCTCGGGTGTTTCGCGCACGGCCTCGGGTTCCATCCGGCGCAGGTACCAGCCTACCCGGCCGCGCGGGGCGACTTCGTCGAAGCGGTCATCCTGGAGGAGGGCGTAATTGAGGGAAAAGGCCTGGGTTTCCACCGGCGCGTCGTCCCCCAGTTCGAGGTCGGGAAGGATCTTTTCCGGAGGCAAAGGGCCGCCGTCGTTGATTTCGAGGACGGCTTCGGCCAGATTGAGATGGCCGACGTTAACTTCGGTGAGAAGGCCTTTGAGAAACCATTTGTCAGCAAGACGGACGAAGGCTTCGTTCTCGGCCAGCGTTTCTTCGATGGTAGCGGCGACGGCCGAGCCGTAGAGCATGTGCAGGTCTTCGGCCGAGGTCATTTCCAGGGCTTCGAAAATGGAGCCGTCGTTCTGGTTAAGGATGTGGTTGACGGGCAGGTCGGCCGCGAATTCCCGTTCTTTGCCGTCGACGTCAACTTTGATGACGGAGAATTCACCGGCCTCGGGGTTCTGACCTTTGCGCACGCCGACCACTTCACCATAGGCGAAGTTGAGGGCGGGGAAGACGAGTTCGTCGCCTTCTTCGTACTGCTCTTTTGGCTGATAGACGGAACGGCCGGCCAGGCGTTGTTTGATCTCGTTCTTTTCCCGGGCCACTCGCGACTTCATCACGACGAGCGCCAGTTCGTTGGCCGTCTGTGGACGCTCAACCTCCAGCAGGTGGTTATTGATTTGTTCAATATCCGACTCAGTTAGTTCAAATTTAGACACCCAGTATTCCTGGGTCTGAGTTTGGGATTGAATCACTACGAGCTCCTTCGAAAATGGGACGCTGACTCGCGCAGATGGACGATGGCGCGCTTTTTGATCTGTTCGCCATCGCTGCTGAACCGTGACGTCTCCAATTGAGGAAAGGGTTGGTTAGCAACGACGTTAACGATGGGTGAAACCAACTTAAAATTATAACAGGATGCGAGCGTGGCTGCCAGTCGATTTTCTCCGGTGCGGGCCGTGATGGGGTCGAAATAGGGGCCGGTGAAATCTCTCGGAAGGAGCGTCTGAAAGATAACGCGGCGCTACTCGGTGAGGGGAAAGGCGGTTTCCGTCCACTGGCGGCCGTCGACGGGCACGTCCATGATGCGCAGCTCCCAATGAAGATGGGGGCCGGTAGAAAGGCCCGTGTTGCCGCCGTAGCCGATGACCTGCCCGGGCGCTACCCGGTCGCCGACGTTGACCGCGATCTCTGAGAGGTGGTAATAGCCTGACATGACGCCCAGGCCGTGATCGATGATGACGGTGTTGCCGCGGAGCTCCAGCGTGTTGCTAAAGACGACGGTGCCGGCAGCGGGGGCAGCGATAGGGGTGCCAACGCCGCCGCCGAAGTCGACGCCGGTGTGGAAGATGTCGAAGGGACCGCCATTGTAGGAGCGGATGCCGCCGTAGCCGGCGGTGACGACGGTGTTGGTCACCGGCAACTGGAAGGGGCCCTGCCACTGCTGTTCGGGAGTAAAGGTGCCGTAGATGTCGCTGAGGAAGGCGTCTTCTTCGGCGCGTATTTCAGGATCGAGCAGGGGTTCCAGTTCGGCCGGCACGTTGATAGTTTGGGTAGGGTAATTGCTGGAAGTTACCTGTACGTCCTGGCTGAAAGGCCACCAGCTTTGCTGGCCCATCCCTTCTAGCTGCAAGGCGTAGCGGCCGGGTTCGGTGAAGGCGTCGAGCCCGACGAGGGCCACATAGCCCTCACCGTGGGGGGCAAAGCGCAGAGTCTGGTTGGCGAAGGCGCCGCGCGGTTCGCCGGGAAGGGCGTGCTCGACGTAGACGCTCATGGTTCGACCCTGGGACATCGGGATCGGCCCCGCGAAGACGCGCTCCCAGCCGCCCGGAAGGAAGTGGTAAGCGTCGGTAGTTGCGTCGCCGGCCGGCGGGATGCGCAGGCGCATGCCGGGATAGAGGCGGGCAGGTGGGGCCAGGTTGTTGGTCGCGGCGATCTGCTCCCGGCTGAGGCCATAACGGGCGGCGAGCGCCAGCAACGTTTCGCCCGGTTGCACCAGGTGCAGCGTGCCGGTGATGGGCCGGGGTTCGGCCGAGCCACTCTTGCTGACGACGGAGAGCGTCTGCCCGGCGTAAAGGCTGCGGGGGCTGACGAGGTTGTTGGGAGCAGCGATCTCGGCCGGCGTCGTGTTGAAACGGAGGGCGAGGGATTCCAATGTGTCGCCGACCTGCACGGTGTAGGCAGTGGCAACAGCCTCCCCGGTCTCGCCGGGAATGGTCAGTTGCTGACCAGGTTGGATGATGTCTTCCTCATCGAGACCATTGACGAGCAGGAGATCCTGGACGCTGACGTCATATTGTCGCGCGATGATGGTCAGGTTTTCCCCTTCCTGAACGACGTGCACGATAGGGCCTTCAGGCGTGGGGGTGGGCGGAGCATCATCCTGGGCGGCGGCTGGGAGCGCGGCCGGCCAGAGCGCGGAGAGAGCGAGCAGGACGAGGAGGAGCGTGCGCAGTCGTTTCATAGGACTATAGAACAGGGGCGATGGATAGGTCGCGGCCCGCGAAGTTGTCGAAGGTGACGTCGTCGAAATCGAGGGCGTGTTCCTCTTTGAGGCGGGCCATGAGAGACAGGTAGTTGTCGAGAATGCGCCGCTCCCAGTCGAGATCGAGCCGGTCGGCGGCGGCGCGAATGGCCTCTTCTTCCCCTTCGAGTTCGACGAAGTTGCCGAAGGGCATTTCGTCGAGCACGACCTCCACCTGATCAAGGCGGAAAGTTTCCCGATACTTCTCGTAAATCTGCTGCGCTTCAAAGCCGAGGCGTTCTAGGATGGCGGCCGTGGTCTCAAAATCGCTCACTTCGACCTCCAGCTCTTCCCGCACTTTGGCTTCTGTCTGGTTTGCGTCGTGGGGCGGGCCTTTGAAGGTCAGGCGGACCCGGTCGTCCTCGCGCAGGCGCAGTAACTGGAACTGGAAGCGCAGGCGCTCGCCGGGGGAATCAAAGCGCACGTTGCGCTCGAAAAGGCGGGGTTTCACCTGCTCGGCGCCGGCCGTCAGCAGCCGCTCGCGGAAAGCGCGGAGCCGGGGCACAAAGAATTTGACTTCGACTTCCAGTGATTCGTCAGGGTGGCCGGCCGTCATTCGGAATCGTCGTCCTCAGATGCATCACCCTCAGGGTCGCCAATCGTCACCAGTTCCTGGTTCTTATCGACGCTGTCTCCCGTTTGCACAAAGACCCGCGCAACCTGGCCATCCCTGCCGGCCCTCAACTCGTTCTCCATCTTCATCGATTCCAGGATGACGACTTTGTCTCCCTTTTGCACGCGGTCGCCTTCGGCGACCAGCACGTCCAGAATGAGGCCGGGCATGGGCGATTTAATGGAGACGACGCCCGCATCCTCCACGAGAGAACTGCGGGCCTGGGCCAGGCGATAGGTGCGTTCGTCCTGTACCTGCACGGCATACAATTCGCCGTGAATCAGGACTTCGTACGCCTCCTCGCGCTCGTCGACGATGGCCTCCAGCGAGCGGTTATTGATCAGGAGAGAGAGCGTGCCGCCTTCGGGCAACTGTTGAAAGTCGATGGCGTACTTCTCGCCGTTAACCAGGATTTCGTCTTCCTGGTCGATTTCGATGGTGTATTCTTTGCCATTGACGGACGTGATATATTTCATCGCTTTCTATCTCCTCAGGTGTTGCCAGCGACTGTACCATTTCCAGTTGCTGGTATCGCGCGCGCCAGGGGCCACGATCTGGCTGGCGATCTGGCTTTGCCGGTGGGCGACGAGGGTGGCGAAGATGGCGGCTTCCAGTTCGTCGGGAGCCTCGCGGTTGCTCATGCTGAAGCGCTCTTCCACGAATTTGGTGTCGAACTGGCCGGAGAGGAAGCGGTGGCTTTCCATCATGTGCTGGTGGAAGGGGATGTTGGTTTTGACGCCCATAATGCGGTACTCCTCCAGGGCGCGGCGCATGCGTAAGACGGCTTCCCCCCGCGATTCGCCGTAACAGATAAGCTTGCTGATCATGGGGTCGTAGTAAGGGGTGACGACACTTCCGGTGTCTACAAATGAGTCGAGACGAATCAGTTGAGAATTCGGGTTATCTGTTACCGGTTGCACCTCAAACGAACTGCAAGCCCCGCTGGCCAGAACGCTTTCGCCCTCCCAGAGCACAATTTCGCCGA
>JAWVYQ010000179.1:0-5962 GCA_033722615.1 Promineifilaceae bacterium (SeqCode)
CATACCCAGCACGCGCGCCCGACGCGAGTTGAGGTCACCCATGATGTCCCCCATATTTTCGCTGGGGACGGTCACTTCCACTTCGTAGATCGGCTCCAGAAGAATGGGGCCGGCCCCACGGGCCGCGATCTTGAAACATTCGCGGCCGGCAATCTGGAAGGCGATCTCCTTAGAGTCTACCGGATGTTCCTTGCCGTCATAGACCACGGCGCGCACGCCGCGCATCGGATAGCCGGCGAGGACGCCCTGTTCCAGAGCCTGGCGGCACCCCTTCTCCACGGCCGGAATGAACGGCTGCGAAATGGCCCCGCCGAAAACCTCCGACTCAAACTCAAACTCTTCGTCGTCCCCGATCGATTCCAGGCGCAGGTAAACGCGCGCATACTGACCCGCCCCACCCGTTTGCTTCTTGTGCGTGTATTCGGCGTTGTTGTCCCGCGTAATCGTCTCCCGGTACGGGATTTTCGGAATTGTCGTCGTCAGGTTCACGCCAAATTTCGAGCGCGCCTTCTTGACGGCGATGTCCAGGTGTGCGTTGCCCATACCTGAGAGAATAATCTCGCGGGTGGCAGGTTCGTTCCGCCAGTGTAGGGTGGAATCCTCGGCCGCCAGCCGGTTCAGCGAGCTGCTCAATTTGGCCACGTCCGACTGCGATTCCGGATGTACGGCTACTGACATGATCGGCGCCGGCTGCATAATGGGCGCAATCGTAAGCGTATGGTCCTTTTCGCAAAGGGTGTCATTGGTCATCGCCTCGCCCAATTTGACCACGGCGCCGATGTCGCCGGCATGAAGCCGCTCGACCGTCAACTGCTCGCGACCGCGCAGCACCTGCAAGGGGCCGACGCGCACCTCTTCTTCCCGAGTCGCGTTCCACACGCGGCTATCCGATTCCAAAACGCCGCCGTAGACGCGAATGTAACTCATCTTGCCGTAAGGATCTTCCCGCGTCTTGAAGACGAAAGCTGCCAGCGGTGAGTCGTCGCTGACCGAGTGTTCCTCTTCCTCGCCATCGGCGTTCGTCGCCGAAAAAGAGCCGCCCTCGGCCGGGTTGGGCATCATTTCCGAGAAATATTTGAGCAGGGGCGTCACGGCAATGCCCGGCTGCGGAGCGCTGTAGAAGACGGGGGCCACGTTGCCAGCCATCATCGCCTTCTTCAACCCTTCGATAATCTCCGCCTCGCTCAGGTCTTCCTCTTCGAAATATTTCATCATCAACTCGTCGTCGCCCTCAGCCGCCGCTTCCACCAGCTCCAGCCGCGCCGTTTCCACCTGATCCGCCATCTCCTCCGGGATGTCGGCCGTCTTGCCGTCCGGGCCAACAAGCGCCTTCATCGTCGTCAGGTCGACGACGCCCTTGAAGTTCGGCCCCTGGCCGATAGGCAACTGCATCAGCACCAGGTTGCCCGGCAGATTCTGTACGCTTTCCATCAGACGGTTGACGTTCACATTTTCCCGGTCCATCTTATTGACGAGGACCATGCGCGGCAGGGAGCGCTCTTCGGCATATTGCCAGACCAGTTCCGTGCCCACTTCCACGCCGGCCACCGCCTCCACGACGACGACGGCGCTATCGGCCGCTTTCAGGGCGGCGTTGACCTCGCCCACAAAGTCAGCATATCCGGGCGTATCGAGAAGGTTCAACTTCACGCCTTTCCACTCGACAGGAGCCACGGCCGTGGCGATGGAGCTGTTGCGGTTGACCTCCTCCTCTTCAAAATCCATGGCCGTCGTGCCGCTCTGCACGTCGCCCATGCGGGTCGTAACGTCGGTGTCAAAGAGAAAGCGCTCGACCAGCGTCGTCTTGCCGGCGCCGCTGTGTGAAATCAGGGCAATATTGCGAATGTTTTCCGTTTTGTATTCTTTCATCCTTGAAATACCTTTCTACAAAATCGTATGCTTTGATTGTAACGTGGCGGCCGGCGGCCTTCAAAATATCTTTGCGCCCCCTGTCGTAACGCATCCAATGTAGCGGCCGGACCGGATAGACGCCCCCGATCAGCGTATAAGGCTGTTAAGTATTGCGAATGCGCAAGGGGGATGTGACGGCTTGCCAATCTACCCGCGGTCACCCTCGGTGCGGCCGCTGCCGGCCGGGGCCGGTTTAACGTAGTGATTCTATTTTAATGTAGGGGCATTGTCAAAGCGAAGGACGACCGCCAGGCTGAAGCGAAAGGCTATGAACCATCGGCGGATAGGGGACGCCTTGGACGGAAGGAAGAGAGGGGGTGCGGCTACATGTAGTCGGCCAGCGACATGCCGATAATGGCCACGATGAGCAGGACGGCCGCTGCCCGCCCCCACGTGGTCATCCGCTGTTGCAACGCCTCCATTTCGGCCAGCGTCGCGGGCTCCGGCGGCCCGCCGCCGACCTGCATCTTTTCGCCGAGGTCGGCGATCCGCATGCTGGTGGGCCCGATGATGCGACCGCCAATGACAGCGGCGATGATGCCCGCCAGCCCGCCGATAGTCAGCGCCACGCCCGGCCCGCTGAAAATCCACTCAGGGCGAAAGCCACCCGAAACGCGCTCGTAGAGGAGAATGCCCGACCCGGCCGTGACCAGTGCGGCGACGGCCAGCGTAGTTGAGAAACGGCCCTGTTTTACCATCTGCTGCATGACGCGGCCGCCGGCCGGCGCCGTTGCTTTGACGGCCGGTTGCACGAAACCGACGATGGCAAACGTAGCGCCCGCCCAGAAGACGCCGGCGATGATGTGCAAGAGGCGCAGAATTAGAATGTAGTAAAAGAACACGGAATCCCTCCTTGCAGCCACTCTCTCAACCGCACTCTACGAAAAACCCGACTCCTGCAGCAGGCCTCCAAGCAAAGTAGCTTAATCCGGGGGACGGCCGAGCCGGCTCAATTCATCCTGAACCACGCTCTCGTCAAGCTTGCGGAAGAGCGGTTCGGGGGCGGGTAGCTGGCGGCCGGCGGGAATCTCTTCCCGCCGCCAGACGCCGAGGGCCCCGCGGCCGTCGTAGGTCAGCGCGCGATGGCTACGCTCCTCCTCCTGGTACACTTCCACCTGTTGGTCGCCAAAGAGTTGTCCCGATTCGCCCAGCATCGCGTGCAGCCGCTGGCCGGTGAAGGGCAGCACCGGCGCCAGCAGCGCCTTCAGGCCATTGATCGCCTGAATCGCCGTGTAGAGCGTGCGCCCGGTCACTTCCCGGTCTGTCTTCGCCGTCTTCCAGGGGCTCATCTCCTCCAGGTACTGGTTAACGCGCGTCGCCAGAGCCATCGCCTCGGCCGCCGCTGCGCGAAATTTACACCGGTCGTAAAAATCGCCCACCGTGGTAAATCCCTCGTCGATCGCTTCCAGCAGCGCCCGGTCCGCTTCCGACAGCGCCCCTGGTTCAGGCACGACGCCGTCGAAGTAACGGCCGGTCATATTCAGGACGCGGTGGACCAGGTTGCCCCAGTTGGCCACCAACTCGTTGTTGTTGCGCTCCACGTACGCTTCCCAGCTCCAATCGCTGTCCCGCGTCTCCGGCATGGCGGCCGTCAGATAGTAACGCATAGGATCCGGGTCGTGGCGCTCCAGGGCATCCAGCATCCACACGCCCCAGTTAAGGCTGCCGCTGATCTTGTGCCCTTCCATGTTCATGAACTCATTGGCCGGCACGTCGTAAGGCAGGTTTAGCCGCGCGTCCTCATCCGTTTCGTACAGCCGCCGGACGCCGAGCAATTGAGCCGGCCAGATGACGGCGTGGAAAGGAATGTTATCTTTGCCGATGAAGTAGACGGTGCGGGCGTCCTCACCGTACCACCAATCCTTCCAGACTTCCGGCTCTCCCTGGTTCTTCGCCCACTCGATGGCCGCGGAGAGATAGCCGATGACCGCCTCGAACCAGACGTAGAGCACCTTTTCCTCAAAGCCGGAGACAGGTACGTTGATGCCCCAATCCATATCACGGGTCACCGCGCGGCCGCGCAACCCCTCGTTGATAATCAGGTTGCGGGCAAAGTTAATGACCTGCGGCCGCCAATGCTCCTTGTCCTCTTGAATCCATTCGGCCAGCCCCTCCTCTGCCAGCTTCGGCAGGTCGAGAAAGTAATGCTCTGTCTCCCGCAATTCGAGGGCGCTTTCGTCCAGCCGGCTGTGGGGCTCAATGAGCTCGCTGGCGCTCTCGAAGAGGGTGTTACAATTATCGCACTGGTCCCCCCGCGCCCGTTTGTAACCACAATTCGGGCAGGTGCCCTCGACGTAACGGTCGGGCAAAAACCGGTTGGCGGCCGGAGAGTACATCTGCTCCGTAATCTCCCGGTAAAGATAGCCCAGGTCGAGCAAGCGGAGAAAGAGATCCTGGGAGACAGTGTGGTGGTTTTCGGTGTCGGTGTGGGTAAAAAGATCGTAGCTCAGGCCCAGTTGCTGGAACAGGTCCAGGAAGCGGGCGTGATAATACTCGAAAACCTCGCGCGGCGACTTTCCCTCTTCATCAGCCTTCACGGTCACCGGCGTCCCGTGGCTATCGGAACCGGAGACCATAAGCACGCGGTTGCCCCGCAGGCGATGGTAACGGGCATAGATGTCGGCCGGCAGGTAGGAACCGGTGACGTTACCCTGATGAATGTCGGCGCTGGCATAGGGCCAGGCGACGCAAACAAGAATCGGTCTGGCTCCATCCGATGTGGCGTTATCAGTTGTGGCGTTATCGGTCATAGTGCTTACTCGTCGTAATCATCTTCCTCTTCTTCATCTTCAAATTCCTCGTCCTCAACTTCCGTCAGCTCTGTCAGCCATTCGGCCAGAAGCTCAAAGTCGTCCTCGCTGATTTGGAGATAGCGATCCGCATCCCGCAGGAGCGTACGGTAATTGGGGAGACTTTCCAGCTCCGCGCTATCCAGGTGGATGCCGTTCTTCACGTCGTAGGTCTGCTCATCCAGGTCGGTGGGATAGAAGCGCAATGTCCTGGCCTCTTCCTCCGAATAAAAGAAACCGGTGGGAACATCGCTCTGCGCCCCACCCGTCACAGTGCCCAGGGCAAAGAAGACGCGGTCCTCGACGGCATAATAGAGAATGCGGTCGCCGGGCTTCAGTTCTGGGCCATCGGCCGACACAACGGTAATCCGCTCACGCCAGCCAGGCACAGAGATGTCGTCCTCATCTTCAAGGCTTAACGTCTTGACGTAGTAACTGACCTCCGGGCCGCGGCGACGGCGGCGAGCCGTGCGGGCGACCGCCCGCGCCTCTTCCTCACTCTGAATATTCTCCCAGATGCGCGTCTGAATTTCCACGTTAAGCTCGGCTTCCGTCCCATCCTCGTAGCGGACGCGCATTTTCGGCGGGTTTACTTCCAAGACAGTATATTTTCCCTTGCGGTTGGCGTAGGTCTGATTGACTTCAAACATCGTTCCTGGTCCTGTCCGTCCGTAACCTGAGTTTGGCCTGCATGGTAACGTTTTAGCCCGCTGTTGGCAAGAGGCATTCTCGCCGGTCGCCCGTGCACCCCCTCCTATTTCCCTGTATGCTGGACGGTGTGAAACTGACATTTCTGGGAACCCGAGGCAACATCGAGGCGCGCACGCGCCGCCACCGAATGCACACGTCGCTGATGGTCGGTTACTATGGCCGCCAGATAATGATCGATTGTGGCGAGGATTGGCTGGGAGAGGTGGACGACCTCCGGCCGGAGGCCATTGTCATCACCCACGCTCACCCGGACCATGCCTGGGGCCTGAAGCAAGGCGCGCCCTGCCCCATCCACGCCACGGCTGTAGCCTGGGAAGAGATGGAGCGGTATCCCGTCGACGAGCGCCGGGAGGTGACGCCGCGCACGCCTTTCACGGTCGCCGACGTCACCTTTGAGTTCTTTCCCGTCGAGCACTCCACTCGCGCCCCGGCCGGCGGTTACCGGATCACGGCCGGGCGGGTCACCATCTTCTACGTACCCGACGTCGTCTACATTCCCGACCGCGCGCAGGCGCTGGCGGGAGCCAAAGTGTACGTGGGCGACGGGGCGA
>JAWVYQ010000180.1:0-5942 GCA_033722615.1 Promineifilaceae bacterium (SeqCode)
CCAGCTCGCGTTGTTCCTTCCAGCTCAGCGGCTTTTCCTCTCGGCGCTGCTCCTCATCAGGCGCGGCCGGAGCCGTCCCTCGGGACGCATTCTTTTTCTCTGCGCGCCCGCTGGCTGCGCGCTCGCTGCTGGCTGCGCGCACGCTGGCCTTCGATTCCTTTCGCAGGCGTCGGTAGCTGCTGTACGGGGCCGGATAACGGCCGCTCACCTCGCCGTCGCCAAAGTGCACCAGGTAATTTACCGTCCGATCCAGGAAATACCGGTCGTGGCTGACGACGATGAGCGCCCCCTGGAAGTGATCCATGAACTCTTCCACCACGTTCAGCGTCTGGATGTCCAGGTCGTTGGTGGGCTCGTCCAGCAAGAGGACGTTCGGCCGGTGGACCAGCGTTCGCAGCAGATAGAGGCGCCGCCGCTCGCCGCCGCTCAAATCCTTGATGTACGTACGTTGTTCCGGGCGGGTAAAGAGAAACCAGTCCAACATTTGCGCGGCCTCGACCTTTTCACCCGTGTCCGTCGTGATAAGGGCCGCTTCCTCCTCGATGAATTCGATGACCCGCTTCTCCTCGGGGAGTGCCGCGCTCTCCTGGTCGTAATAGCCCAGTTGCACCGTTTGCCCCCAGGTCACGTCGCCCGCATCCGCCTCCACCTTGCCCGCCAGAATGTCCAAAAACGTGCTCTTCCCGGCGCCGTTAGGGCCGATGATGCCCACACGGTCTTCAGGGTTAAGGTGGAAATCCAATCCGTCAAAGAGCTGGTCGCCGTCGTACGATTTGCTCAGACCGCGCACCTCGAGCACCTTTTTGCCCAGCCGCCGGCTGGCCAGGGCCATCGCCACCTGTTGCTCGCCCCGGTCGTAGCGCAGTTGCTGGAGCTCTTCGACCCGCTGTTTGCGCGCCTTCTGTTTGGTGCCCCGCGCTTTCGGCGCCCGCCGCAGCCACTCCAGCTCCTTCTTCAACCGCTTTTGCCGCTCTGCTTCGGCCGCCGCCAGGCGTTCGTGTCGCTCTGTGCGCAGCTCCAGGTAGCGGCTGTAGTTGCCGGGGTAGCTGATCAGCTTCCGCCGGTCCAGATCCACGATACGATTGACGAGCCGGTCCAGGAAATAGCGGTCGTGGGTGACCATCAGCAGCGCCCCCGGTTCGACCATCAGGTACTCCTCCAGCCAATCCACCGCGTCCGCGTCCAGGTGGTTCGTCGGCTCGTCCAGGATGAGCAGGTCGGCCCGGTCAATCAGAGCGTGCGCCAGCGCCACCCGCTTGCGTTGCCCGCCGCTCAGCGTGTGAATGGGCGCCTGAAAATCGGTGATTCCCAGCTTCGTCAATATCGTCTTGGCGTTAGCTTCTGCCTCCCAGCCGTGGGTGCGATCCATTTCGGCGCTCAATTCGATCAGCCGCTCCTGGAGAACGTCATTCTCCGGCTCCGTCTGCAGGCGACGGCTAACCCGCTCGTAGTCGCGCAGCAGGCGTAATTGGGGGGAATCGCTCCGGAAAATGTGCTCCAGGACGGTCAGCGACTCATCCAGTTCCGGTTCCTGCGACAGATATTGGATGCTGACGCCACCCCAGACCACCACGCGCCCGCTGTCAGCCGGTTCCAGGCCGGCGATGATCTCCAGCAGCGTCGTCTTGCCGCTGCCGTTGACGCCGACGAGACCAATGCGGTCTCCTTCATTGATCAACAGATCGACGTTGTCCAGCAGCGTCCGCTCCCCGTACTCTTTGGAGACATTTTCCAGCGTGACGAGATTCATAGGAGTGCGACCGCCGTATCGGCCATTTACTTGCCGGTGCCGTTCAGGTACGGCTGCAACGACTCGCCGGTGTAGGAACCCTTGACCTCGCTGACTTCCTCCGGCGTGCCCTGGGCCACGATGTGGCCCCCGCGGTCGCCGCCTTCCGGGCCGAGGTCGATAATGTGGTCGGCTACTTTGATGATGTCCATGTTGTGCTCGATGATCACCACCGTGTTCCCCTTATCCACGAGCTGATTGAGGGCGTCGATCAGCCTGGCCACGTCGTGCGTGTGCAGGCCCACTGATGGCTCGTCCAGGATGTACATGGTCCGGCCGGTGGCGATCTTCGACAGCTCCCGGCTCAATTTAACCCGTTGCGCCTCACCGCCGCTGAGCGTGGGCGCCGGCTGGCCCAGGTGAATGTAACCCAGGCCGACGTCGACCATCGTCTGTAAGCGGCGGCGGATGGGCGGCAGATTCTCGAAGAATGCCAGCGCTTCGTCAATAGTCAGGTCCAGCACGTCGGCGATGGTCAATCCCTTATATCTGATCTGGAGCGTCTCGCGATTGTAGCGCGCCCCCTTACAGATGTCGCACGGCACGTAGATGTCGGGCAGGAACTGCATCTCGATCTTATTTTGCCCCTGACCACTGCACGCTTCGCATCGCCCCCCCTTCACGTTGAAGCTAAAGCGCCCGGCTTTGTAACCGCGCACCTTGCTTTCCGGCAGGTCGGCGTAAAGCGAGCGGATGGGGTCAAACACCTTCGTATAAGTGGCCGGATTGGAGCGGGGCGTGCGACCGATGGGACTCTGGTCGATCTCGATCACCTTGTCCAGGTGCTCCAAACCCTCCACGCCGTCATGTTTACCCGGCAAATCCCTCGACTTATAGAAATGTTGCGACAGCCGTTTGCTCAGAATCTCGATGAGGAAACTGCTCTTGCCGCTGCCGCTGACGCCCGTGATGCACACAAACTTACCCAACGGGATCGAAACGTCGATCCGCTTCAGGTTGTTTTCCCTCGCGCCGCGGACGGTCAGCCATTCCCCGGTGCCGTTACGGCGCTCCTTGGGCATGGCAATCTTCTTCCGGCCGCTGAGATACGCGCCGGTCAGCGAGGCCTCGTCGCCGGCGATCGCGCCCGGCGGCCCCTCCACGACCACCTTCCCGCCATTCTTGCCGGCTCCCGGCCCCAGGTCCACGATCCAATCCGCCTGGCGGATTGTCTCTTCGTCATGTTCGACCACGAGCACCGTGTTGCCCAGGTCGCGCATCCCCTTGAGCGTGCGGATCAGGCGGGCGTTATCCCGCTGGTGCAGGCCGATACTCGGCTCGTCCAGCACGTAAAGCACGCCCATCAAGCGGCTGCCGATCTGCGTCGCCAGCCGAATCCGCTGCGCCTCGCCGCCGCTCAACGTCCCGGCCGAACGGCTCAGCGTCAGGTAATCCAGGCCCACGTCAATTAGAAATTGCAGGCGGTCGCCGATCTCCTTCAGAATCGGCCGGGCGATCATCTTCTGGCGCTCGGTCAGCGGCGTGCTGGCCTCATCTTGCAGCGCCCGCACCCAATCAATGCTGCGTACCACCGGCTTCTCCGTCACGTTGCTGATGGTCACGCCGTCAACGTCCACCGCCCGCGCGACCGGGTTGAGGCGCGTCCCGTCGCACGTGCTGCACGGCCGGTTCACCATGTACCCTTCCAGCTTGCCGCGCACGTAGTCAGACGTGGACTCCCGGTAGCGCCGCTCCAGGTTGGGAATCACGCCTTCAAACTGCGTGCTGTATTCGCGCACGGCTCCTTCGCGGTTCACGTAACGGATCTCAACCCTCTCCTTGCCGCTGCCGTAAAGCAAGATGTGCATCTGGGCGTCGTTCAGCTCGTGCACGGGCGCGTCGGTGGGAATGTCGAAATGCTTGGCCGTCGCTGCAATGAGCTGCCAGTAATATCCTTGCTTATCGTCCGTCGGCCAGGCGACGATGGCGCCCTCGCGCAGGCTCAACTCCCTGTTGGGGATCACCAGGTCGGGGTCAATCTCCTTCTTCGTGCCCAACCCCTGGCAATCCGGGCAGGCCCCGTGTGGGCTGTTAAAGCTGAACGTGCGCGGCTCAATCTCCGGGATACTCGTGCCGTCGTAGACACAGGAGAGGTGTTCGGAGTAAAGCTGGTCCACCGGATTGTCGCGATCGGTGACGTCGTTGACGATCACGACGCCGTCGCCCATCTCCAGCGCCGTCTCAATGGAGTCGGTCAGGCGCGATCGGGCTGCCTGCGCCTCTTCGCTCTGGTCGCCGGGTTCGTGGCGGATAACCAGACGGTCGACCACTGCCTCGATGCTGTGGTTCTTATAGCGGTCAAGCGCGATCTCCTCATCTACCTGCCGGATTTCGTCGTTGACGCGCACGCGTACGAAGCCCGCCTTACGCACGTCTTCAAACACCTGCTGGTGGTGGCCCTTGCGGTCGACGACCAACGGCGCCAACACCTGGATACGGCTCCCTTCCGGCATCTTTTGCACGCTTTCCACAATTTGCTCCGCCGTCTGCGGCTGCACCGGCCGCCCGCACTCCGGGCAGTGGGGCGTGCCGACCCGCGCGAAGAACAGGCGCAAATAATCGTAAATTTCGGTGACGGTGCCCACCGTGGAGCGCGGATTGTGGCTAACCCCTTTCTGGTCGATGGAAACGGCCGGGCTCAACCCTTCGATCTGGTCCACGGCCGGCTTCTCCAGCTGGCCGAGAAACTGGCGCGCGTAAGCCGACAGCGACTCGACATAACGACGCTGGCCTTCGGCAAAAATTGTGTCGAAGGCCAGTGAAGATTTTCCTGAGCCGGAGATACCGGTGACCACCACCAGCTTGTTGCGAGGAATCTCGACGTCAATGTTTTGCAAATTGTGCTCTCGTGCGCCGCGCACGACAATGTTTTCTAGCGTCATTTTGCTCCTGAGAAATGAAGCGTCATTTTATCCGGAGAAGTCAAACGTCATCTTGCTTTTGAGAAGTGCGACATCCCTAACCAGAACATCTATTCTATCATAGGGCCAGCGCCGCTGCTATTAGAATTTCCTAGAAATTAAGGGAGCGATAACGTTGGTCGGACCGGCAACGCTTGTCAGACCGACAACGCGTGTCGGACCGCCTCTTCTGCCGCCAGCGTTATCAGGCGGTGCGACCGAGTCGTGTCCCGTTCCAAAGGAATCGCCTCCGCTGCCAGGGGCTTCAGCCCGACCGTCGTCACCGCCCACAGCGCCGCGCCCGGCCGCCGGCGGGTCACACCCTTTACCGGCCGGCGCGAGATCACGACCCGGCCGCGGCTGTTCCCCTTTTCCGGCGCGTAGACGGCCGCCGGCGGCAGGCGGCGCCCGTAGCCCTCGTCCGTCACCAGCAGCAATTCGTCATTCTCGACCGCGAGGACGGCGCCCGCCATCTCTTCCTCTTCCTTCCGTCTAAATGCCTGGGTGCCCGTCCCCGGTATCTCGGCCACGGCGAAGCGGGCGCCCCGGCCGCTGTCCGTCACCACAATTAGTTCCTCGTCGCCCTGGGCTCCCAGCGCCGCCAGCGGCCATCCCGGCAACGGCTGCTCAAACGTCAGGGGCACCGGCGCCTCGATCGCCGGAACGATGACGTCCGTCGGATACGTGCGCGCGTATCCCAGCGACGTAACCAGCACCATCCGCTCCGCTTCCTTCAGCGGCCCCCAGCCGCTCACCGCGTACACCTCTTCGTACGGGCCAAAGTGGTGCAATTCCGCCAGCGGCTGGCCCAGTGCCTCCAGGTCCATCAGCTCTCGCGGCGTGACCACCAGAAAACGGTAGCGAGAGGTGATGAGCAGCAACGGTTCGTCGACGCCGCCCACCACAACCGCGTGCAGAGGGGGAACCTCGCCCTCCATCCCTTCCAGATCTGGCCACTTGCCTGAGAAGCGATACGTGAGAAGCTCGTTCTCCTTGGTTAACATAACCAAGACCCGCTCCCCTTCTCCGGCATCCTCGCCGCCTGCCTCTTCCTGCACCTGTATCCGCCGCCGGAGCAGGCGCGAATCGAGAATCGACACGTTCGGCCGGTTCACCGTCACGTCCTGCCGTTTCAGATCGTCCCGCGTATAGGCCTGCCCCTCGATTTCGCCGCGCTCGATGCCGTGGGCGATTATCCCCAGCCCGGCCGTGACGCTGCCAAACGTGTCCACGCTGTGCACCTTGTCCGGCCC
>JAWVYQ010000181.1:0-5868 GCA_033722615.1 Promineifilaceae bacterium (SeqCode)
CTCGCCACGCTGGCATAAGACGATGGGATAGGTAAAGGTTTGTTCGTATGCTTCTTCAAATTCATCCTTGTGATAGAAGACCATTTCGTGTTCGGAGCGCCGGCGGAATTGTCGCCACTCATCGCGCTCGGCAATTGCGCCGTAGGTCAGGGCGCATAGTTCACAGGGATAGGACTCCGGGGAAACGAGTTTATGAATGCCATCCAGGGCTGCGTTGAAGAGACCGGAGTGGGCGTTGTAGACGAATATCAGTTTCATGGGCTTCACCATTTCCTCTTTCTGCGGGACGTAAACGCCAGCGTGACAACGGTAAGTATGGGGCGATTGGGCGCGAAACTCTGTAGCCGGGATCACGATGGTGAGATTGCTGGGACAGATTGGCGATCCGTCCTACTTCGTCACTGCGGTAGTTCCTTGCCAATCGGCCGGGGCGAATTTACAATCTGGTCACTTGTGCAACGTTTCACATCAGGCGGCCGGTTTTGTGACCGGCGCCAGCAGTGCAGTTTATGAGCTTACGCGACTTTATCGAGCAGGCGGCGGTCAGCGGCGATCTGGTGACGATTGAGAGGCCGGTGTCGGTCGAGTACGAGGTGGCCAACGTGGCCCACGCGCTGGAAGGGCGGCCCGTTCTCTTCGAGCAGATCGAGGGGCATCCCGGCTGGCGCGTCCTCTCCGGCCCATGCTCCGACCGCCGCTACTTCAGCATGGCGCTGGGCGTGCCGGTCGATGAGCTGGTGCACCATTTGGCCGGCGCGCTGGAGGATCCGGTTGAGCCGCCGCTGGCGCAAAGCGCCCCCTGCCAGGAAGTGGTGGTGGAGGAGTTTGACCTGAACGACCTTCCCATCCTGCTGCACCTGCCCCAGGACGCCGGCTACTACGTGGCCAGTAACGTGGTCATCACGGAGGATCCGGAGTCCGGCCGCAACATGAGTTACCATCGGTTGCTGCGCCTGGATGAGCGACGCTTCGCGGCGCGCATCGTGGAGCAGCGGGGCACGGATTCGGCGCTGGGCAAGGTGGCAGGCGACCTGCCGGTGGCCATCTGCATCGGCATCTCTTTGGCCACGCACCTGGCGGCCTCGATGTCGCCGCCGCCGGGCGTGGACGAGCTGGCGGTGGCTAACGCGCTGGCCCCAACGCCCCTGGTAAAGTGCCTGACCAACGACCTGGCGGTGCCGGCCGATGCGGAAATCGTGCTGGAGGGGCGGATCACGTCTCAGAGAGAACGCGAAGGTCCTTTTATGGATCTGACGGAGACGATGGACATCGAACGGGAGCAGCCCGTGATCGAGATCGACCTGATCACCCACCGGCGCGACCCCATTTTCCACGCCCTGCTGCCCGGGGGCCTGGAGCATAAGCTGTTGATGGGCATGCCCCGGGAGCCGACGATTTTCAGCACGGTGAACCAGGCGGCGCGCTGCACGGGCGTCAACATCACGCCCGGGGGCGCTTCCTGGCTCCACGCCGTGGTGCGCATCGAGAAGCAGGGGCCGGAGGATGGCCGGCGGGCGATTGAAGCCGCCTTCCGCGGCCATAGCTCTCTCAAGCATGTGTGGGTGGTGGACGACGACGTGGACATCTTTGACCCGGCCGCCGTGGAGTGGGCAATGGCCACCCGTTTCCAGGCCGACCGAGACCTATACATCTATCCCGACATGCCGGGCAGTTCGCTGGACCCCTCGGGGACGCACGTGCCGGGGCAAAAGAGCCGCACGACGAAGATGGGGTTGGACTGCACGATCCCCTGGGGCGCCGATCCCGGCAAGTTCCAGAAAGGGCAGTACGGGGACGTCGACATAGACGACTATCTGGACGGTGGGTAACAGATTGGACATTTCTTTTCTGATGCAGGTGGAAGAAAGCGGCGTCATCCAGCAAGAGCTGGGCGTGGTCATCCTTCTTTCGATCGCCGCGCTGGTGGCCATCTTCGTCCGCCGCTTCATTCGCCTGCCCTACACGGTGGCTCTGGTTCTGGTCGGATTGATCCTTTCCTTCTTCCCCAACTTTCTCGGCTTTGAAATAAGCAGCGATCTGATACTGGCAATTCTGGTACCGCCCCTGATTTTTGAGGCGTCGCTGCACATCAGCTGGTCGGAGCTGCGGCGCGAGCTGCCGGCGATTCTGCTACTGGCCGTGGTGGGCGTCGTGCTGTCGACGTTTATCGTCGGCGAAATCGTCACGTTGACGTTAGAAGAAATCCCGTTTCCGGCGGCGATTGCGTTCGGCGCTCTTATCTCGGCGACCGATCCGGTGGCCGTCGTCGCCTTCTTCCGCAGTCTGGGCGTCAGCAAGCGGCTGTCGCTGTTGATGGAAGGGGAAAGTTTGCTCAACGACGGCATGGCAATTGTGATCTTCACGCTGGCGGTCGGCCTGGAAGTGGCGCCGGGCAGCGGCGAGACGACGTTTACGCTGACGACGGCCATCGTCGAATTTCTGCGCGTTTCCCTGGGCGGTCTGGGTATCGGCATCGTGCTCGGTTTCTTCGTATCCCAGGGCATCTTGCGCAACGTGGACGACGCTCTGATTGAGACGGCGACGACGGTGGCGGTGGCCTTCGGCGCGTTTGTCGTCGCCGAAGAGCTTCACGTCAGCGGCATCCTGGCCGTGGTGGCAGCCGGTATCTTCGTAGGCAACATCGGCACGCAGAACACCTCGCCGACCACGCAGGTGACGCTAAACAATTTCTGGGAATTCCTGGCCTTCGCCGCCAACTCCATCGTCTTTCTGCTCATCGGCCTGCGGATTGAACTGGAGCAATTCGAGGGCTCTTTCATCGTTCCCATCCTCCTGGCGGTGGGCGTCGTGCTCGCGAGTCGCCTCGTCGTCGTATACGCCATGGGATGGCTGAACAATCGACTTAATCGCAAGCACCAGATTCCCCTGGCGTACCGGCACGTGATGTTCTGGGGCGGGCTGCGCGGGGCGATCAGTCTGGCGCTGGCCCTGACGCTCAGCGAGTTCTTCGCGCCCTCGGTCGCTCTGGAGTTACAGGTGATGACCTTTGGCGTCGTGCTCTTCACCCTGCTGGTACAGGGTACAACGATTTCCCGCCTTCTACGCCGGCTGCGACTGAGCAGACAGGTCGGCGCACTCACCGAGCAACAGCGCCGCCAGGGGCTGCTCTTCGCCACCGAGGCGGGCAAGCGCGAATTGGACCGCCTCTATGAGGAAGGCATTCTATCGGCCAACGTATGGCAGGCAATGGCCGACGTCTATGAATCGGAGCTGGACAGCCATCACCAGGCGCTGCGCGAACATTTACTGGAAAATCCGGAACTGGAGCTGGAGATGATCCTGCAGGCACGAGAGGACACGCTGCGCGCCGAACGCACCTCCATTGGCGACATGTTCCGCCGTGGCCTCATCAGCGAAGAGGTTTATAATGAACTGGTGAGGATTACGGACAATCGCACGGCCGCCCTTAAGCTAATCCTGGCAGAACGACGCGATGACGAAGGTCCGCTCATCGAAAAGGAAGCTTGACGTGGGAACGATCGTCTGTGCTACGCGTGGGGGCCAGGGCAGTCGCGCGGTACAACTGGCAGCTATCGATCGGGCGAAGGAGAGGAACGAGAGGCTGGTCTTTCTTTACGTCGTCGACGTGCCGCTGATCAAGGAATATGATGAAGCCCTATCCGGGGCGATGCACGCCGAGTCGCACTGGTTGGGCGAAGCGTTGTTGCGCGTGGCCCAGCAGCGGGCGCAACGAGAGCAAGTCAAAGCGGAGATAGCCATTCGCGAAGGTGACGTCAAGGAAGAAATCGAGGCGTTTCTGACAGAGTCGGACGCGGCCGTGCTGATGCTGGGCGCGCCGCGCGGCACAACGCCCACCGTCTTCGGCGACGACGCTATCGAGCGCTTCGCCGCGACCATCGAAAATGATACGGGCGTGGCGGTAGAAATCGTGCGGCCCTGATCGGCTGCCGCCCGGCCGCGCCACGAGCCAACGGCAAGTTATGGATCACACATGGAGCCGCAACACGCGAGCCTTTGTCCTGCTCATCACGGCAGGCATCCTGCTCGCTCTGGTCTATGCTGCGCGCGAACTCCTGGGTCCGCTGATCATTGCGGCGCTTCTGGCCTACGTTCTCAACCCGCTGGTAACGTTCGTCAACCGGCGATCGAAGCTCCCCCGCAGCCTGGTCGTGGCTCTCCTTTACCTGCTGTCGCTTGGGGCGTTGGTGCTACTCGTCGTCCTCTTCGCGCCGCCGCTGATAGCCGAAGCGCAGGCGCTGACCACAGAATTACAATCTATTAGCTCGCAGATCCAGATGCGCCTTACAGAGCGGATCACCATACTCGGTTTCGAGATGGCGCCCGGGGAGATAATGGGGGTCACGGAGACTTTTCCGGCGCGGTTTATCCGCTCTGACCGCATCCTGATGGTGCTGCAAGCAGCGAGTACGAATCTATTGTGGATCCTGGTGATCCTGGTAACAACATATTACCTGTTACAGGATTGGGAGAAATTGCGCGACTGGTTGCTCGGGCTGGCTCCGGCCGGAGCGCAGGCGGACGTTCGGCGCCTGTACATCGAAGTGAAGGTCATCTGGCAAAGTTATCTCCGAGGACAGCTCGTCCTGATGGTAACGATGGCCCTTCTGACAGGTCTGGCGCTGGTGGCCGTCGGGATGCCGGGCGCGGCCGCCCTCGGTGTCCTCACCGGTCTCTTTGACGTCATTCCCACGATCGGCCCCACGATCGCTCTAATCGTGACGGCGCTCGTCGCCTGGTTCGAAGGATCAAACTATCTTCCCCTCTCTCACGGGCAGTTCACGGCCCTCGTCATCGCCCTGTACCTGTTGATACAATGGGCCGAGAATGCTTACTTGCGCCGCCGCGTCATGGATCGCAGCGTGCAGATACACCCGGCCGTCGTGTTTATCGGCATCATCGGCGCCCTGTCTATGGTCGGCATACTGGGCGCGCTGGTGGTGGTGCCCGTTCTGGGCACGGTAGCTAAAGTGGGCGAATATCTGCGCCGGCGCATGCTGGGCGCTGAGCCCTGGCCGGAAGCTGACGGCGATGAAACGGGCGAAAGGGCCAGAGGCAACGAAGCGGGAAAGTGAATGGGATAAAAAGATGACGGATAGGATTGAACTGAACGAAGAACAGCGCGCGATGCTGGCCGGCGAACAGGGCCGGACGAAACAGATGGCGATGCGCCTGCTGCTTGACATGGCGGCTACGGCCGGGGCCACGGAACTGGCGCCCATTGACAGCGCCCATCTCTCCGGCGTCTCGCCGCTGACGGGCGGGATGGGCCTGAGGCGCTTTCTGGCGCGCCTGGCCGAAGATCCTGAGGCGCAGGTGGCCGTGCCCACGACGTTGAACGCGGCCGGCTGTGATCCCGGACGCTTCGAGGCGATGCGCATCACCGTTCCCGACTTCCTGGAACACAGCCAGGAAATTGTGGCCCGTTACCAGGCGTTGGGCGTCCGCCCGACCCAGTCGTGCATTCCGTACGAGTGGGAAGGCGTGGTCAGCGAAGGGCGAGCGGCGTGGTCGGAGTCGAACGCCATCTGCTTCGGCAACAGTTATTGTGGGTTGCTCACAAATCGGGAGTCGGGCCTGTCGGCGCTGGCCTCTGCTCTGACCGGCTACGCCCCGTCGTACGGCCTGCTGCGCGAGGAAGCGCGGCGGCCGAACCTGGAAGTGACGGTTACGGCCGCGTTGGAGGACCCGACCGACTTCTCCGTTCTGGGCGACTGGATCGGCAAACAAGTGCGGCCGGCGTGGTCGTTGCCCTACGGTCCCATCCCCCTGTTGAAAGGGTTGCCGCAAGATCTGACCCACGAGCAGAAGAAGGCGTTGACGGCGGCGGCCGCTAACTACGGCTGCGCCCTGCTCTACGTGGAAAGC
>JAWVYQ010000182.1:0-5822 GCA_033722615.1 Promineifilaceae bacterium (SeqCode)
GCAGTAACGGAGGCCGGTGGGCTGGGGTCCGTCGGGGAAGACGTGGCCCAGGTGGGCGCCGCACTGCTGGCAGACGACTTCGGTGCGCCGCATGAGCCAGCTGTTGTCTTCCTCTTCGCCGACGTTATCGGGATCGACCGGTTCCCAGAAGCTGGGCCAGCCCGTTCCCGATTCGTACTTGGTCTCTGAACTGAAGAGGGGGGCGCCACAGACGACGCAGCGATACGTCCCGTCCTCCTTATGATCCCAATATTGGCCGGTAAAGGCGCGCTCCGTCCCCTTCTGTTGCGTGACGTGATATTGTTCGTCGGTCAGCTTCTCGCGCAATTCTTCGTCCGTTTTCGTGACTTCCTCTGCCATCGATCTTTCTCCTTTCTTTTGGTCCGGTCATTGGCCGTTTTCGCGGCCGGCGTTCGTCTACCAGTGGGAGGTGCCCGGTTCCCCTTTGAAGGGGCCGACGACGTCGCTGGTAATCCAGCCGCCGTAGAACTCGCCGGGCGAGGGCTCGACCTCTTCGCCGTCCACCAGACAGCGGTCCATCGGCCCGGCGTAGAAGGCGACGTAATCTTGAATCGGCTTGAAGGCCGGCGTCGGCTCCGGGTAGGTCCACGCCGCGTTCTCGGCTTCTTTATCGCCGACGCGCACCGTGTAGTAGCGGGCTTTGCCTTTCCACTCGCACCAGGAGCGGCGGTCGGCCGGGCGTAGATGGGCCATCTTTACGTCTTCGGGCGGGATATAATAGACGGGGGCCTGGCTCGTTTCCAGCACCCGGAAGGCGTTCCGCGTGTCGGCGATGACCTCGCCGTCGAAGATGACCTGGATATGTTTGTCGGTCGGCTCCAGCCGGGGCGGGCGCGGGTAGTCCCACACCGACTCCTGGCCGGGACCGGGCTCGACGCGTTTAGGCGTTTGCGTGTGCGTGATCGGCGGATGCCTCCTCTGCCCGGCGACATCGCGGCCGTCAGACAGTTCTTTTGCTCTGCATTTACACAGTATGGCCCTGGAAAAGTGGGCGATTTTCAGTATAACACAGAAGGCGTTAGAATTTCGTCGGTGCGCAGTGGTGGGCGAAATGGGAGCAGTTGGCGCCGGCCGCCGGCCGGGCCGTCATCTCATCGTCGAGGGACAATGTAAGGAGGCAGACCATGGCTGAATTGATCCGGACCGAACAACGAGAGGAAATCTTTGAGATCGTGCTCAACCGGCCGGAGAAGCGCAACGCCATCAACTTCGATATGTACGAGCAACTGGACGGCGCGGTGCGCGCGGCCGCCAGGGCGGAGGGGGTGCGGGCCGTGTTTGTGCGCGGCGAAGGGAGCGATTTTTCCTCGGGCATCGACGTCAGCAGCTTTCTGGAGCTGGCCCAGCGGTATGGCGAAGGATGGCAGCGCCAGATGCGGACGATCACTCACGATTTTCAGGCCGTGCTCAATCGACTGGAGCGCCTGGAGCGGCCGGTGATTGCCCTGATTCACGGCCGTTGCCTGGGGCTGGCGATGGAGCTGGCGCTGGCCTGTGACATGCGCCTGGCAGCCAGCGACGCGGTGCTGGCCCTGCCGGAAACGCGGCTGGGCATCATCCCCGACGTCGGCGGGAGCACGCGCCTGACGCGCCTCATCGGGCCCGGCCGGGCGAAGGAGTTGATCTTCACCGGCCGGGAGATCGACGCGGCACGGGCCGAGGCGTGGGGCATCGTCAATCACGCAGTGGCGCCGGACGAGTTGTTGGCCAATGGCGAGGCGTTGGCGGCCGAAATCGGGCAGGCGGCGCCGCTGGCAGTGGGCATGGCCAAGCGCGTCATCGACGGTGCGGCCGACCTGGAGCGAGGCCTGGCGTTAGAGGGGTGGGCCCAGAGCCACCTTTTCCAGACGGAAGATTTTATGGAGGCGGTGCGCAGCTTCATGGAAGGTCGCCGGCCGGAGTTTAAGGGAAAGTAAGAGGTTGCCTGACCGTTGGGTGACGCGTTTTCTGCAAACGGGCCGCGCCGTGTTAGAATTAGCGTGACAGTAATGGGAACATGAGTCAATCATGATACGGTCATGTTTGACTCGTGCTTTAGTGAGAGGAGTGGCACATGCCCCGGACAGAAAGCAACCGGGACTTGCTCAGCGCCGACATCCACCTGCTGGGCGATACGTTAGGTGGTGTGATCCGCGAACAGGCGGGGATCGCCATCTTTGACCTGGAGGAGCGCATTCGCGCCCTGAGCAAAACGCGGCGCACGGATCCCGATCCGGCCGTCGACGCCTATCTGGCGAAGCTGGTCGGCGAGCTGTCGCTGGAAGAAGCGGAAGACGTGGCCCGCGCTTTTACCACCTACTTTGAGTTGATCAACCTGGCGGAGGAGAATCATCGCGTGCGCGTGCTGCGGGAGCGGGAGCGGCGCGAACACCCCCGGCCGTTGCGAGAATCGGTGGCCGACGCGGTGGCGACGCTGTGGGAGCAGAACGTCGACGAATCGACGATGGACGGCCTGCTGAAGCGGTTGCACGTGGAACCCGTCTTCACGGCCCATCCCACGGAGGCGAAACGGCGAACCGTCCTTTCCAAATTGCGGCGCATCGCCGACATGCTCTACGAGCGAGAGGTGCGCGACCTGTTGCCGGCCGAGGAGGAAGATTTGCACGAGCGGTTGCTGGCCGAAGTGACCCTTCTCTGGCTGACGGAGCGCAACCGCACGCGCAAGCCACAAGTCACCGACGAGGTGCGCACCGGCCTCCACTACTTTGAGACGACCATCTGGGACGTCGCGCCCGAAATTTACGAGGCAATGGAGGAGGCGCTGGATCGCTACTATCCGACGTTGGAGGTCCCCGAGCGCTTTCTGAGCTTCGGCTCCTGGATCGGGGGCGACCGCGACGGGAACCCGAACGTGACGACGGACGTGACGGCCGAGACGTTGCGCCTTCATCGTGGACTGGCCGTCGAACATCATAAGAGCGTGGCCCAACAACTGGCCCGCTCTCTGAGCATCTCGGACCGGCTGGGGCCGCCGGCCGAAGAGCTGTGGGAGGCCATCCGCGAGCACGAGACGACGTCTCACGTCGCCTTCTTGCTGGAGCGCTATCCTAACGAGCCGTACCGTTTGCGCGCGGCCATGCTGGCGGCCGATCTGGCGGAGACGTCGGCCGGCGACATGGTGGCGCGGCTGCGAGGCGAACCGGCCGGTCCGCTGCCGCCGCTGAAGCGGCGTGAAGATCTGGCCCGACCGCTGACGTTAATGGCAGAGAGCCTGAATAAGAGCGGGGCTACGGAGGCCGAGGCGGCCGGGCTCGAGCGCTTCCGCACGCAGACGCGCATATTCGGCTTGCACACGGCCCGACTGGACCTGCGCCAGTACAGCGAGTATCACGACGAGGTACTGACCGAGCTCTTGCAGAAGCTGGGGTTACACGACAATTATGCGGACCTGGACCCTGACGAGCGACTGGAGTTGCTTTCCGGGCTGCTGGCGGAGCCGGCGCCGAACCTGGAACAACTGGAGGATCTGTCGGACCAGGCGACGGAGTTGCTTGACCTGTTCCGCACGGTTGAACGGGTCGTGACGATCTACGGCCCGGAGAGCATTGGCCCCTACATTATCAGCTTCTCTCGCCAACCCTCGGACGTGCTGCTCGTCCTCTTGTTGTCGCGCTGGACCGGCGTAAACCGGCAGCCGGGGCGTGACGTCGAGGGGATGGGTATCGCCCCGCTCTTCGAGACGCGGGAGGATCTGGACAATGCCCCGGAGACGATGGCCACGCTTTTCGACCACCCGGCTTACGCCACTCACCTGGAAGCGTTGGGCAACCGGCAGATTATTATGATCGGCTATTCGGACAGCAATAAGGACGCCGGGTATCTGGCGGCCAACTGGGAGCTGTTCCAGGCACAGGAGAGGCTGGCGACCGTGTGCCGAGAGCACGGGGTATCGCTGATGCTCTTTCATGGCCGGGGAGGCACCATCGCCCGGGGCGGCGGTCCCGCTAATCGCGCCATTCTTGCCCAGCCGGCCGGGACGGTGGACGGCTGTATCCGCTTCACCGAACAGGGCGAGGTGATCAACGATCGCTACGGCCATCCGGCGATCGCCCGCCGCCATCTGGAACAGGTGTTGCACGCCGTCCTCGTCTCCAGCGCGCCCACCTATGCTCAGGAGAACGCACCCCTGCCGGCGTGGCGCGAGACGATGGACGAATTGGCCGAGTGCTCGTACGGCGTATACCGGCGGTTCATTTATGAGACGCCCGAACTGCTCGAATATTGGCAGCAGGCGACGCCCCTGCAAGAGATCAGCCGCCTGCGCATCGGCTCCCGGCCGGCGCGCCGCGAGAGCGACGACGTTTTGGCCAGCCTGCGGGCCATTCCCTGGGGCTTTAGCTGGATGCAGAGCCGCCACGTCTTGCCCGGCTGGTACGGCGTTGGCGCGGCGCTGGAAAGCTATGCGGAGCAAGATGAGGGCGTCCATCGCCTGCAAGAGATGTATCGCGAGTGGCCGTTCTTTCGTGTCGTCATCGACAACGCGCAGGTCTCGCTGGGCAAAGCGGATATGGGTATCGCCCGCCTCTACGCCGGTCTCGTCGACGACAAGGAGGTGCGGGAACAGGTTTACGGTGAGGTGTTGGACGCTTACCACCGCACGCGCCGCTGGATCTTGCAGGTGACGGGCCAGAAGGAGATCCTGGACAACGAGCCGACGTTGCAGCGAGCTATTCAGCGCCGCGATCCTTACGTGGATCCGCTAAATTTCATTCAGGTGAGTTTGCTCCGCCGCCTGCGTGGCCTGGACGATACGGAAAGTCCGGAAGCGCAGTCGCTGTTGCGGGCTGTCTTCCTGACGATCAACGGGATCGCGGCCGGTTTGAAGAATACGGGCTGAAGGTCCCGGTGCCTACGGGCCGTTTCCCTCTTCCTCTCCTTGTTCGCCCTCGGCCGGCACGCGGATGGTGAAGTCGACGGACGCGCTGCTGCTTTGATTGTCGGCGCCCGTGATGATGACGGTGAGCGTGTGGATGCCCGGGTCCAGCTCCAGGGGCGATGCTGTGGTGAGCACCCGGTAGGCGCCCTCAGATGGAGCTAACGCTTGGGGCTCGTCATCCACAAGTAGTTCGACCGTTTCGATACCGGCCGGGTGGGCGGCGAAAGCGACGACGTCAACGGCTTCGCCGGCCGGAAGCAGTGCCCCGGCCTCGGGAGAGACGATGGTCACGAAGGGTTGAGCCGGCGTCGCCGTCGGGGCCGGGGAGGCCGTCGGCGTCGGTTCTACGGCTTCCAGGGTCGCGAGGCGCGCACTCAGTGCGTCCTGCGTGGCTCGGGTGTTCCGCAGCGCGTTGTGGCTGGCCGTCGCCGCGGCGGCCACGCCCGCGTTTTGAACAGCCATGTCGGCCACCGTCTGTTGAGCCTGTACGGCCACGACGGTCGCATCCAGGTGTAGCTCGTCGACGTCGCTCTGGAGCTGGCGCCGATCCTGGTAGAGAAAGACGACGGCCGCGCTCAGAACGAGCAGCAGCATAAAAAAAGTGAGCAGGAGCGCGATGATCGTGCTGTTTTTCATGATCGTTCACTGGCTTAACGCGTTCACTGGCTTAACGGTCGAATAGAAGGGCAGGCACGACTTAGATTTTCCGGTATGCTACACGAGTATACAACCTGGGTCAAGCGGGCAATAATGATGAGTAAGAGAGGAGGCGTTTATCGATGAAACCAAGGATGACGTGGGCCATCGTTACCTTTTTCGGCCTGTTGTTCCTGACGGCGTTGGCCTGTAGCCCGGGCGGCGTTGACCTGCCCGAGGTGACGATCCCGGCCGGGGCCGCGGAGACTGCGGAGTCGGCGGCGTCGCA
>JAWVYQ010000183.1:0-5683 GCA_033722615.1 Promineifilaceae bacterium (SeqCode)
CCTCTTCGACCGCTTTGCCATGGGTGGGGCGGCCGAGCGCCGCCTTGGCGTCTATTCCAAAGGAATGCGCCAAAAGGTGGGCCTTATCCGCGCCATGCTCCATGATCCGGCCGTCCTCCTGTTGGACGAGCCCACTTCGGCCATGGATCCTCATAGCGCTAAACTGGTGCGCGATGCCATCCGCAATCTCCGTCGCGACCGCCGCAGCATCATTCTCTGCACCCACAACTTGCCCGAAGCCGAAATGCTGGCCGACCGGATTGCCATCATTAACCAGGGTCAGATTGTTGCTCAGGGAACGCCGGCCGAGCTAAAGCGCCGCCTTCTGGGCCATCCCATCCTCGAAATCCAACTGGACCGGCCCGTCAACGGCGAGTTGGACGAACTGGGCGATCTGATCGCCGTCGAGTGGGCGGAAGGCAACGTCATCCGCTACCGTACGCCGCGCCCAGTCGAGACCAATCCACAACTGGTTCAGCGCCTCACCGGTATGGGGTTGGGCGTCGTCTCTCTCCATGAGATCCCACAGAGTTTGGAAGACGTTTATCTCAACGTCGTCGAAGAGGCCGGCCGCTCGTCGACTTTGAAAAACGGAAATCGATAATGCTCAAAAGCATAAAACAACCGCGACAACTCAACTGGCTTCTCCCCTTCGATCGCCGTGACTTCCACATGGCCCTCATCGTCACCCGGCGTGAAGTGCGCGACTCATTCCGTGACTGGCGCATCATCATTCCCATCGTCCTCCTCACCCTCTTTTTCCCCTTGCTGATGAACTTCACTGCCGGCCGTCTGCTCAGCTTCGTCTCTGATTACGGAGCCGACATTTTGGGCACACGTCTCATTCCCTTCCTCCTCCTCGTCGTCGGCTTCTTCCCTACTTCGTTCTCTTTGGTAATCGCCCTGGAGACGTTCGTCGGCGAAAAAGAACGAAAGAGCCTGGAGCCCCTGCTGGCCACCCCTCTGACCAACGGCCAGCTCTACCTGGGCAAAATGCTGGCCTCCGTCATTCCTCCCCTATTCGCCAGCTATCTGGGCATCGGCGTCTACCTCGTGGGTTTGGCCGTGACCGTCGAGTGGACGCCCCCGCTGGAACTCTTTGTGCAGACCATCCTTATTACGACCGTACAGGGCGTTGTCATGGTCGCCGGCGCCGTCATTGTCTCCAGCCAAACCACCAGCGCCCGCGCTGCCAATCTCCTGGCCAGCTTTATCATCGTTCCCATGGCCCTGCTCATCCAGTTCGAGGCCGTCGTCATGTTTTGGGGAAACTATACCGGCCTCTGGTGGATCATCCTCGGGCTTATCGTCGCATGCGTTCTCCTCGTTCGCATGGGCCTCCACGTCTTCAATCGTGAGGAACTGCTGGGGCGCGACATCGACCAGATTCGCCTCGGCTGGATGTGGCGCAAATTTTGGAATCGCTTCTCCGGCCGTGACGCTGACGGCGGCTATCCTCGGCCGAGCGTCTGGTACCGCCAGACCCTTTCTCTGCTATCCGGCCTTCGCCGCCCGTTGCTAGTCACCCTTTTGGGGCTGGCCGGTGCGGTTGCCCTCGGCGTCATTCTCGCCCAACGCTACACTTTCCCCTCCCAGGTGCAACAATCGCTGGCCTCTATCGACCAACTGGAGAATCTGTCCAGCGTCCGTGGCCTCCTGGCCGGACTACCTCTGATCATTTTCCTCCACAATCTGCGCGTCATCGTCCTGGCTGGGCTCGTAGGTGCCTTCACCTTTGGCGTCGTGGGCTTTCTCATCTTCATGCTCCCCTGGGCTTTCATCAGCTTCATCGCCGCCCAACTCGCCATGGCCGGCGCCGACCCCGCTACCTTTCTGCTGGCAACTGTTGCTCCCCACGCTACCATCGAACTTCCGGCCCTGCTTCTGGTCACGGCCGCCATCCTCCGCTGGCAGACGGCCTTCATTGCTCCCGCACCCGATCAGACCGTCAGCGAAAGTTGGCTGGAAGCCGGGGCCGACACCGCCCGCCTCCTTCTTGGCGTTATTCTCCCCCTCCTTCTCCTGGCCGCCTTCGTCGAGGCTTACGTCACGCCGGCCATCGTCTTCCAGATATATGGCGCGTGAATCCCGAATGATGGAGCCATCGGATTGAGCCGGGAGATGTGAGCGCGTTAGCGCCGCCTACAGGGTAGCACTCACCGCCACGGCCGCGCGCCCGCCAGCACCATCGCCCGTTCCCGCGCTGCGTGTAGCACCTCCTCGATCTGTACCAGCAGCGTTTCGCGCTCCATCTGTGGCTCGGCCGGCAGCGGTTGACCGATCTTCACGTGGAAATGGGCAAAAGGGGTGGGAACCAAATACCGGTCCCAGCGCCGCAACTGGTACGCCTGTCGCGTCCAGACCCCCAGCGGCAGAATGACCGCTCCCGCTTTCCGCGCCAGAAAAGCAACTCCCGGCTTGGGCACGAACGCTGGCCCATCCGGTCCATCCGGTGCAATGATCGATTGGCGCCCCGCCTTCATCTCCTGGATGACACGCAGGACGGCTCGGCCGGCGGCGAACGGATTGCCCCCCATGTCCACGCGAAAGACCCGGCCGCGCAGCCGCCGGGCAAACATGCCCAGCGTATCTCCGCGTTCGTCTCCCACCATGACGGCCACGAAATCTTCGTTTTCCAGGAAGCGATCGCCGAAGCTGACGAAGCCCATTAACTGTCCGTGCCACATCGCCCAGAGTACGGGCCGGCCGCTCGCCTCGGCGGCTTCCATTTGCTCCCAGCCTTCCACACGGAAGCGCGCCGTGCGCGTCACCAACCGTGAATAAGCATAGAGAGCGGTTCCCTGGATCTGCCGCCACCGGTTACCCAGGTCACTCATGGGCGCTTCTGATAGTAGTTGGCCGCTGCTTGCATCGTCACCCGGTGTAGGGCGTCGGTCAATCGTTCCGTTGTCGTCTCCAGTTCTGCCTCGGCCGGCACGAGCAGCGGCTCGCCGATCACGACGGCGATACGGCTGAAGGGTCGGGGGATCACGTAGCGGTCCCAGCGGTTCAGCCGGTGGCCCGTGCGCGTATAGGCGCCGGCCGGCAGCAGCGCGGCCCCCGTCTTCTGTGCCAGATAGGCGATGCCCGGTTTGACCTGGTAGGCAGGGCCATCCGGCCCGTCCGGCGTCACATAAGCGTCTTGCCCCTGCCGCATGCGGCGTACCATGCGCGCCAGCTTGCGCGCTGAGGCCATGGTGTTGTCGCCGTGTAAGTTGAGAGGGAAGGGGGCTGCGCCCAGCCGCCGAGCCCAGTGAGCCAGCGTCTCTCCGCGCCAGTCGTCGGGCATCATGATCAGCAGCCCGCCCGGATCATACGCTTGCAGCACGAAGCCGGCCAGCATCATTGTCATCCCGTGCCACGCTGCCCAGATGACGGCCGTTCCGGCAGCACGTGCTTCTTCGACGTACTCTTGCCCCGTCACCTGATAACGGCCGGTGCGACGCGTCATCTGGGACAGTGTGTAGAGGCCGTTGCCCATGAGGCGATGGCGCAAGGTGGTCATGGTTGGGCGAAATGCGTTCGGCCGGTTGTTGCGGTGGGCACTGACTTACTCCTCGAATGCCCGGTACCCGGCCCGGGCCAGCGCCACGCCCAGGTAGCTACTGTTGAACAGGAACCAGACATGAAAGAAGGAGAGGCGCAACCACAGCAGGCCGGCTGCCAGAGAAATCAAGTAGACCAAGTTGGCCCAGCGGAAAGAGAAGATCCACGTGATCGACGGGTGGGAGATCCGACTGACCATGAGCAGGGCGAGCCCGAACAGGAGCGGCAGGAAAAAGAGGTCGTGCAAGACTTCCTGGCTGTTCGCTACGTCGGTGAGGACGGCCAACGTCAGCGTCGCGCCGGCCGTGGAAATGGTCAGCCCCACCGAATCGGTCTGTCCTTCCTTTGTCGGCAACAGGTTGAAGCGCGCCAGCCGAAAAGCCCCCGCCAGCACGTAGAAAACGATCAGGGGCCAGACCGGCGCCATGCTCACGTGTCCCCCTGTGCGCAGATGGATGAAGGCCAGCAAGGCAGGCGCCATGCCCAGACTGATCAGATCGGCCAGCGAATCGAGCTGGAGCCCGAATTCTGTACCGGCATCCAGGCGGCGTGCTGCTTCCCCGTCGAAGAGGTCCAGCACGTAGCTGGTGAGAATAAGAACGCCGGCGGCCGTCAGGTTGCCCTCCATGGCCAGCAAGACGGCCGTTATACCGCACGCCAGGGAAGTGAAGGTAATGGCGCTGGGGATGACGTAGCGGATTCTGCTCTGACGGATGCGGTTCAACATGCCATTTATTCCTCCTCGTCACTCACGGAGGTCCTCCTTTGGTTGGCATCTTTATCGGAGACCTCCTCCTGACAGGCGGGCCATGGGCGTGACGCCGCCGCGCACGTGATCGCCGACGGTCGTCAAGATCTCGGCGTCGGGCGGCAGGAAAACGTCCACCCGTGAGCCGAAGCGAATGAGCCCGATACGCTGGCCTATCGCTATCTGCTGAGCCGGCCTTGTGTAGTTGACGCAGCGCCGGGCCATAATGCCCGCGATCTGCTTGACCAGCACGTCGCCGTTGGCTGTCTCGATATTCATGGCGATAAATTCATTTTCTGTCGACGCCTCCGGCCGGAACGCCTGCAGGAATTTGCCCGGCCGGTGCTCGACCATCGTCACTGTCCCGCTGATAGGCGCGCGCTGTACGTGGACGTCAAGGATCGACAGAAAGACGCTGATCCGCACGGCTTCACACTTCAGGAACTCTTCCTCCCGCTCCGGTTCGATGGCCACGACCTCGCCGTCTCCGGCGCTGACTACCAGCCCCTCCCCGGTGACCGGACGGCGGTTGGGGTCGCGGAAAAAGTAGAGGACGAGCAACCAGAGGCCGGTGGCCACGGTCGCCAGGAGACGGGAGGCGAGGCTCGGCCGGGCGCGCCAAAGCGCCAAGACTCCGCTCCAAAGAAGGGTGGCGAGGGCCAGCGTCGGGCCGCCCCCTTCGGCAAAGGGCCACGTTCTGTCTGCTCCGTACTCTTTCATTCCGTTCCTGTAGTTACACTGCGACGGGGAATTTTAACATTACGACGTGGGCACGACAACAAGAGGCCGAGTGCAGCATGAGAGCTCCATAATAGAGAGGGCGCGGGCAAAGCGTAGGCCGGCCGCCATTCGCTCTCGTCTTGCCCCTTTGGTAAACTTGGCGTCATGCAGCAATCTAAATTTTTCCCTGTGTTGGTAACGTTGATCGCCCTCGTCGTCGTCGCCGTCGCGGCGGCCGCCGGCTGGCGTATTGTGCGCGGCGACGGCAGCCTGTTACGCGACGTCAGCGTTCAGCATGAGCGTATCACCCCCAACGCCGACGGCAGCGACGACATCACCCTGATTAGCTACGATCTGGCGGGCAACGCGACGGTGTCCATCTATTTCGAGGGTACAGACGGCGAACGTTACTATTTTCGCCGCGACGAACCTCGCGGTGCTGGCGAGTATGAGGTTTACTTTAGCGGCGTCGTCGACGGCTACCGCTTGCCCGGCGAGGAGGTTCAAGGCCAGATTCTGGCCCGCCTCCTGCAGGACGGCGACTACATCTGGGTCGTCGAAGCAAGCGGTGAGGGCCCCCGTAACGAACGCGCCACCGGTCACCTGACCATCGCCGAAGCCGACGCCGCCCTGCCCGAAATCCGTGACTTCTCCCTTAGCCGTCATACC
>JAWVYQ010000184.1:0-5673 GCA_033722615.1 Promineifilaceae bacterium (SeqCode)
CCCCGTCGCCGAAGCCATCGAGCAGGTCGGCCTCCACCACCACCACTACCCCTGCCGGGCCAGCATGGGCATCGACCCCCTCTACAACGACACCCTGATGCACGTCTCCGGCAACCTGATGAAGAGCGCCCTCAAAGAAGCCCTGGGCGAGCACCTGGACGTCCGTTACATCCGGCCGTCAGGCTACGTCGACGAATCATGACGCGGACCTTCACCCCCCGCGTCATCGTCCAGATCCTCGTCTTCGTCATCGTTCTCCCCCTCCTGCCCCTCCTCATCTCCTGGCAATGGGGCTGGTGGGAAGCGTGGGTGTACGCTCTGATCTACATCGTGGGCTTCGCCGCCAGCCGCGCCCTCGCCGCCCGCCGCCATCCCGACATCATTCCAGGAATGTCTAGGGCGTCTTTAGCGTTTCGATCAGCCCTTCGAGTTCCTGGCGACACAGATCGCCCGGATCGATCCGCTCCGCCAGCACCTCCAGGAAAAGAACCAAAGCCCATTCCCCCTGACTGCTCTTTCGCTCCTGCAAGAAACTCACCGTCGCTTCTATCCGCTCTTGTCGGCTCCTCCTCTCCGGAAGCGCCCTTCGCCACGGCCACAGACGTGGGTCGCCGAATTGGTCCCGCAACGTCGCGTTATTCTCAAAAGGACCGCAGCGGGCCAGCACTTCCAACAAACGGGGACGGATAGCAGCCAGAGCGCGACCGATTTCATCAGGCGGCCGCATCTTCTTCGGTGAAATCGCACCAAAATCCTGCGTCGGCCCATTCCCGCCGGCCGGTGCCTCCTCCACCGTCAGCGACAGCGTCTGGTCCGGGAACTCCTCATACTCGCCGCGCGCGTTCCGGTAAGAAAAATCGGTAACGGTGACGGCAAACGTGCCCGCCCGTTCCCCCTTCACCAGCAAATCGTGGCACCGCTCATCGCCGGCCGCCAGCGCGCCCACCTTCACCGTGCCCGCGCCCCGCGTGAACAGAACGTCCAGGGGCCCCTTCAGCTTAAACCGTAGACGAGAAACGCGGCCGGCCCCCCCGTTCACCAGGCAAACCTGCACCTCGCTCTCCCGCCCACAAATAATGCGGTTCGGCCGCAACGACACGTCGATCATCCTCTTCGGCTCCGCCTCACGAAAAGACGCTTTCAATCTGCGCCATCAATTCGCGACGCAGGCGTTTAATTTCATCCCGCATACTTGCTTCCGTCACAATGCCCTGCGTCATCACGTCACACCGGGTCCGCCCCTCCTTCGGCACGTCCTCGTTCTCGTACCGCGCCTTCCCGATGACGACGACGCGAAAATCGATAGGATACACGTCGTCGTAGCGGCGGCCGGCGATCACCCACAAACGGTTCATGATCTTCGCATCCGCCCGGTTCGGCTGCGGAGGGTTCTCGATGACGCGCTGCACGTAGACGTTGTTTTCGCTAAAGCGCTCCACCAGCTTTCGTATCTTGCCGCTGTCGGGAACGCCGTCGTATTCGTCCGTCTGTTCCGTCTTCGCCACCGTCCGCCGCAGCGTCAACACACTTAAATCGAAGCTAAACTCGACCACCACCTCCGTCTCCCTCCTCAGGATCACCGGCCGGTCCTCGATCCGGTAGCCCAACGGGTTAAAGCGCCAGATCTCCTCCAGGCCGGAAAGGGCGCCGTCAAACACGACGCACAGCCGGCCGCTGATCGTCTGCGTCGGCTCCACATCCTCACGCCCACTCTCGCTGAAACGCACGTAAAAGTCGGCTTCCGGGTCGTATCCGTTTTCCGTCTCCAACGGAATGCCCGCCCAACGCAGCTTAGGCGGGTCGCCGGCGGAAGAAACCAGAAAGGCATACGGTTTCTTACTCTCCGGTTCGCCCAATTCCGGAGGGAATGAGAGTTCCAGACTCTTGACCTGCGGGTTAGACAGGGACGGCGCGGCGACTCGCGGGTTGAGCTGCACGATCAACTGAATGCCCCACTCCCACTCTCCTTCACTGACCAGCGTCGGCACGATCTGCACCGGCAACCCGGCGCTCCCCTCTTCCTTCTTTAGGGGGAAGGAATAGGAACGGGACGGCCGCCACTCACGCGCGTCGCCCTCGTCGGCCCCGGTGAAAAAGCCGTGTTCGGCGACGTCCCCGCGCAAAGCCAGGTGGTTTTCAAAGACCGGCTGTTCCTCGTCGAATTGCAACTTCTCCGCCCCGTGCAGAAAGACGTAGCCGGCGTGAAACGCGCTGTTGTCGGCCGTCGCCAGCGGATAGCGGCGCCGGTAAAGCTCCCAGCGCCGCAAATCGTCGTTGGTGAAGTGGAGGTCAAACTCCAGTTCCCCCTCCGGGCTCTCCGCAAATACCTGATAGCGGCCGCCCGCGTCCAGACGGATCTCCCCCTGCACCCGTTCCTGCACGCGGATCATGACGTTCCGGCCGATGACGGGCACGTCCGGCCGTTGCATCTGGGCCTCCGCCTGCCAGCTCTGACGCTCCAGGTGGGCGGCATACAGAGAAAGCACGCTCGTCACGAACGCCGCCACTGTGTGCAAGACGAGCAAATCGGTGAACGGCCGGGCGAGGAAAGCCAGGACCGGCGTCAGAAAAGCCAGGAAGATGCCCAACCCCGTGAGCAGCCTGTCATTCAACGAGCGGGCGGCGTGGACGTCAAAGCGACAGTGAACGCCCTGTCCATCCGGCGTTAGCTTCTCTACCCCCAGGCCCGCGTACTCCACGTTGGCCACCCGTTCGAAGACCCCGCCCTCAGGGATGGGCTCCGGGCCGCACTCCGCGCAGATGGGGCGCCCGCAATGGTGGCAAACCATCACCGGCATCGCCCGGCGGCACCGGTAACAGAGCACGCCCTCGCTGGCTCCCCGGACGTTGACCTCCATCCACCTCCTCCCTAATCCACCGTGCCGACGTGGCGGAAATGGTCCTTCAATTGCGCCTGGAGCTCGTTCATCACGGCGACCACGCGCTGCGAATCGCCCCGCAACCGGCCGCGCATATAGATCACCGTACGCCCCGTGCTCAGCTCCGTCGTATATTTGGCCTCGCCCAGCGTCTGCCGCTCCCGCTCCGTCTTCGCCGGCGTCCCCTGAATCAACAGCCAGAGGTGAAGCGTACCCGTCCCTTCCGGCCGTTCCGCCTCGACCAGATATTGGGACATAGCGCCGTCTCCCTCGACCTCCCGCTGCAGCCAATCCTCCCGCTTTAACTCGAAACGCTTATCCTTTAGCAGCATCAGTACGTCGGCCACCCGCATATCGTCCAAAATGATCCCCGGAAATTGCAGATGTTGCTGCGGCGAGAAATATCGCTGGTCGAAGCTCTCGCCCAGATGAAGCCGGAACAGGTTGACCACCGTCGTCTCGTACCGTATCGGCACCTCCGTCAGATCCAGCGGACTGGGCCCTACGTAGCGCAACTCCAGGCCGGAAAGCGATCCTCGCAGACGGACGGTAATGCTCCCCTCTAGCTGGCGCGCCAGATACAGTTGTCCCGGATGGTCCACCTCCAGCTGGAACGGCTCCGAGCGGTACACGCGAACGTCAGGCCGGCCGGCGCCGTTGAGCGGATAAAAGGGCACGTAGCGCCATTCAATCACCCGGTTCTCCGGGTCGTACACCAGTGGCCAATCCGACCGGCGACGACTGCTCGCTCCGGCCGGCGCCGGCCCGGCGCCATTCTCTCCGGTCGCCCCTTCCGCGTCCTCCTCCCCGCCGCCGATCTCCGGCAGCGCCGCTTCGGCCCATACCGGGCTCGGATTGCCCTGCACCCGCGCCAGCCGCGGTGACGTGGCTATCGGCCACGCCAGCGCCACGCGCTCCACTTCCACTTCATCCTCCGGCCCGGCCGCCAGGCGCGCCGGAACGCGCAACGTCAACCGGAAGCGAAAGATCAGGCTCCGCTTGAACGAAATCAGATTCTTTGCCTGCCGCACCAAAATCGCTTCGACGCTCTCCGGCTCATACTCATCCTGCCGTCGCAGTTCTTCCGCCCACGCCTCCTCATCTCGGGCCTCATCTTCGTCCAGCATCTCCACCTCTATCTCCAGCGGCTTCACCGGCGGCGCTTCCGGACTGTACTCCTGCGCCAGCCGAATGTCGAAGGAAGCCAGGGGATATGCCCGTATCTGCTCGAACTCGCGTGAGTTGCTGTTCAAATTCAGCCACAGCCTGTTCTGGTCCAGGCTGGGAACGGGCTCCCGGTTCAGGCGGCTCAGACCATATTCCCGGACGTAGAGGTGGCCAAAAGAGTGGGCAGCAGTTGGCGCCCGTTCGCCCGCCCCCTCCTCGACGTGGCCCCGGCCGTAATAGGGAATGGTCGTCACGATCCGCCCTTCCGCCTCATCCAGCGCGGACGTGCGGACGCCCGTAATCTTCTCGTCGTAAACGTATTGTTCTAAGACGCGGACCTCGCGCGGCCGGCTCTGTGCCAGAATCACGTCATACATGAAGTTCCCCTCACATCGGTTCGAGTTGGCGCTCGACAGATGGCTTGCGACCTCCCCAGAACTATACCACAACCGGCGCCCGGCTCACAGCCAGCGTGGCCAACTACATACCCTGGCTGTAACCCACTTTACACCCCCGGCCGCCACCCCATGCTATTCTATAATCGGCACGACACAAACTTAGGCGGATAAAATCTGCCCCCATCAGGTAGATGAAATCCGCCCTCCTAAGGCGAACGAAGTTCGCCCCTCCTCTTCCTCCTTTTCCTCCCTCCTCAAAAAGGCCCCACCCCCTGGGGCCATTTTTTTTGCCTTCCGAACGCCTCTCGCCCACCACCCGAATGGACCACGAAAATGGTACCCGATTTGACTAATCGCCCCTTTTGAGGTTTCATTAGGGTACGAATCGCACCAACCATAAGTTACTCTGCATGTCCAGTCCAGTATAACTTAGTTGTGCCGGGATAAGGTCCGATTTCACGAGGGGCACTCATTGTGAGCCAGCCATCCTGTCGGCGCCAGTTCGCCAGAATGCGCAAAGCCCTCCCTACACCGTCCACTTTGTAGGATCCACCACCCCTGCACACAGAGGAGGAAAACGCGCAACCTGACAACGTTCGAAACAAGCTGTCACCTGACCCGTTATTGTCCTACTGGGCATCATACGTCCACAGCGTACGATCGCCACACAGATCTGTGAACCTCCGGGAATCGCTCGCCAGGCCTCCCGAAGGTTGGTTCATGAGCTTACACAAAACACCATTAAGGAAAAGGAAAGGAAAATGGGACACAGAAAGCTTTTTAGTCGCGTTGCCGTGTTGGCCATCGTCGTCCTGGTCTTCACCCTCTTCGCGGCCTCCTCCAGCGCTGCGAACGGGGAGCTTAAGAGTTACATCGTCGTCATGATTGAGGAACCGGCCGTCGCCTACGAGGGTGACGTCGCCGGCCTCCCGGCCACCAAACCCGGCCGGGGCGGCAAGATCAACCCCAACAGCGCTCACGTACAGAAATATGAGAAATTCCTGGAAGAACGTCACGAACAGTCGCTCGAAGAAGCCGGCGCCGACGTTTCACAAAAAATCCACGACTACACCATCTCCCTGAACGGCTACTCGGCCTTTCTCACCGAAGCCCAGGCCGACGCCATCAAGAATCAGGACGGCGTCACCCTCGTGATGGAAGACGAGATGCGCCAATTGCAGACCGACAACAGCCCTGAGTTCCTCGGTCTGACCGGTCCCGCCGGCGCC
>JAWVYQ010000185.1:0-5665 GCA_033722615.1 Promineifilaceae bacterium (SeqCode)
TACACTCTCGCTGACGACGGTGGCGAAGGAGATAGGCGCCGGTTCCACGTTCAACTTCCCGGTCTCGATGCGCGAGATCTCCGTCAGGTCCTGAATGAGCTGGTTTGTCTTCTCGATATTGCGGCCAATCGTCTGCAGGAATTTGCGCTGCCGCTCGTTCACGTCGCCCGTCATACCGCCCAACATCAGGTCTGCATAGCCGCGAATGGCGGTGAGAGGCGTTTTCAGCTCGTGAGACACCAGGGAGACAAATTCGGATTTGGCCTCGTTGGCGGCGATCACCTGCCGGTGGAGGAGGGCGTTGGCAATGGCCGCCCCGGCATGATTGGCCAGGCGCACGGCGCATTCGACGTCCTCGTCGCTAAAGGCGTCGCGGACGTCTTTCTCGATGGCGATGGCGCCGACGGTTTCCTGTTGAAAGGTCAGTGGCACCGTCAGTTGCGATTTCACATCGGAGGCCGCGGCGACGTAGTTCTCGTGCTCGTGAACGTCGCCCGTCACGTGGTGCCGGCCGGTGCGCAACACTTCCCCCACCAGGCCGGCCTCAAGCGTGTCGGCCGGCACCGCCTCCGGGTCGAAAGTGTCGTCGTAACCGCGAGCAGCGTGAATGCTCGGCCGGCCCTCGTCATTCGTCAACACCAGCGCGCCGGCCGTTCCCTGGCAGAGGCGCAGCGCCCAGTCCAGGGTGACGCTCACTACCTGCTCCAGGTCCAGCGTCGTGCTCAAGTCCCGATCTAATTGTTGCAACATCGACAGCTCGTCATGCGCCGCCTGTTCCCCGGCCAGCGCGCCGTCCACGACCGCCTGGAAACGCACGTGAACGGCGTCAAAAGTGAGGACCACGGCCAGCACGATCAGGACGAGCAGCCAGGGTGCAGCAGCGCCCACCGTCGCCCTGACCAGATAATGCAAGAGCAAGGCGGCGCCAACGTATACGGCGACGAGCAAACCATAGGTAAGGCCCCGGCGCAGCGCCTCGTTGCCTCCCGGCGCAGGGGTCTCTATCTGGCTCTGGCTGGCTTTTTTCATCTTACTGCGATCCTGAAGCTGGCGGCCGGATCCGGACGGGCGCGAGATTAAGATGATCGTCGATCCAGTGACCGTCATCCGCAATAATATTCTGACGTTCCTGGGTGGCCGCGTCAAGTAAGGCAACGTCTACAGTATAGGTTGCAGGCGGCAGATCGACGCCCAACGGGACTAAATGACTATCCGCGACGACGTCTCCGGCAGCCCAGGAGGGAGCCGGCGGCTGCGGCCGGGCGTCGGCCGCGGCGACAATGTGGCCGGCCTCATCCAGCAGACGAACCTGCGCCACGTAGTCCGGCAAATCGCTTTGCAGCGCCTTCCAGTAAAGGGTTACGCTCAGCCCGTCGCCGGGCGCCAGAATTCGCCGTTCATACTCGTAACCGATGAGGCGGACCTCGCCGTTGAAGTTCTGATCCAGCGGGTTGGGATAGCGGTCGGCTCCTGGGTAAAGGTCTGTACGCGGGCGCAGTTGCAGCGTTGCCAATTCCAGGCTGTCGCCCAGGCCCTCACCGTCCGGCCCGGTGATGCCCAGGCGGTACGTGGTCGCGTAGAGGCCAACGCTCAGGGTCGCCGTCACCGGCGTGTAGGCGGTTTCCGGCACGTAAATGCGGATGGTGTCCACAAAGCGTTCGCCGGGCTGCCACTGGCCGGTGGGGTAATTGCCCGTGCCAGGATGGGTGTCGCGCTGGGCGACCATCGTGCCTGCCTCGTCCATGAGGTGGAGAAAGAGGAGGAAGTTGCCGGGAGGGCGACCGTGTACGTCCCAGTAGAGGTCGACGTCGAGGGGTTCTCCCGGCTGCAGCGTTCGGGCGCTCAGCCGGTACCCGCGCAGGGTGGCTATCTCATCAAAGCGAGCGTTGACCTCGTTGGGGATGGGCTCGCCGGGATCGTAAGCGGGCGGACGGGCGTAGGCCGGGGCCAGGTAGCCGAAAAGGGCCACGAGCGAAAAGAGCAACATGCCGCCGTTGGCGACGATGGCCAGAGCGCCAGCCAGCGACCGGGAAGGGCCGCCCACAACGGAGCGCGCCCGGCGCCAGAGCGGGCGCAACAGCAGGCCCCACCGGCTGAGGCCGTAGAAGATGAGCAGAGAGAGGGCCGGGAGACCGGGAAAGAAGAAGCGGCCCATCGCCCCGGCCGGGCTGACCAGCATGTAGTTAAAGAGAACGGCGAAAGCCAGGAGTGCGTTGAGACTGAGGAAGGCAATCAGCCCCATCGGGGTCTCTCGCCGCAGCGCCCCCCGCGCCCCCCACAGAAGGGGCAGAAACAGCCCGAGCAGGCTGAAGCGTACGAGCCAGCGCAACCCGTCGTAGAACGGTTCCGGCAGCGGAATCTGGCCAAAACCGAAGCGCCCCCACAAGGTGGTCCAGGCGTAAGGCAATTCGGAGAGGGCGACGGGCAGGCTTTCGACCGGATCGCGCGCGCCCCACAGTTCGGCAAGCGTGCGTAGGCCCGTCGGCTCGCCGTAGAGAAGCTGGTTGCGTACGAACCACCACCCGGCAATGAGGGCGGCCACGGCCAGGGTGAGGAAACCGACGGCGAGCCACTGCCGCCACTGGCCCCGTCGCCAGGCGACCCACGTCGCCGCCAGGGCGATGAGCAAGGCGACGGCGGCCATATTGAATTTGCTCATGAGGGCCAGCCCGTAAACGGCGCCGAGGACGAGGCCCCACTGCCAGCGGAGGCCGTCCTCATCGCGCAGCAGGTGCAGGCAGGCCACGAGCACGGCCGCCCCGCTGAAAGCGGCGATGACGTCGTTGTTGATGGCCCCCGACATGTAGAGGAACATCGGATTGAAGGCCACGAACGCCGCACCCCCGGCCGCCAGGGCGCGGCGTCGCGGCCACACGGCGCGGCCGGCGGCCCACGTGAGCCACACCGTGCCCGCCCCAATGAGGACGTTAATGGCGCGAACGATGTGCGCCGCCAGCGCCTCGCCGGTCCAGGGAAACGCCTCCCCGGGACTGTGCAGATACATGTTCTTGTTATCTACGCCGACGTCAGCGTAACGATAGGCCCAAAACGGATTTTCCGGCGGTGTGTAACAGACGTCGCGGCCGGTCTCGATCCAGCCCGTCGCCAGCGCCCCGAGCAGATAAAAGAGGGGTGGGTGGTGACTCTGGAAACGGCACGCTCCTTCGCCCTGGACGGGAAGGGTACGGTAAGTGACGATGTAGCGAACGAAGCGATAATGGCGTAGTTCGTCGGTAGCCTCGTGCAATGGGTTGACCACACTGTAAGCCAGCCCCAGCGTCACAAAAAGCAGCAATATGATTGCGATGTCCCGGTTGCGTCGTAATCGTTCCATTGAATCAGCATATTGTAGCAGAGGTGGGCACAGGCGGCGGGCGGGCCGGAGAGAAAACTCATCCCGGCCTCAGGCGCCCGGCGCCGGTACAGGCTGCAACCACTTGGCGCATTCAACGTATAATATTATGGTAGATGTTGAAAGTTGTCTTATCTATTCAAGACGCTAACAGGAGGCTAAATAGTCTGATGAAAGCACACGTCGTCGATTACCAAGTATTTGGAGACGATCTACAGTTTGTGGAAGTGGAACTCGACCCGCAGGAAACGGTCATCGCCGAGGGGGGAGCCATGATGTACATGGACCACGGCATTACCTATGACACGAAGATGGGCGATGGCTCTAACCCGGACCAGGGCTTTCTGAGCAAGCTGGGCAGCGTGGCCAAACGAGCCATCACCGGCGAATCGCTCTTCATGACTCACTTCACCAACAGCGGCAGCGAGAAGAAAAAGGTTGCGTTTGGGGCGCCCTATCCCGGGAAGGTGATCGCCATCGACCTCGATTCGGCGAACGGAGAGTTAATTTGCCAGAAGGATTCCTTCCTGGCGGCCGCGCTGGGCACGGAGGTCAGCATCGCCTTGAATCGCCGTCTGGGCGCCGGCCTCGTCGGCGGTGAGGGGTTTATCTTGCAGCGCCTGCGGGGCGACGGCATGGTCTTTATCCACGCCGGTGGCACGATTATTGAAAAGCGTCTTCAGGGCGGCAAGATTCTGGTGGATACCGGCTGTATCGTCGCCTTCGAAAACAGCATCGATTACGACATCGAGCGGGCCGGAAACCTGCGCTCCATGCTCTTCGGCGGCGAGGGCCTCTTCCTGGCCACGCTCCAGGGCACCGGCCGCATCTGGTTGCAGTCGCTCCCCTTCTCCCGCCTGGCAGACCGCATCCTGGCATACGCACCTTCCCAAGGCGGGCAATCCCGCGGCGAAGGTTCTGTGGTCAGTGGCCTGAGCAGTTTCCTCGAACAGTAAGCGCCCCCCGTTTATTGCCAATCCCCGGGGCGTTGGACAGCGCCCCGGGGACCCCCTCAATTGACGAAATAGCTAACGCACGCTTCGTCGATCAGCGAAGGCGTTAGCTGCGGCGGCATCCCCTCGTACTCACAGATAGAAACCGCGGTCTTGATGATATCCCGGGGGTGTACGGCCTGCATCGGCCGCGACTGCTGCCGGTACCATTTCTGCAGGAGGTGGATGAAGCTCGTCTGGTCGAATTCCACGTCGTAGGCCCTGCACATCATCTGGAAAATCTGGTAGTAGAGCTTCTCGTCCGGCCCCGTGACCTCGACCTTCATCTGGATGCGGCGCAAGAAAGCGTCGTCCACCAGGTCGGCCGGATCGAGATTGGTGGAGAAGACGATCAGTTCGCGGAAGGGCACCTCAATCGTCTGACCCGTTTGTAGGCTCAGAAAGTCCACACCGCTCTCCAGGGGAACGATCCAGCGGTTGAGCAAATCCTGGGGGCTCATCTGTTGGCGGCCGAAGTCGTCGATGAGGAACATGCCGCCGTTCGCCTTCAACTGTAGCGGGGCTTCGTAGAACTTGGCCACCGGCTCGTAGCGGAGGTCTAGCGACTCCATCTTGAGCTCGCCGCCAACCATGACGGCCGGCCGGTGGAACAGATCCCATCGTCGATCTACCTTGGGGCCGTTGCGCATCGATCCCGAGGTGCTGGTGCCGGTGCCATTTCCATTGCCGTTGCCGTAATAGGAGAGTTGATCCTCGGCAATGATGTGAATCAGCGGATCATAGATCTGGATGATCTGCCCGCCGACTGCCAGCGCATAAGGCAGCCAGATCGGGTCGGAACCGGCGACGAGGCCGCCGATGGCCTCCGCAATGGTCGTCTTGCCGTTGCCCGGAGGACCATAGAGGAAAAGGGAGGTGCCGGCGTTGACGGCCGGGCCAATCCGCCGGTGAAAGTTATCTGGCAGGATCAAATGGCGCAGCGCCCGTTTTACCTCACTGGGCTTTATCCTCGCCACCTTTTCCGTCTGCGCCCGAACGCCCTTGCGATAGCTCTCGAGCGAAACGGGAGCCGGCCCGACGTAGTGGCTGCGCTCCATCGCCTCGCGGGCGCGCCGGGTCCCTTCGTCGGTCAAGCGGTAAGTGTAGCTGAAACGGCCCAGCGCCCCCGTATTGGAGATCTCGACCATGTGCTCCTGCTTCAAGCGAGAAAGAATGGTGTCCAGAGGTTGCGCGTGCAGGCGAATCACGTCGGTGAAGCGACTGACGCTTACCTCACCTTCGCGAAAGAGCAGACGATAAATGAGGTCCACAATAAGGTTGGTCGGAACGCCCAGCGCTTCGACCTCGCGCGGGGGAGATA
>JAWVYQ010000186.1:0-5523 GCA_033722615.1 Promineifilaceae bacterium (SeqCode)
AGAAACGATCAGGCGGACTTATTGCCGATCTATTTCGTCACGTTTAATAAATCGCTGCTACGAAGATAGCGGCTTTCTGATATTCGGATTGTTTCGGAAAGCTTTACCAGACGTTCAACCGTCAATGGACCAGAAGCAACCGCCACCAAACTGGCTCAACCGGGCCGTCCGGGCACTGGCCTCCTCGCGGATGGGCGCCCGGCTGCTGGCCCCCATCCTGCACCGCCTGGATCGGGCCACGCTGCGACTGACGGGCGGGCAGTACACGCTGTCGGGCCTCCTGGCCGGCATCCCGACGATCATCCTCACGGCCCGGGGGGCGCGCAGCGGCAAGCAGCGCTCGGTCCCCCTCCTCGGCGTGCCGGCCGGGGATGAGATCGTCGTCATCGCCTCCAACTTTGGGCGGGAGCAACACCCTAACTGGTATTACAACGTGCGCGCCAATCCCGAAGTTGAGGTCAGATGGGACGACGGCGGCGGGCGGTACGTGGCCCGCGAGGCGACGGGGGCTGAGCGGGACCGTTACTGGCAGCAGGCGGTGGCGGACTATCGCGGCTTTGCGGCGTACCAGCAGCGCGCCGGCCGGCAGATCCCCGTGATCGTACTCACACCTCACCGCGCGACCGAAGCGATTTCGTCCCAGTAAGAAGGCAGACGGCCGTGACATCCTGCCCCTGCCTCACGGGCAGCGCCCTACTCAATTTCGTCGCCGAAGAGCCAGCCGCCTGCCGGGAATGGCCCGCCGAGGGGCGCTTTCTGCGCGCTCTCAGGCCATTTGGCCCAATAAATCGACGCGATTGTAACTATTATTGTAATCTTTTGATAACATAATAAAATAGTAATGATAACTTCTTGCCTGTTCCGGCGTGTTTCGGCCTCTGCTTGACGCAGTTCGGGATGGGCGGGGAACAGACGTGATCATTCAAGGCACAACGTATCCGGACCACTGCTACGGTGAGATCGACATGAGACCCGAGAAGGATCCAGCACCCGGCGATGCTCCCGGCCGGCAGCCAACGCGGTCACGAACGAGAAGGATGGTATTATTAATTATAGAAGTCATCGCCCTGATCGGACTGTTGGCCATCGCCGTACGAATGTGGAACGTGCGTCAGGAACTGCAGCAAGACTTACTCATCGCAAAGCAGGCGGAAGCGGTCCTTCGCGCGGGCGAGCAGGCGCCGGGCAATGACGGGCAGATCGAGGACGGCCGGGACACACCGGCAGCGCCGTCTGATACGCAGACGGAAAGCGCAGAAGACGACGGGCCACCATCATCACGTGGCGCTAAGGAGGCTAGGCGTTGTCAGATAAACGTTTCAATAAGCGGCATTTATTGTTTGTTCTATTCAGTGCTGTTTGCACCCTAATCCTACTAAAAGTGATCAAATCTGTGCTCGCAACGCGCCGTTCGGGCGACGGCGGCGAGCGGCAGCAGGCGCGCGCGATGTCCCGGCCGCAGTCATCCAGCCGGCGTAGGGCGCGCCCGGGACGGCGGCGGGCAACAGCAAAGAGCGTCAGGCGGCCGGCACGCTCGCGACTGGTTAACATGGAGAGGCTGTTGCTGGGCGTCGAAGTAGGCGCCGTGGTAATCTTTCTCGGCGTGGGCGGCATGCTGTGGCAAACGCGACGCGAATTGAATGAATCCTATCGCAACCTGCAGAGGAACGCGCCGCAAATGATGCCCACCTTTGTTGCGGCCGCTAACCCGGGCATGCTTCCAGAAACGGGAGCGCAGGCCAGCCAGCCTTCTTTCGCGGCGCCCCCTATGCCCACGGCCATTCCCACCGTCACGCCGCAAGCAGTCGTCGATGCAGCGCGGGACCGGGAGGTTGCAGAAGCGGACGTTCCCTTCGGCCAGCAAAATCCCACGTTTGAGCAGAGCGGCAACAGCGCCCGTAACGTAAGGTTTGACATGCAAAAACGGGCTCCCCTGGCCGAGCCACCCTCGCGGCGGCTGCGGATTCCTGCCATCGACGTCGACAATTTCATCTACCAGTACAGTGGGCCGCAGAGCCTCAAGCTGGGCGTGGTGCAATTTGGCCAACCTGTGGCGCCGGGAGAAACGGGCAACCTCGTCCTGGCAGCGCACAACGACATTTACGGCGAGGTGTTCCGCGATCTGGATCAGCTAAAGGGGGGAGACGAACTTGTCCTGATGGGGGAGAATGGCAGCCACACCTATCGCGTGAGCGCGACGTTAATCGTAGACCCGGACGACGCCTGGGTCATGCGCCCCACGTCCACGCCGACCCTGACCCTTGTCTCCTGTTATCCCTACATCGTAGACTCTCACCGCATTGTCGTCTTCGCCGAACTGGCGCAGTAACGCCTGTCAGCCCGTCCTGGCGCGCTCATATGACACCAAGGTAATGTTGACGAGCGGCAGGCGGAAAAGTAAAGTAAGAACAGCGGATGTTAGCAGCGGAGAAAAGTCACATTTGGTGCGAGGATGAACTATGGCTCGAATTTTAGCGATTGACGATGACGAAAACGCCTGTAAGCTTCTGGACCTGGCCCTTAGTAAACAGGGCTACGAGGTTCGCACGGCGCTTAGCGGCATCGAGGGGCTTAAAGCACTTCAGGAGTTCGACCCGGATGCATTGATCATTGATCGGATGATGCCGGGTATGGACGGGTACGAGGTCGTCCGCCGCATCAGGCGCGACCCGAAATACGCGAACGTCCCGATCTTGATTTTGACGGCGGAAGCGGACCTGGAAGGCAAGATAACGGCCTTCGACTCGGGGGCCGACGATTATCTGAATAAACCATTTGCCCCGGAGGAGCTGACGGCGCGCATTGCGGCCCTTATCCGGCGCTCGCACGCCTCCAACGGCACCGGAAAGGTTCTTGGCGGTACGAAGCAGGCGCACGTCCTCGCCGTTCACGCCTTGCGCGGCGGGATTGGCTCGACGACGTTGGCGGTGAATCTGGCCCTGGCCCTGCGCAATCTGTGGGGCGCGCCCACGCTGCTCGTCGACCTGGCCTTGCTGTCTGGCCACGTCAACCTGTTTCTGGACCGGCGTGTCAAGCACAATTGGGCCTCGTTGCAAGGTTATGATCTTGACGACATTGACGACCAATTGTTGGACAGCCTGATTCACGAGTATAACAATGGCCTCCACTTTATTGCAGCGCCCCGTAGTCCCAGCGAGTCGGAGCTGGTTTCGCTGGAGGCGGTGTCCCACACGCTGATGCTGTTGGATCCGTCTTATGACTACATTGTCGTCGATCTACCGCACGACTTCGGCGATTTTACGCTGGAGCTGCTGGACCGGGCGGACGTCATTCTTTCGCTGGTGGCGCCGGAGCTGGCAGCGCTGCGGGCGGCCGCGCAGTCCATCGACACGTACGACAAGCTTGGATACGAACTGGACAACGTTCAGCTTGTGCTGAACCGGCCCTTTGAGGAACCAGGCGTCGATCCGATGGACATCTTCCGCGCTTTGCAACATCCGATCGGCCAGGAGCTTCCCTATGGCGGCGGGCGCTGCGTGCGGGCCATCAATAACGGGAAACCGTTGGTGAGCGAGCAATCGAAGCATGAGTTGTCACAGGCGATCGAGGATCTTGCTTACAACGTCAGTAAATCCACTCACCAGGAGTTCCCGCCCATCTCGCCGTCCTCTACGTGGCGCCGCGTGCAGGATAGGCGCGAATCGGGTAAATTGCTGGGGCGCGTCGGCCGTCTCTTCAAGTAACCGCGACTCCCATTTCGTATGACAACGTTTTCGCATCCGGATGAAGTCGTGGCAATCCACAATCGGATACTCGAAGCCTCGCCGGCACAGGGAAGGGTCAGGAGCGTGGGGCACTGGCAGCGGATCCACGTCATCGAGGCAGGCGAGGGCCAACCTCTCGTGCTCCTGCATGGCGGCGGCACCTCGGCGCTGCAGATGCTGCCGCTTATCGAACGTCTCAACGGTGTGCGCGCCATCGCTCCCGACCGGCCGGGCTTCGGGCTGAGCGAACGGGCCGCCGGGCCGAACGTCGAGCTGCGTGAACGCGCAATCGAGTTTGTTGACACGCTACTCGACGCGCTCGACCTGGATCAGGTTTCTTTGGCGGGCAACTCCATGGGTGGGGTCTGGGCGTTGTGGTACGCGCTGACGCGTCCCGATCGCATTCGTCGCCTCGTGTTGGTGGGGTCGGCGCCACTACTTCCCGGCACAAGTGCTCCCCTCCCATTGCGGATCATGACGACGCCCCTCGTCGGTGAGCTGATAGGTCGGTTGCCCGCGAACAGAAACATGGTCGTGCGGATAATGGGACTCTTCGGCGAAGATGAGACGATCGTCAACTACCCGGAGCAGGTCAAGGCGCTCGTGGCAGCAGGAAATGATCCGGTCGCCTCCAGGGTAGACCTCCACGAGACACGCGCACTGCTGACACCATTCGGCCTACGGCGTGCGCTCCGATTTGAGGCCGAGGAGCTGGCACAGCTTACGTTGCCCACGCTGGTGATCTGGGGTGAACGGGATCCTGTCGGCGGCATCGGGGCCGCGAAGACGGTTACCCAAGCGTTCCCGGACGCTGAGCTGGAGCTGTTGAACACAGGTCATATGCCATGGCTCGCCGCTCCAGACCGGACGGCCGAGCTTGTAACCAGTTTCGTCCGCTAGCCGCCGGTACACGATCCGCACCAAACCGCTTCCCTATTCGTTGCCGGCGTCGGCGTCCGCAGGACCGGGCCCGGCCGCGACGGGTACCGCAAACGTCGTCTCCACACCGTTAACGCTCACCGTGTACGTCCCCTGCGGCAATTCCACGACGTTGAGCGGGATGTCCAGTCTGAGGGGCAGGCCCGCGTTGTCCGGTGGGCAATCCGGCCGGCCGGGGTGCGCCAGCACGGTCACGTCGAAGCGGAAAGGCTCCACCTCCTGGGTGACGGTCACCAGTTGGGCGCAGAGCGAGGGCCATTCCGACGTGATCTGGGCGTGGACGGGAATCGGCGAGCCAACGCCTGTGTTCACCGCCAGGTGCTGCACGGCGATTTGCACCGGTTCGGGCCGGGGATTGGCCACGGCCGGGAAGATGGCGCCCGCCTGCTCCGGCGCGGGGCCCGGCGTGGGCGTGGCGGGAGCGCCAAGGGAGGGCGCGCTGTCCGGCTCCAGTTCGGCCGGGACGACGGGGACGTTGAGGACGCTTTCTTGCCCGTTGACGCTCACCGTGTATGAGCCGGCGGGCAATTCCATCCAATTAAGCGGGATGCGGATGGAGAAGGGCAGGCCGACGTAGTCCGGGGGGCAGTCGGGATCGGCGGCCGTGGCCAGCAGGCTGATCTCGATCCGGAAACGGTCGACGACGGGCTGGCCGATTTCGGCCAGTTGGGCGCACAGGTCGGGCCATGCACCGCTGGCTTCCACCAGCGCCGGGATCGGCGAGGCCCACCCGGTCAGAATCTGGACGTGGTCCACGGGGATGGGGCGCACGACGGCCCGAACTTTTTGAAGCGAGAGCGTTTTAGGGCTATACTGCTCCCACCCATATTGCTACCTGCGATCGATTTGCCAGTCGACG
>JAWVYQ010000187.1:0-5475 GCA_033722615.1 Promineifilaceae bacterium (SeqCode)
GGTTAAGGGTCCAGCCCCCGCCTTCGAAAATTGTAGGGTTCCCCTCACCCAGATTATAGGGTTTTCCCCGACGACACACCGCCTCCCGTTGTCTATCATGAGAGCAGACATGAAGAATTGATAGTTCAAGAAAGGAGAAAGGTGATGAAAGCAGATGCAAAGACCGAAGCGGAAGTCCTGAGCGTATTGAACGAGTGGTTGGAGCGCTATCGGGAACGAGACATTGACGGCTTGATGGCCCATGTGGCGCCCGACGACGATCTGTTCCTCTTTGGCACCGGTCTCGATGAAAAGCGCGTTGGCCCGGAAGAGTTCCGCTATCAGGCGGAACGGGATTGGTCGCAGACCGAGGCGCTGGCCTTCGACTTTACCTCCCATCACATCTCCGCGGCCGGCCCGGTGGCCTGGGTCGCTTCCGAGGGCCAGGGCCGGGGTCGCGTCGGCGGGCAGGAGATCGCGTTTCCCTTGCGCATGACAGCCGTACTGGAGCAACGCGATGACCGGTGGCTTCTCGTCCAGTCCCACGTCTCACTGCCGTCGGCTGCCCAGGAAGAAGGTGATTCAGTGCCGGTATAAGGCTCCCTGCTCAGGGGGATTGGAGATCAGATGAGGGGTCTCCAATCTCCCCTCCACCCGTCCCACTTCCACGAGCGAGAAAGGATGCTACCATGAATGCGACACTTTTTTACCTCTGTCCCCGTTGTTTTGAACCGGCCGATGATCCCACGCCCTGTCCCCGCTGCGGTGGCCGGCGCGTCACCTGTCGGCCCGGCGCGACAGGCGATCCGGCGCGAATGCCCCTGACGACCCCGGCCGGCGAGATCAGGAACCCGGCGCCGGTATGGTGGCTGCGTGCAACGGGCGCACTGGATAACGCCTATGGTAATCAGATAGTCGCGAACTGACGTCCTCAGCTCGGAAGCAATCTCTGTAAGTAAGGAGATACGCCAATGACCGACATCCTGAACGACCTCTCTTCTGAATCTCTCGCTGTAGCCATCAAAGCTAACCTGCATGCCTTCTTCGCCTCGATTCGCGATTCCTCTGAAGTGACCGGCGACGGGGCGCATGGGTTCCGCTGGCATACGTCGGTTTCCCACCCCTGGTTCAACGGCGTTCTGATCAGCCGCCCCCCTACAGCCGGCGCTGACCAGGTTGTCCGTGATACGTTGGCTTACTTCCGCTCACACGACGTCGGTGCCTTCACCTGGTGGCTGGCGCCCTCCCTCGAGCCGGGCGCTTGGTCTCCGCATTTGCTGCCCCACGGCTTCCAATACGATGACAACACGCCCGGCATGGCGATTAACCTGGCCGCTTTGCCCCCTTTGGGGCAACAGTCGACGATCAAGGTAGTCGAAGACCGGGAGACGCTGGACACGTGGGCCCGCATCCTTGTTCGCGGTTTCGAGATGCCGGAGGAGATGGCGGGCGTATTCCTGGCGATAATGGAAAGCGTGGGAATAGGGTTGCCCATCCGCCACTATCTCGGGCTTGTGGACGGTGAGCCGGTGGCAACCTCCTCCCTGTTTCTCGCGGCCGGCGTCGCCGGCATCTACAACGTGGCCACCCTCCCGGCCGCTCGCGGCCAGGGGGTCGGTTCGGCGATGACGCTGCTCCCCTTATATGAAGCCCGTGACCTGGGTTATCATGCCGGCATTCTCCAATCGTCCAAGATGGGTTACAGCCTATACCGGCGCCTGGGATTTCAGAAACTCTGCCAGATAGAACACTTCCATTGGCAGGACCCAGGCATTCGGGCAAACGCCAGAGGTCATAGAGAACGCCCTGCGTAAAGTGCCACCGGGGAAACGATCGTAACGCTAAAGGCGGGCTTTGAAACCGACGCAGGAACTGTGCGAGGAGTTCCCGAAGATCTGTCCCCTTTACATCAAAACGTTCAATGCCCATAGCGCTAATCGTCTCGTCGAAAACTGTATCGTCACTGCCTTATAGAGAAGGGCTTTGTACAAGGCGCAAATGAGGAGGCGGGATCCTCAGATCCCGCCGGCGTAGTCCGAGGATCGGGGTCTCTTTCCGTGCTAACTCCAAATGTTCGCTCTATTAGGTGGGGCAGTCGAAGGCGAGCTGGAGGCTCATAATTCAGTTGTCTTCTCCCTCTCCCTACTGTACTATTCGGATCAACCGTTCGATTTTCGATTATTTCGCCTGATCCAAACATGATCCCTCAGAAACTGGAGCTTTCCAACTTCCTTTCCTATCGCGAAACGCAAACCCTCCTCTTCGACGGCATCCACCTGGCCTGCATCTCCGGCCTCAACGGCGCCGGCAAGTCCAGCCTGCTCGACGCCATGACCTGGGCCCTCTTCGGCAAGAGCCGCAGCCGCAGCGACGACGACCTCGTCAACCGCATCGCCGCCCGCCAGGGGGAGGCCGCCGAGGTTCGCCTGCAATTCGTCCTGGAGGACATTCTCTATCGCGTCGTCCGCCAGAAGCAGCAGGGCAGGACCACCGTTCTCGAATTCCAGATGGCGGCCGGCGACGATCAGTGGCGCCCCCTCAGCGAAGGCGGCGTGCGCGCCACTCAGGCGGCCATCGAGCACCTCCTGCGCATGGATTTCGACACCTTCATTAACGCAAGCTTCTTTCTCCAGGGCCAGGCCGACGAATTCACGACCAAGACCCCTGGCCAGCGCAAAGAAATCCTCGCCGAACTGCTCAGCGTCAATCTCTGGGACCAATACAAAGCGGCCGCCGCCGAACGCCGGAAGAAAGAGGAAGAACGCCTCGTCATCCTCGACGCTCGCCTCGAAGAAATCGGCGCCGAACTCGACGAGCAGGAAGAGCGGGAAGCCGCCCTCGCCGCCGCGCAGGCCGAACTGGATGCCATTTCTCAGCGACTTGAGTCCCAGACAAAGCTGCTGGAGCAGATGCGCCGTGTGCAGACGGCCGTAGAACAGCAGAAGAAACAGGTTCAGGATCTGCGCCAATCGTTGACCCGGGCCGAAGCGCAGTTGGCCAGGTTGCAGGAGACGATGGCCCGCCGCCAGAAAGAGCGCGACGGCTATCAGGCCTTACTCGACCAGGAAGAAGAGATCGTTGCCGCCCACGAGCGTTGGCAGGAAGCCGAAGCCTCGTTCCAGGAATGGCAGGAGAAGGCCGACGCCTTCAACCGTCTTCAGCAGGAACGCCGGCCGCATGAACTGACTGTAGAGCGCGCCCGCAGTCGCTTGCAGCAGCGCCGAAGCGAGCTGGAGAAGCAGCAGGAACGGGTGGCCGCCATGCGCCGGGAAAAAGAAGAACTGGTCGAGGCGCTGGCCGAGGGAAAATCGCGCCTCGAGGAGCTGGCGGCCGAGCTCAAAGCGCTGACCGCCAAAGAAGAAGCCCTGCACCAGGCCCGCGCCGAGCTACAAGAGCGCCAGGGCCAGCGCGAGCTACAACAACAAGAGCTGTCCCGCCTGAAGCAAGAGGCGCAACGGGTGGAGAAACTGCGCCAGGAACGCGAGACCGTTCAGGCTAATCTGCGGGAAGCGCGCGCGGCGCTGGACCGCCTGGATGAGCAGTTAAACGCCCTCTCCGAGAAGCAAGAGCGCGTCGTCGTCGCCCGCGCCGAACTGGACGCCCTGAAAGCCGAACAGCCGCGCCTCCGCGAAACCATGGACAAGTTGCACGATCGCCTGCAAAAATTGCAGGACGAGACCGGCGGCGAGTGCCCCTTGTGCGGCCAGCCGTTAAGCGACGAGCATCGCCGGGAAGTGCTGGCCGACGTCCAGGCCGAAGGCAAGCAAGAGGCCGATCGCTTTCGGGCCAACAAGGAAAAGATCGAAACCCTTGCGGCCGAAGTGGCCGCCCTCGAGCCGCAGCTCCAGGACAGCGGCCGGCTCGAACGCGAGCAGAAAGCGCAACAACAGCGCCAGGCCACGGCCGAGGCCCGCTTGCAGGAAATCGACCGCGCCATCGCCCAATGGGAGGAAAACGATCCGGCCCGTCTGGCCGCTCTCGAAGAAGAACTGGCCGACAAGGCCGCACTGAAAGAAACAAAAGCCCGGGTCGACGAGCTGGCAGACGCTCTGGAAGCAAAGGGCGAGCTGGAGGAGGAACAGGAGGCCCGGCGTCGGCGACTCTCCGAGGCCGAAGCCCGCCTGGCAGAGATCGACCGCGCCGTCTCCGAATGGGAAGAAGAAGGGAAGGGGGAGCTGGCAACCGTCACCGCCCGGTTGGAAGAGGGCGAGATCGCCCCTGAAGCGCAGGCGGAGTTGGCCCGGCTCGATGAAGAGATCGAGGCTGTGGGCTATGACGAGGACGCCCACGCTGCGGCGCGCCGGGCGCGCGACGAACTGGCAGAGGCTCCCGCCCGCTACCAGGAGCTACAACAGGCCGCGGCCGCCGTCAAACCGTTGGAAGAGACGTTGGCCGATCTGCGTGCCCAGCTCTCCGAACAGGAAGAGAGCGTGGCCGATTTGCGGGAGCAGCATCAGCAGGCCGTTGTCCAGTTAGAATCGTTGGCCGACGGCGAAGGAGAACTCCAGGCCATAGAAGACGAGGTCAACGACTTGCGCGAGCAGCACGTCGCAGCCAACCGCAAGGTCGGCGCAGCGCAGCAGCGCCTGGCCGTCCTCGATGACCTCCGCCAACAGCGTAAGGAGGAAAAGGCGCGGCGGGCCGAGATAACGCGCCTCATCGGCCGGTTGAAGTTGTTGGAGAAAGCGTGCGGCCGCGATGGCGTCCAGGCCTTACTCATCGAGCAGGCCCTCCCCGAGATCGAAGAAGACGCAAACGCCCTCCTCGAACGGCTGACCGGTGGCGAGATGCGCGTCCTCTTCGAAACGCAGCGGGAGCTAAAAAGCCGCGATGCCCTTGCCGAAACGCTGGACATCCGTATCGGCGACGCGGCCGGCGAGCGCCCTTACGAGAATTTCAGCGGCGGTGAGCAGTTCCGCGTCAACTTCGCCATCCGTCTGGCCCTCTCCAAGATCCTCGCCCGGCGGGCCGGCGCTCGCCTGCAAACCCTCGTCATCGACGAGGGCTTTGGTAGCCAGGATCCGGCCGGCCGGCAGCGCCTGGTGGAGGCGATCAACGTCGTCAAAGACGACTTCAAGCGCATCCTCGTCATTACCCACATTGAAGAACTGAAGGACGCCTTCCCCACTCGCATCGAAGTTGAAAAGCGACCAGCCGGCTCCCAGATCACCGTCGTCTAATCAAATATAGTCTCCACCCGCAAAACCCACCGCCAGTTGTCATCCTGAGAGCCGCCACGCTGCGAACAACGTTCCGTGAGAAAAGAAACACCACAAACCTCATGACGATCAGCCTCCCGAAGCAAGCCCGCAAATCCGTTATGCTGAGCCCGTCGAAGTTTCTCGGCGGAGGTGCCTTCCAAACAAACGTGCTCTGGTAGACGGTGCAGTTTCCCGGAAACTGGTGTCGCTAAGCTCTCGCCTCTGGGAGGTAAGGTCGCTTAATCCAGGACCGTTGTTTCCGGGAAACTCCTCGCCCTACGCCACCTGCTTCCAC
>JAWVYQ010000188.1:0-5461 GCA_033722615.1 Promineifilaceae bacterium (SeqCode)
GGAGCGAGTATTTTGCTGAGCGACTTCGTCCGCGAGGGAGTCCAGGCCTACCCGCCCGTGTGGACGAGCCGGCTGCTGGACGTATGGGCGCTCTTTAACCGTTTCCCGCAAAACATCTTCATTCGCATGCCCTTTCTCGCTTTCACGGCCGTCCTCTTCGCCGGTGAGTACCAATGGGGAACGTGGAAAAACGTCATTCCGCGTCGCCGGCGGCTGGCCCTCATTCTGACGAAATTTCTGGCCTTGGGCCTCTTGATCATTGTTGCGCTCACCCTGACCTCTTTGGTATGGTGGGCGGGAGGCTGGTTGAACGCAGCGCTCGTGGGCGTCCCGTATGGTCCAGAACTTACTGCTGACGTGCTGGCCGATTTCAGTCGAACCTATTTATCGGAAGCGGCCGTGACCTTTGCCTCCACATTGATCATTGCTGCCTATGCCGCTCTGTTTGCCATGGCTTCTCGTTCCATTCTGGCCAGCTTACTGCTGAGCGTTGGCGTCGCCATCGTCGAATTTGCCTCCGCTCTCATTCTCATAATCGTCGGGCAGGCATTCAACAGGCCTCACTTAGTCAACGTCTACGCCACCACGCCAACTTACAACCTGACAAATATCTCCTCGTGGATCGGCGAGGGAATCGGCTCAAGCGCAAGTAACCTGCCCGGCTTCACGGCCGTCCTCAGCCTGCCCCAATCCATCCTCATCGTTGCCCTCTGGGTCGTGGGCCTGGTGACGTTGACGGCCGTGCTCTTCCGGCGACAGGACATCACGTCATGAAGAATTGAGCCTTGATCGTGTCTTATTAAGGAAAGGGAGGCGGTTGGACATGACCCGTATCGATCAGCTTTCGCACTACACAACCCTCTTACAGACCCGGCAAAAGGCGAGACGGAGAGACGCGCTCATCATCGGCGGCATCTTCTTCATCGCTCTGTTGGCTGCGCTCGCCCTGGGGTTGCTCGAGGAATTGCAGGGCCGGTCCCTCTACGTCGTTTTGGGAATCACATTGGTCCTGGGATTAAGTTACCTCCAGGTCTGGGTCCGGCTGCAAGTTATCAGAGGCAACCTGGAACTCATCGACTTCATGCAGCGCGAGCTAGGCGCCGGCCGCTAGACCACTTTGAGAGTCAGCGACAGCCCTCCGCCGTGCTGGATCTCCGAGGATAGTCACGTGTCACTGTGCCCGCGCCCTTCCGGATCGGCAAAACCGGCAGGTACAGAGCAGGGGCATTCATGACCGGCTGGATCACCGACCTCGTCACCGACCTCGGCTACGTAGGCCTGGCCCTACTCACCTTCATCGAAAACGTCTTCCCCCCCATTCCCTCGGAGATCATCATGCCCCTGGGCGGCTTTCTCGTCGCCGAAGGCGAGCTATCCTTGCTCGGCGTCGTTCTGGCCGGAACGCTGGGCTCCGTCGCCGGTTCGCTCGTCTTCTACTTTTTGGGCTGGCAATTCCGCCGGGATCGTCTGCGGGAGTGGGTCGGCCGCCACGGCCGCTGGCTCCTGCTGACCGTGGACGACGTCGAGAAAGCGTACGGCTGGTTCGACCGCCACGGCCGCGCCGCCGTCTTTCTCGGTCGTCTCATTCCCGGCGTTCGCTCCCTCATCTCCCTCCCGGCCGGCAGCTCCGCCATGCGCCTCGGCCCCTTTCTCCTCTACACTGCCCTGGGAACTGCCATCTGGTCGGCCGCCCTCGCCTACGGCGGCATGCTCCTTGGCGATCAATACGAGCGCCTCAGCCGCTTGCTCCAGCAGGCCACTTACGTCGTCATCGCCCTCCTGCTCCTGGTCATCGCAAGGTGGATCGTGCAGCGGGTTCGGCGGCGACAGGAGATCGACTGATCGGGTGGCCGTTTCCCCGATCGAAGAGCGCCGGGAGACCATCTTTCCCGGCGCCTTCCCGTTTGCCTCGTTGTTACAACTGTGCCTTGGCTATGCGTGCTGTCGTTCCTCAGCTTCCTGCCGCATGCTCTGGCCCAGTCCCACTGCGACGATCGCCAGCATCAGTAGCAGAGCGATGCCGTACGCCAGCGGTTGGCGCAACGGCAGATTCAGTAAATTATCCAGCGACAAGAGGCCCGGTCCCATGAGACCCACGCTAAAGGCGGCAGCGGCCATCACCAGCGGAAACTCATAGCCTCCATCCGAATTCCACAAGCCGTTGGGCCAATGCACCTTGATGATCGCCACCAACATTGAGCCGACTAGCGCCGTGGCCGCGATAGGCGTCAAAAGACCTAATGCCAGGCCCAGGCCGCCAAACAACTCGCCCATCGCGCTCAGCCACGCCCACAATTGGGGCGGTTCCATCCCCATTTTTTCCATCATCGAAGTGGTCCCATCCATGCCCGGTCCGTCAAACCAGCCGAATAGCTTCTGGCTTCCGTGACCGACAAAAATGATCCCCACAACGATGCGCAAGATCAGCAATCCGATGTCTAGATTCGTCATCTTCTTCACCTTTATCCTCCGTTGCGATCGGCCATAGCTCGCCCATCGCCCGGATTCCTCGATGATAAATTGACTGTTTTCTACTATTCAGCGTGGGGGACGATTATCAGAAGTAGATTTGAGGCGTGTACACAGTGTCAAGAGATATCCCCCAGATATAGCTGCACAGATCTCCTCGACCGATAGCTGCGACGATCAGCTTAGCCGCCTTGACAATTGGCCACAGATGTTATAATGATTCTACCCTTATCCAAAACACCTTTTCGCCTCTTGAACCCGCCGGCGTCGTCGACAATGTCATTTGCTGTCCCTCGGAAAGAGCCCGCGCCACCCCGAAAGTAAGGGCAACCGTTGAACCAGCTTAGGAGGTGTTGTCATGTGTGTTCCAGGATGCCAGGAAGTTATCGAGAAACGTCTCAGCCGGCGGGGCTTTCTGAAAGCAGTAGCCGCGACGGCCGCCCTCACGGCCGCGCCCGCGTCCATCGCCGCCGCGAGGGACGGTAAGGCCGGTCCGATCATCAAGAAGCCGGTGGCGCGCATCGTTGATCTGACGCATACGTTGGTCCCCGACTTTCCTACCTTCTTCGGCGGGTCACAATTCGAGTCGGATCCACTTTTCGAGTTTGAAACCGACGGCTTCAACATGAACACCTGGACCCTCGTTGAGCATACCGGCACTCACATGGATGCCCCCCTTCACTTCTCGGTCGATCAGGACTCGGCCGCCGAGGTCCCCATCGAAAAGCTGGTCGTGCCTCTGGCCATCGTCGACATCCGCGAAAAAGCAGAAGCCAATCCCGACGCGCAGGTGACACCCGACGATCTCCGTGCCTGGGAGGCAGAACATGGCCCGCTCCCACGGGGGAGCTGTGTCGCCATGCTCAGTGGGTGGGCCGACAAAGTAGACGGCCCCGGTTTCCGCAACGCCGACGCCGATGGCTTACTCCACTTTCCCGGTTTCCACGTAGAGGCGGCCGACTTCCTCATCGAAGAGCGTGACGTTCACGGCGTCGCCGTCGATACGCTGAGCCTCGACTACGGGCCGTCACCCGATTTTGCCTTCCACTTTCGCTGGTTGCCCACCAATCGTTGGGGCCTGGAGGCCGTAGCCAACCTGGATCGGCTACCTCCCGTTGGCACGACAATGGTTGCCGCCGTGTCCAAAGTTCACGCTGCCACCGGTGGGCCCACGCGTGTCCTTGCCTTCGTTCATCCCGGCCGCGGATAGCGCTGAATCCATGAGCCAACCGCCGAAAGGCTCAGCGTGCGTTTCCCAGAGGGCGAGAGATGTGAGGCAGCCTCCCGGAGGTTCACGAATCTAGCGAATGAACCACAAAAAGGAAAACGTCCTGATGAGTACAGTCGACCCCGTTAGCCGGACGGACAGACTCGACGAATACATGCTCGACGCCCTTTTAGACCGCTTCGAGGCCCGCGGCAGAAACCCCCTCTTCTCGGAAATGCTCCACGAGCACCTCGATGTCATGCACGTCGACGAGGCAGACGGTGTCTCTGAATGTAAACACTTCCGGACCGGCGACACACGTGCTCTCGAAGTTGCCGGCGAAACCCTCGACGCCGTTGTTTCCCACGCTATCTTGCCCATAGGAGGCAGCCCATGGCCCACCCCCACTTTGACGCCGTCGTCGTCGGCTCCGGATTCGGCGGTGCCGTCACCGCCTACCGCCTCGCCGACGCTGGCCTCGACGTCTGCGTGCTCGAGCGCGGCAAGGCCTATCCACCCCACAGCTTTCCCCGAAGCCCGCACGCCCTCGCCCGCAACTTCTGGGATCCCAGCGAGGGCCTCTACGGCCTCTACAACGTCTGGAGCTTTCGCAACCTGGAGGCCGTCGTCGCCAGCGGTCTCGGCGGCGGGTCCCTCATCTACGCCAACGTCCTCATCCGCAAAGACGAAAAGTGGTTCGTCCGCGAAGACCCCGACGGCCGCGTCGAGCGCTGGCCCCTGACCCGCGCCGACCTCGACCCCCACTACGACCGCGTCGAGCGCGTGTTGAACGCCCAGCGCTATCCCTTCCACCACCCGCCTTACGACCAGACCCCCAAGACCCGCGCCTTTCGTGACGCGGCCGCCCGCCTCAACCTCTCCTGCGAGTTGCCGAAACTCGCCGTCACCTTCGCCAATCCCGGCGAGCCGCCCCAACTCGGCGTCCCCATCCACGAAGAACGCCCCAATCTGCACGGCCGCCCGCGCCTCACCTGCCAGCTCTGCGGCGAATGCGATCTCGGCTGCAATTACGGCAGCAAAAACACCCTCGACTTCAACTACCTCACCGAAGCCGTCCGCCTGGGTGCCCTCATCTGGACCTCCTGTGAAGTTCGCACCTTCGCCCCTCGGGAGGAGGGCGGTTACGTCGTGCGCTACGTACGCCACGATCCTCAGGCCCACGCCGGCCGCCCCCACGACACCGGCCGCCTGCCGCTTCACGAGATCACGGCCGACCACCTCATCCTCAGCGCCGGCACCCTGGGCACCCCCTTTCTGCTGCTCAAGAACCGCGCTGCCTTCCCCCACCTCAGCCCCATGCTGGGCGCCCGCTTCAACCTCAACGGCGATTACCTCGGCTTCGTCCTGCACAGCCGCGAGGAACAGGACGGCCGCCTTGTCCCCCGCGTCGTCGACCCCGGCCGCGGTCCCGTCGTCACCAGCGCCATCCGCGTCCCCGACCTCGCCGACGGCGGCCATCTCCGCGGCCACTACGTCGAAGACGCCGGCTATCCCCAGCACGTCAACTGGGTCGTCGAAGCCCTCAACGCCCCGGGTGGCCTGCGGCGCACCGTCGCCTTTCTCCTCCACCGCCTGCGCGAAGCCCTCACGGGCCGCCGCCACAGCGACCTCAGCGCCGAGATCGCCTCCCTCCTTGGTGACGCCCGCCTCACCGCCACCTCCATGCCCCTCCTCGGCATGGGCCGCGACGTTCCCGAAGGCACCATGCGTCTCGGCGACGCCGGCTATCTAGAGATCGATTGGTCAGGCGAGCGCTCCGCCTAC
>JAWVYQ010000189.1:0-5428 GCA_033722615.1 Promineifilaceae bacterium (SeqCode)
CAAGCCGGCTGCCGACCATCCCTGGCGCCGACAAGGCCGTGCTGCTTACCAGCGCCGGAAACAGCAGCAGCAACAGCAGAAGTAGCTATGGTGACATTTTCGCTGAACAGTTAGGGGTGACCTTGTCGCTGAACAACAACACTATCCGCGTCGACGGCCCACAAGTTGCCGCCGCCGCGACGCTTGTTACAATTTCCCCATGATTGCATCTATTAGCGGTGTCGTCAACGGGATTGGCGACGATCACCTCATCGTGAACGTGGGCGGCGTTGGCGTGCGCGTCTACGTGCCCGACCCGGTGCTGGAAAATGTGGGCGGCGTCGGCCGGCGCATCAGCCTGCACACGCACCTCATCGTGCGTGAAACGGAGTTGACCCTTTACGGCTTTCCCGGTGAAGAAGAGCGCTCTCTCTTCGAACTCCTGTTAGGCGTCAGCGGCGTTGGTCCCAAAGTAGGCCTCTCCTTACTCTCTACTCTGAGCCCGGAACTGTTCAGGGGCGCCATCATGCGCGAAGAAGCGGCCGTGCTCCAACGCGTACCCGGCATCGGCAAGAAGACGGCCGAGCGCATCCTCTTCCAGCTTCGGGACAAGCTGGATTTCACGGCCGAGGCAGCCGCCGCGCCCCTGGTCAGCGACGTCGACGCCGACGTCATCGAATTGCTGACCGGACTGGGCTTCAGCATCGTGGAAGCGCAAACGGCGCTACAGAACGTTCCCCGCGAGGCCACCGGCGTCGACGAGCGCACACAACTGGCCCTCCAATACCTGGACGAGCGGTAAACGGCGGTCTATGCTCCCGCGAATCTGACGATCATCGTTGACATTCCGTTAGAATCGCCTCTCGATCCCTCTCAATATCACTTCTGATAGCTTTTGAGAGAAAAACCACGGTATAGTCACAAGTGACGATCCACCGCATTTCAGGGCGTGACGTCCTGGGCGCCCCGCGCCCGCGTACGCTGCGCCACGTTTAGTTTGGAGTGATTGAGGAAAGTGACCGACAGATCTTCCCGTCTGCCCGGCTTCTATAAGCGAACGCTGCCGGAGCGTGTCGCCACGGTAGCCCGTTGGGCCGGGTTGGACGACGACGAACGGGCCGTGCTTCTGGGCCAGGGCCTGACGGCAAACGCCGCCAGCCAGATGATCGAGAACGGCATCGGCACTCACGCCCTTCCCCTGGGTGTGGCCGTCAACTTCCGTATCGACGGTCGGGATTATCTGATTCCCATGGCTGTCGAAGAGCCCAGCGTGCTGGCGGCCGTCAGCCACGCGGCCAAACTGGTACGGGCCGGCGGCGGCTTCCACACACAGGCGACAGAGCCGATCATGATCGGCCAGATTCAGGTGTTGGACCTGCCGGACATGGACGCCGCTGCCCAGGCTATCGGGGACAATAAGGCATACTTGATGGAGGCGGCCGACGAATCCAGCCAGAGCATCGTCCGTCGCGGCGGGGGCTCGCGCGATATTCGGGTGCGCACCTTCCCGGAGACGTCGGTGGGGTCCATGCTCGTCATCCACCTCCTCTACCACACCTGTGACGCCATGGGGGCCAACGCCATTAACACAGCCGTCGAAACCATCGCCCCCCTGATAGAGGACCTGACCGGCGGCCGCGTCAATTTGCGCATTCTCTCCAACCTGACTGATGAACGCCTGGCTACGGCGCGCTGCACCGTACCCGCGGACGTGCTCCGGGGCGACGACATGCCAGGGACGCTGGTCGCCAGACGCATTGAAGAGGCCAACGCCTTTGCCCTCGTCGATCCCTACCGGGCAGCCACCCATAACAAGGGAATTATGAACGGGATAGACGCCGTCTGCATCGCCACGGGCAACGATTGGCGCGCGCTGGAAGCCGGCGCCCACGCCTACGCGGCCCGCGACGGACAGTACCGGGCGCTCACCGACTGGCGCGTCGACGAGCAGGGGGACCTGGCCGGAGAGATGACCCTGCCCCTGGCAGTCGGCACCGTAGGGGGCGCCACTCGCGTGCACCCCACGGCCAAGATCGCGATGAAGATCTTAGACGTTCAGAGCGCGTCCGAACTGGCGCAAGTCATGGCCGCCGTTGGGCTGGCGCAAAACCTGGCGGCCATCAAGGCGCTGGCCACGACCGGCATTCAGCACGGCCATATGCGCATGCACGCGCGCCAGGTCGCGCTGGCGGCCGGTGCTACCGGCGGGCAGGTAGACCGGGTCACAGCTCGCCTGATCGCCGACCAGAATATTCGTGTGGCCTATGCGCGCCAGTTGCTGGCCGATTTATGAACTCATATGCGGGCATGCAGGATACCGTCTACAAAAGAATGACGCTTGCAAAAAAACGATTAGCAATTTTAGCAGTCGAGGTAAAACAATGGTCGAAGTCAGAACCGAAGACGGACTATTAAAACCACATCATGAAGTAGGCATCGTCGGCTATGGCGCTTACGTCCCGCGCTATCGCCTCCCGGCGCGCGAGATCGTGCGCATGTGGAAAGGCGGTAAGGGCGGCGTGCCGGTGACCGAAAAATCGGTGCCCGGCCTTGACGAAGACGTGGCCACCATGTCTATCGAGGCCGCGCGTAATGCCATGACCCGCGCCCGCATTAACCCGCAGCAGATCCGCGCCGTGTGGGTGGGCAGCGAAAGCCACCCGTACGCCGTCAAGCCGACGAGCACCATCGTCGCCGAGGCAATCGGCGCCGTCCCCCACACACAGGCCGCGGACTGGGAATTTGCCTGTAAGGCGGGGACCGAGGCGATGCAGGCCGCCATCGGCTTCGTCGGCTCGGGGATGGCCCGCTACGCTCTGAGCATCGGCATGGACACGGCGCAGGGCCGGCCGGGTGACGCTCTAGAGTACACGGCCGCCGCGGGGGGCGCTGCCATCCTCATCGGCCGCAGCGAAGAGGCGCTGGCCGTCATCGAAGGGTCCTACTCCTTCGTCACCGATACGCCCGACTTCTGGCGGCGCGCCCACGCCCAATATCCCTCCCACGGCGATCGCTTCACCGGCGAACCGGCATACTTTAACCACATCATCTCGGCCGCCGAGACGCTGATGGAAGCAATGGAGCGGACGCCGTCCGACTATGCCTGGGCCGTCTTCCACCAGCCAAACGTTAAATTCCCCGTCCGCGCGGCCAAAATGCTGGGCTTCACCCAGGAGCAAATCGAGCCCGGCCTCCTCAGCGGCCGTATCGGCAACACGTACGCCGGCTCGGCCGTCATCGGCCTCACCGCCATTCTCGACGTGGCCCAGCCCGGCGATCGCATCCTCATGGTCAGTTACGGGTCCGGCGCCGGTTCCGACGCGTTCGACTTGCGCGTGACGGAACGGATTTCCGAGATACGCGGCCTGGCCCCGACGACGGAGGATTACATTGCTCGCCGCACGGAAATTGATTACGCGACGTACACGCGCTACCGCGACAAGCTGAAGATGAGTTAAAGGATTACGGGCGTGTTGTGTCTGCGTGGGCCTGACTGTGCGGACCGTAAGCCGTAAGACAGAATGCGCGAGTTAAATTATGACAGACGTATCAATCATTGGCATTGGTAAAACCGACGTAGCGGAAAGCTGGAACACGTCCATTCGCCACCTGGCCTGGTACGCTATCGAAGCCGCCCTGGACGACGCGGCAACGACGAGCATTGACGCCCTCTACGTGGCCAATATGCTCGCCGGCCGCCTCAGCCAACAGGACCATCTGGGCGCGCTTGTAGCCGATTTTTCCGGCCTGCGCGGCATTGAAGCGGTAACGGTCGAAGCGGCCGACGCTTCCGGCGGCGCCGCCATGCGCCAGGCCGTTCTGGCCGTCAAGAGCGGCCTCGTTGAAACGGCCCTGGTAATCGGAGTTGAAAAGATAACGGACGAGTCGGGCAGCATCGTCGTCGCCGAAACGGCCACGGGCCTCGACGCCGATTACGAGGCCATCCACGGTCTGACGCCGGCCGGGGCGGCCGCGCTGATGATGCGCCGCTATATGCACGATTATGGCGTTGAACTGACCGACTTCGCCGGTTTCAGCGTCAACGCCCACCGAAACGGAGCGGACAACGAACAGGCGATGTTCCGCAACCGCATGAAGGCCGAGCGCTTTGCGTCCGCGCCGGCCGTGGCCGAGCCGGTCAGCCTCTTCGACATGGCCCCTCTCGGGGACGGGGCCGCCGCCGTCATCGTCACCAACGGCGAGCGGGCCATGGACATGGTGCCCAAACCGATCCGCGTCCTGGGCTCCGCGCTGTCCACCGACACCGTCGGCCTCCACGACCGCAAGGACATCCTCTGGTTGTCGGCGGCCGAGCGCAGCGCCGCAGCGGCCATGGAGCAGGCGGGGGTCACCCATGACGATATCGACCTCTTTGAATTGCACGACGCCTACACCGTCCTCGCCGCCCTGGCCCTGGAAGCAACCGGCTTCGCCGAAAGAGGCCAGGGTTGGCAACTGGCGCGGGACGGGGTCATCGGCCGCGACGGGCGCATCCCCATCAGCACCTTTGGCGGCCTGAAAGCCCGCGGCCACCCGTTGGGCGCCACCGGCGTTTACCAGATCGTCGAAGTCACTCAGCAGTTGCGCGGCGAGGCCGGGGCCTGCCAGGTGCCCAACGCGCGCATCGGCATGGCCCAGAATCTGGCGACGACGGGCGCGACCGCCATCACCCACGTTCTGGCAAGCTGACAAGTCGACAAACGGCGGCGCAAACGGCGGCCGTTTGCTTTTGTCGAGATATTTAACATAAGCGAGAATAGTTTTGTTATTTTTGCAATCTATAGCCCCACTATGGCCGATCTGATAGCTTTTGAGAGCTTTCGCCGGGGGATTGGCAGCTTCTGGTAGAATTCTTCCCCCATAATAAAAGCTGTGAGCCGCAGAGGTCTGCGGCTTATTCATGCACCATAGTTTTGGAAGAGTGAGGTTATCAATTATGCAAGCATCCCGTCATTGGCGACTAAAATCTGAGCGTTACAATCTGGTCGGCGAAACGTGCGATTCCTGTGGCGTAAAGCTATTCCCCCCGCGCGACGTTTGCCTGGAATGCGAAGCGCCCGCCCAGGAACTATACACCTTCACCGGATTGGGCGAGGTCTATTCTTACACGACCATCTACGACGCGCCGGCCGGTTTTGAGCAATCGGCCCCTTACACTGTGGCCTTGATCAAACTGGAAGAGGGACCCCTGGTCACCGCACAACTGACCGACCTTGACGAGGAAGCGATTCAGATCGGTATGCCAGTGGAAATGGTTACACGTAAACTGCGCGCCGAAGGTGAGGAAGGAACCATTATTTATGGGTACAAGTTCCGTCCCGCCGTGCGCGTCACAGAACGAGCCACCGCCTGACGTTCACGCCAAAAAACGTACGCCTGACAGGCCGGACTTCGATCGAAGTCCGGCCTTTTTTCTTTTCCCCAGACATTCGCGGCCGGGACGAGAAGA
>JAWVYQ010000190.1:0-5406 GCA_033722615.1 Promineifilaceae bacterium (SeqCode)
ACTTGTTGGCCGCCGACTTGTTGGCCGCCGACTTGTTGGCCGCCTGCTTGCTGGCCGTCGACTTGTTGGCCTTCGTGGTGTTAGCCATATGCTCATCCTCTGTTGCCATCTTCGAGGCCGTCATCGTTGTCCGCTCCCTCCCTCGCCGGGCGCCCCATCCCGCATGGTGCGCGCCACCAGATGGCGTGCGAACCCCGTCCGCTCCGCGTCAATCCGCTTGCGCCCCCACAATAAATCGCCCACTGCCAGGCACGCCACAAACCCCAGCCGTGCCGCCTCCCGGCGCGCGGCCGGCTCCAGCTCCGCCCGCTCCAGGTACGACAACAGCCCCTGGAGCTTCAGCCGCACCACAAGCATCTCCGCCAGCTGCGGCCGCCCCGCCGCCACGTGCGCCCTAATCTGCGCCGCCTCCTCTTCGCTGAAAGCCGGCAGCCGGCGGTAGAAGCCGTGGCGCAGCAAGTTCCCCTTCTCCGGATAAGCGTGCGCGGAGCACAACGTCGGGTTTTCCTTCGGGTCATCCCCCTTCCCCGTTGCCGTCCAGCGGCGGCAGCGCCGGCCGTTCGCCCTGATCGCCGTACACCGCCGATCCGGCGGCGGCCGGTGCCGGATCTCTCCTGCGTGCACGTTACACAACTGCGCCGGCCCGTTCGCCATCGCCCAGTTCGCACACCGTTCCCCATCCGTCCTCGTCGCCGCACACCGTCGTTCTTCCGGCCCTGGAAACGCCTCGTGGGCGTGCTGGCTACATAGCGACAACTCACCATCCCGTAATGCCCACTTGCGGCATCGTTCCCCCGTCCGCGCCACCGTCGCCGTACATCGTCGTTTGTCTCCATTCACAGACATAAATACTCCCATATTTGATCGCACGACGGTCTCCGAAACACTCTGAAATCATCGTAGCACAAAAGTTCTACAGAGGGGGTATACGGAAAGTGAATTTTCCCACGATGCCTCATTGGTGCCTTTGCAATAGATCCGCTCCCCTCCCAATTAATTTGGACACGACCTCTCTCGTCGCTTGCCCCGGCCGCCTTCCTGCGGTAGAACGGTATGGGTCAGCGCAATACACACTGCCCTGGCCCGGAGCACTTATGGACATCGGACTCAAGCAGCGGGCGCTGCCCCTGGCCCATCGCCTGTGGGAGCATCCTATCACCTGGTTTCTTCTGGCCCTCATCCTCAATGTGGCGGCCGCCGCCAACATGTGGGATCAGCAGTCGCTGGCCCCCCACTATGTACATCTCGCCGATTCCCTGCTCAACGGCCGCCTCGACCTGATGCACACTGACAACCTTTACGACCTGCTCGTCCTCGACGGCCGCGCCTACGTCGCCGGCTCGCCGCTCCCCGCCATCCTCCTCATGCCCGCCGTCGCCATCTTCAGCAACCGCTTCAGCGACATCCTCTTCAGCATCGTCCTCGGCGCCGCCAACGTCAGCCTGGTGCAACTCCTCTTTCGCAAGCCGTGGCTCACCCTTCTCTTCGCCTTGGGCACCCCCCACCTCTACATGGGCGCTCTTGGCTCCGTCTGGTTAATGGCCCACCTCGTTGCCATCCTCTTTGCCCTCCTTGCCCTCCTTGCCGGCTGGAAACACGGCAACTGGTTCCTGGCCGGGCTCGCCCTGGCCCTCGCCGGACTGGCCCGGCCGACCCTGCTCTTCGGCGCCGCCTTCTTTGGCGTCTACATCTGGTTTCAGCACCGCGACCGCCGGCGCCTACGCTCGCTCCTGCGCCCCCTCCTCCTCTTCGCCCTTCCGGTAGCCCTCGGCGTTGCCGCTCACTTACTCTACAACCATGCTCGCTTCGGCGGTCCGCTAGACTTTGGTTATCAATACACGGCCGGCGCGCCCAATATCGTCGCCACCTACAACCGTTACGGCGGCTTCAACGCCCACTATCTCTCCTGTGACCTCTTCGTCTCCTTCCTCAACCCACCGCTCATTCGCGGCTGGGCGCCGCCCCTCCTCTTCTCCGTCTGCGATCACCTTCTCGACGGCGTCGACATCCCCACCGGCCGCGGTCTCCTCACGCCCAACCCACTGGGTATGAGCCTGCTTCTGGTCAGCCCCGCCTTCCTCCTCCTCCTGGGCGCCCGCCGTCGCCGGCCGACTATCATCGCCGCCTGGGTCGGTTTGCTGGCCGTCATGATCCCCCTTTGGGCCTACCATAACACCGGCTCCGTCCAGTTCGGCTACCGCTACTGGATGGACGCCGCTCCCTTCTGGCTCCTGCTGCTGGCCGAAACCTATCCCATCAGGCTGGCCGCCCTCGCCTCACGCCTCGATCGCTGGCTCGAGCGGGCGCGCCGCCCCCTCATCCTCGTCTCCATCCTCATCAATTTCTGGGGCTTTCTCTGGCTTTACAACCTCTTCGTCGGCGAACAGTGGTACGCTATCTGGGCCCGCTGGCTGCGCGAAATGGCTCGCCGCCACCTTGGCTGGTAACCTTCGCCTGACGCAGAGGGCCCTTTTTCCGGAAGCTGCTGAAAAAAATACGACACAGCAGCAACGACTGTTTCAGGAAAATGACCGCGGCGACGAATGTCGGGATAAGCGCCCGATCCTCAGATCCTACGCGGCCGCACGTATCACACGTCGCTTCTTTTTGGTTGGAGTGAGGGGATAAAAAAGTGAGGTGGCCGGTGTAGCAGGGGAGCTATCCGTACCACCTCTGGGCGGGGAGCACTTGCAAATATAGCACCATTTCTGCGGAATGCAAACGTCCGCCCCCTGACTTATGTTCGCCTCATAATTTGCCCCGCTGGACGCCGGACGAATGGCGTCATACACTGCCTCGTGCTTAACGTCGCTGTGGCCCCCGTTTGCCACATCCGCTACCCTCTCACATCAAACCCAGCACCCCTGCCAGCATCAGCAGCGCCAGCAAACTGTTCGCCAGTAGATGGGCCATCGTCGGCACCCAGTTGTTCCTGCTGCGCTGGGCTGCGTAGCTCAGGATCAAGGCGAGGGGCAGCACCGTCACCAGGTCCCACCACTTGAACGCGTGGAAGCCCCACCACAGCAGGCCGTGCACCAGCCACGTCCGGCGGCCAAAAACCAGTTCCTGCCGCGGCAACACGTAGCCGCGCCACCATAACTCTTCTCCCGCGACGTTGAAGAATATCTGCACGGCGAAAAGAACGATGATCGCCCAATTGCCTGCGAGCCGCCCACCGGCAAACTTCGTGAGCGTTGCCGCGTTGATCGCTGCTCGCGGATCCAGCAACAGCGGCACGCTATCCGGCAGCGGGATTAGCTGCGCCTCGACCAACGCACGACCTACCACTCCCGCCACCCCGCCTGCCACCACCATCGCCGCGTACACGCCAACCCCGAGAAAGATCGCCTTGAGGGACAATCGGGGAAAGCGCATCCTTATGCGCAGCGCCTCTCGCAGCTTGCTGCCGTCCGCGATCGCTTGCTCCGCCACCAGCGCCGCCAGCGCGGCCGCGAACAAGATCGCCATCGGCACCGTGCTGGCCACGATGAATGCCTCAAACGGGGACAGCCCCAACCCCTCCAGCGCTGGGATGCCCAGGTGAAAGTTCGCCAACATCAATAGGGTGGGGATGCCGAAGAAGAGCAGCGAGCCGGCCCAACCCAGCGGCCTTATCTTCCCTTTACTTACTGCCATAGAGCGTGTTGCTGCTTTTGCTACCCGTTCTGCCGCGTGCACGTTTTCCATCAGAACCTCCGATACGTTCATGTATGTATGTAAATGAGGCAAAAAAAACTAGGCGAGAATCCCCTTCATGTAAAGATCGGTCAATTTATCAGCCTCCTCCTCAATCGCGAATGCCTCAGAATTTGCCAGCCAGAGGCGGATTACCCCTTGCTGGTAGGCAACAAACGCCCGGGCGGCCGTGCGCGGGTCCAGGTCGTCACGAAAATCACCGGTTGCGATACCTTGCGCCATGATACCGGCGATCGATTCGATCAATGTCACCGCTTCCCGCCGCCGCTTCTCCATCAGGTCGCCCAGCTCTTCGCTGTCGGCCACCTTGAACAGCGAAAGCGCCATCACGCGGCGGAAGGATGGGCGCAACGCTAACGCTTCAAACGACCTGACCATAATTCGCCGCGTGACGTCCGCGATGCTGCCGCCCTCCTGGATTGCCGTTTCCATCACCGCTTGCTGCTCCCCTTCCGCCCGCCTGATCAGCGCCAGGTAAAGCCCAGCTTTATTCTCAAAGTGATGGTAGATAGCACCTCGTGTCACGCCTGCCTCGGCCGCCATATCCACCAGACGTGAGGCAGCGTAACCGTCCCGGCTGAATACCAGCAATGCCGCGTCCAGCAGTGCCTCTTTCGTCTGCTCCGCCTCTTCTTTCGTTCGTCTCATATCAACATACTAACATGTATGTATGTAAATGTCAACCATTTGCCATTGTGCATTGTGCGCTGACTTCTCATCGCTAAGCGGGTGCACCATCAGAAGGCCAGAGGCGCCGAGCATTGCGGCCGTGCCCGGCGCCTTCGTTCCCGGTTCCTCACACCGAGACCGTTACTTCAAGTAGAGGTTCCATGTAACAACAAACCACAGGAAACCGGCTGCGGCCACCGCGTTCGCCGCGTAGAGCACGCGCACCCATATCGCCGCCCGCTTCCGCCATAGAGCGACCAGCACGGCTGGCAGCGTCAACGCCAGCGCGCCGCTCAGCCACGGCAGCGCGAACAACACCTTCGCCGCCGCCGGAATCGTCTTGAAAAAGAGGACCAGGTCGGCGTTCGTCATCAGATAGCCCAACCCCCCCAGAAAAGCCACGTTCAGGGCGCTCATCGCCCACGCCGTCCAGGCACGATGACCGCTGAAAGGCATGGCCACGAGGAACGTCAGGAAAAGCAGGAGCGTGGCCGCCACCACTGCGATCTGGAAGGTCGGCGTTTCATACCACGATACCTTTTGGTAGGAACCGGTGCCCCCAAACGTCAACCATTCGACGTCGCCCGCCTCATTCTCCACAAACACCACGAAGAAACCAGGATCTGACTCGCTCTGGAACAAGTGCGGTTCCACCTCTGTGTAGCGATTCGAACCGATAGTAATCGTGCCGTCGCCGTTGTCGGCGACGTCCACGTTATCCAGAAGGGCCCCCAATTTAAAGAAATCTTGCTGCGACGTTTCCGCCAGGCGGTAATGACCCGCATACCTTGGGGCGCGCGCCGCTGCCTCGGGCAGAGCTGGCAGCGGCGCCTGCTCCTCCTTCGCCGTCGGCGGCAGGTATCGTTCCAACAGCGCCGTGCCCAATTCCTTCATAAACGTGTGCGCTGGCGTGCTCGACACGTCTGGAGCCAGCGGCCGGTGGTTCGTGCTCAGGAAGATGCCTAGCCCATGCTCCGGCGCCAGAATCATGCGGCTGGCGTGGCCGATACCGTTCCCGTCGTGGTAAAGGACGTCGCGGCC
>JAWVYQ010000191.1:0-5399 GCA_033722615.1 Promineifilaceae bacterium (SeqCode)
ACCCGCTCCGTGCACCAGCAAAAGAGTGGGCGCCTTCTCTTCAGGACCTTTGTGACGGGCAAAGAAGAGACGTTGCCCGGCGACCGTTTCATAAGGCATGGGTTCAAGTGTACGGCCCCGGCGGCCGGCGTGCAACGCTTGCGCCGTTTGCCCTGTACCCGGGCCGTCGTTACAATCCTTCTTCGCACTACAACCTTCGCCAACAACCGTTTAGGCGCCAGCCTCGCGCAGAGGATCTCCTGTGTGCGCCGGGAAAAGGAGCTTCGTCATGAGCAAATTTGTCATCGAAGGGGGGCAGCCGCTGAGCGGAACGATCGAAGCCAGCGGTAACAAGAATGCGGCCCTCGCTTTGTTGCCTGCCTGCCTGCTGACCGAAGAGCCCGTCACGTTGCATAATATTCCCAACATTCAGGACGTTCGCACGGCTCTGGCCATCCTAGAAGATCTGGGCGTTGAAGTAGAACAATTGGGAGCGGGAAGCCTGCGCCTGCGTGCGGGCACGATTTGCAAGACGGAACTGGATCAGAATCTGGCAGGCCGCATTCGCGCCTCCTTACTGTTCTCCGGGCCTTTACTGGGGCGCGCCGGCGAGATTACGTTGCCCTTGCCCGGTGGCGACGTCATCGGCGGCCGGCCCCTGGATACACACATCCAGGGATTGCGGGCGCTGGGCGTGGAAGTAGACGTGGACGAGGAGCAGGGCCTGTTCCATATGCAGGCCAACGCGCTCCAGGGCGCCGGCTACCTGCTGCAAGCCGAGGCCAGCGTCACCGGCACCGAGAACACCGTTATGGCCGCGGCCGTGGCCGAAGGGAAGACGGTGATTGACAACGCTGCCAGCGAACCCCACGTGCGCGACCTCTGTAATTTCCTTAACCGGATGGGGGCGCGCATCGAAGGCGTCGGCACCAACCGCCTGATCATTCATGGCGTCGATCGCTTGAGCGGCGGCGACTTCACGATTGGCGCCGACTTTATGGAAGTGGGTAGTTTCATCGGGGCGGCGGCCGTCACCGGCGGCGAGGTGCGCATTCAGCGGGCCAGCCCCCGCGACCTGCGCATGATCCGCCTCGTCTACCGGCGATTGGGCGTCGTCTGGAATGAGGAAGGGGAAGACGTCGTCATTTCCGCCGAGCAGCCCCTAACCATTGAACACGCTCTTGGCGGCCGTATTCCGGAGATCAAGCCGCTGCCCTGGCCCGGTTTCCCCCCCGATCTCATGAGTATCGCCGTCGTCATCGGCACCCAGAGCCGGGGAGCCGTTCTCCTCCACGACTGGATGTACGAAAGCCGTTTCTTCTTCGTCGACAAATTGCGATTTATGGGCGCCCGTGTCGTATTGTGCGATCCTCATCGCGTGCTTGTGCAGGGTCCATGTGACCTGTACGCCAACCCCCACGGCGTGACTAGCCCCGACATCCGCGCCGGCATGGCCATGGTGCTGGCTGCCCTCTGCGCTCGGGGCACGAGCACTATTCATAACATTCACCAGATTGACCGGGGATATGAGCGTATTGAACAGAAGCTGCAACAACTCGGCGCAAGGATCGAGCGCCTGTCATAGCGTGGCCCACTGGTCAGCCTGATTCATTAAAAAATCATTGAAATGACCTTTTTGCTCTCGCTAGATTTGACCGTGCTCAGCCGGTCGGCTATAATTCAATGTCGCTTTGTCCCCGGACAAAGTTTGGGTGCATGCAGCAAATTGCTGAAGCAGAGTGCACCATCAGTCAGTGCAGGGCTATAAATTGAGGTAAACATTTGTGCCTCAAATAGCGTCGTTTCACACCTGGGGCTATAGGCCCTTGTTTTTTTGGGAGATGATATTATGCCAAAGCGCACATACCAGCCGAAGAAAAAGCGCCGTCTTCGGAAGCACGGTTTCCGTGCTCGCATGAAATCGAAAGGCGGCCGGAAGGTGCTGAAGAATCGCCGCCGCAAAGGGCGCAAGCGCCTTTCCGCTAAGATGAATAACCACGTTAAGCGTATTAACTGGAAGGGGAATCGATCAACCGCGTACCGCGCGAAGAAGCGGCGCGGTGGCGGCTGAGCGTAGCAAGCAAGTAGTGAAGGATGTTGCCAGAACGCTACCGTCTCCGGCGCAATGCCGACATCCGGCGAGTGCACCGGGAAGGCCGGCGCTGGCGACATCCTTTGCTCATTCTCTTCGTCAGCGCCAACAATCAGGACGCCAGCCGCTTTGCCATTTCGGTGAGCCGGCGTGTCGGTAAGGCAGTGGTACGTAACCGCTGCCGGCGCCGCGTGCGCGAAATTATTCGCCGGCGCCTCGCCGACGTCGAACCAGGTTGGGATTGCCTTTTGGTGGCGCGTACGGGTCTGCCGGCCGCTTCCTTTGACGAAATTGAGGCGGCCGTCGATCAGCTTTTTCGACGATCCGGCATCTTAGCCTGCGGCGACTGACGTCAGGTGAGAGAGCAATGAAGCGAATTACCCTTTTGTTGATCCGTTTGTATCAGAACACCATTTCCCGGGCGTTACCGCCAAGTTGTCGTTTTACTCCCTCCTGTTCCCATTATACCTATGAAGCCGTCGAAAAGTATGGTTTCTTAAAGGGTGGCTGGATGGGGCTAAAGCGCATTTCGCGCTGCCACCCGCTTAATCCAGGCGGCTACGATCCGGTCCCGTAACGGAGGTCCCTACTTGTATGCAGCAAAACGGCCGCGTTTGCAGCCGGTCATCCTTGTTCTCGTTGTAGCCAGCATCTTTCTTGCTGCCTGCGGGGCGCAGCTTGCTGACCAAAACTGGCCCGGTATATCCACTTCCGACGACATTGTCTATGTGGCTTACGGCCAGGGCGTCGTCGCCATCGATATCAGCGAGCGCCGTCCCCTCTGGTCGTTTCCTGAGGAGGAGGCGCCCGGCCTTAACTTTTTCGCCGCTCCCTCCATCGGTGACGAACAGATCGTCCTCGGCGATTACGGTCAGTCCGGTGGTTTCTTTTCGCCGGTGGCCACTGTGACCATCTACGCTCTGGAAAACAATGGCTCGTCTGGCGAGCAGCCGGCTCAGCTTTGGTCTCGAGACGACGTGGCCACCGATCGCATCATCGCTTCTCCCACACAGGCCGCAACGCAAGTTTTTGTGGGTACGGCCGACAATCGCCTTCTGGCTCTTTCCGCCAGCAACGGTGAGCTACAGTGGGAGTTTGAAACCGGCCACAGCATTTGGGCCAAACCCCTTTACCACGAGGGTGTTGTTTACGTGGCGTCTCTCGACAACGTGCTCTACGCGCTCCGGGCCGACAGCGGTGACGAACTATGGCGCAGGGAGCTCGGCGGTTCTATTGCCAGCAGCCCGACGCTCGCCGACGGCGTGCTGTACGTTCCCAGCTTCGACCGCGAGATCCACGCCTTCGACGCGGATAGTGGTGACGAACTATGGAAGGCGCCTGCCGAAGATTGGGTTTGGGGATCGCCGGCCGTCGGCAACGGCGCCGTCTATTACGGTGACGTCGCCGGCAATTTCTTCGCCGTGGATGCCCGGTCAGGCGATGCTCTCTGGTCCAGGTCCGTGCAGGGCGCCATACAATCTTCTCCCCTCTACAACGACGGCGTTCTTTACGTCGGCTCCGGAGATATCGAAGGCGAAGAAGAGGAGCGCGAAGGGCAGGTCTTGGCCCTAGATGCCGACGATGGTAGCGAGGTATGGCGGCGCCAGACGCCGGCTCCCGTTTTCACCTCTCCCGTGCGCATCGGCAACAATCTCGTCGTTGCCTTTCTCGACGTCGGCGTCTTACAATTACTTGTCTATGAGCTGGACAGTGGCGACCTGACGTGGGAATACTCGCCGCCGTCTGAATAAAATAAAGCGACCGGCCGCCGGTTCTTGGACCACGTTAAGAGAGTGGATGCCAGAGCCGCCCGGCGGATAGCGAACGTTTTTTAAGGAACACAAAGTTATGTGGGACACCTTTATTCTCAATCCCATGATAAACGCCCTGTTGATTCTGTATGACATCCTGGGCGCCAATTTCTTTCTCTCCATCGCCGTCTTCACCCTCCTCATTCGCCTCTTGACGCTGCCCCTGAATCTGCGTCAACAGCGGGCCAGCATGCGCATGCAGGAGATGCAGCCGGAAGTGCAGCGGATCCAGAAGAAGTACCGGGATAACCCGCAGAAGATGCAGGAGGAGTTTCAGAAGATCGGCTATAATCCGGCCGAGAGTTTGCTCGGATGTTTGCCGTTGCTGATTCAATTCCCCATCCTCATCGGCCTCTACCGGGCCATTCTGGTGGTGCTGGGGTCTACGCCGCAGCAGCTCTTCGAACTGACGCAGCGCGTTTATGATTTCATCGATCTCACCGATCTCCTGCCCATTGACAATCAATTCTTCTGGATGAACCTGGCGCAGCCAGACCCCTACTTCGTCTTGCCCGTCCTCGTCGTCATCACGACCTTTGCCTCACAAAGGTTGCTGACCTCAGCCAGGTCCAGCGATGATGACGACGGCAAGAAAAAGAAAAAGGAAGAAGAAGATAATCCGATGGCGGGCATGACCCAATCCATGCAGTATACGATGCCCCTGATGTTTGGCTTTTTCGCGCTTCAGTTCCCGGCCGGGCTTTCCCTCTACTTCGTCCTCTCTAATCTGGTGGGCGTTGGGCAGGGTTGGCTGATCCGGCGCAACATGGAGGAAGAGGCTTCCGGGCCGGCGCCTACCATGAGCGCGCCTGAAGAGGCGGCCCAGGCAGGCGGCGGCAACAGCAGTGATGGGAAACAAGAGAAGGCCAGCAACAAGAAAAGCCGTTCCAAGAGCAAAAGCAAAGGGCGTTCGGGCCGGCGCTGAACGGTCCGCCGTCGAAGTTAGAATTTCTGTCGTCATTTGAGCTTTTCTCTAGAATGCAAAGAGAGTCGAGGATGAGTAAAGCACCAGTTGAAGCACACGGAAGCGATGTTGAAGAAGCAATTGAAGCCGGTCTCGCTCAACTTGGGTTGAGCCGCAAAGACGTCATCATCGAGATTGTCGAGGAGGGGCGCAAGGGCCTTCTCGGGCTCGGGAGCCGTGAAGCCGTGGTGCGCCTGACGCCGTTGTCGGCCGCTACGCCCTCCCAGCCACCGCCAGAGCCGGCCCCGGCGGAACCGGAGACGACGCCGAAACCGACGGCCCCACCCAAACGGGAGCCGGAGCCAGAAGTCCCGCCGGCCGTTGAAGAAGCTGAAGCGCCGGAAGCGCCTGCTCCACCGGTGCCCGAACCGGAACCTGAACCGGCCCCTGCTCCACCGGCAGAAACGGAGGTCGAAGCGCCGGACGTGGACGAAGAAGTCGCTGAGGTAGCCCGTGAGATCGTCGACAATTTGCTCGACAAGATGGGCTTTGAGGACGCGACCGTATCCATCACCTACTCCGAGCCGGACGATCAGACCGGCCGCGTCATGAC
>JAWVYQ010000192.1:0-5396 GCA_033722615.1 Promineifilaceae bacterium (SeqCode)
ATCAGCCTTTACGAGGAGTCGATGCAAACGGCCACCGTGCAGGCCGTACACGCCCAACCCCTGGCCGCCATCCAGGAAGGAGATCGGGCGCAGATGCAGGTGCGCGTCGTGTGGGAAACACTGATCGTCGGCAACATAACGCGCGACCACGAGGTCAACCTGGTCTACAATCAGGGCCGCTGGGGCGTTGTCTGGGACGAAAGCCTGATCATGCCTGAGATGGAAGGTGGGCAGCGCCTGTACATGGATTACCGCATTCCAGCCCGCGCCAACATCTACGCCAGCGAGGGAAATGCCCTCGCCTATCAGGGCACGGCCGTCACGCTCGGCGTCGTCCCGGGCGACGTAACAGACGAGGAGGGCATGCTGGCGGTGTTAAGCCCGCTGCTGGGGAAGGAACAGGCCGCCATCCGCGAGCTGTACGCCACTGCGCTCCCTTCCTGGCGTGTGCCGTTGGGCGACGTGTCCAGCGAGCGCCTCGAGCAACACGCTGAGGCGCTGCAACCCTATCTGGACGCCGGCCTCTACACGGAACAGCGGCCGGCACGCCTATATCCGGAAAACGGCGTGGCCCCCCACGTCGTGGGCTACGTAGGGCCCATTCCGGCCGAGCAGATAGACGCCTACAGAAAGGACGGTTATCGCGGCGACGAGCGCGTCGGCCGGGCCGGCGTCGAAGCGTGGGGCGAACCATACCTGCGCGGTACGCGGGGCGGCGTCCTTACCATCATCGGCTCCAACGGCGAATACGTGAGCACCGTCCAGGAAACAGAGCCGCGCCAGGCGCGCAGCATCTACCTGACACTCGAGTTCGATTTCCAACAGGCCGTGGAACAGGCGCTGGCCGAAACTGTAAACACCTCGCCGGGCACGGCCGGCTCCATCGTCGTTCTCGACGTCCATACAGGACAGGTGAAGGCGATGGCCAGCTATCCAACGTACAATCCGGCCATCTTCGACGTAACCCGGCCCAATGCCGAGGCTGAATTGCAGGCCGTCCTCAACCAGCCGGGAAATCCACTGGTCAACCGCGCGGCCCAGGGTGCCTATCCCACAGGCTCTCTTTTTAAGGTCGTCACGCTCTCGTCCGGACTTCTCAGCGGCCTCTACACACCGCAGACGACCTACACCAGCGTCGGCTCCTGGGACAAGCTGGGCGAAGATTTCATTAAGTATGATTGGCGCTCCGGCGGTCACGGCACCGTGTCGATGGTGCGCGCTCTGGCCGTCTCCTGTAACACCTGCTTCTACGACATGGGCTACAATCTGAACGCAGCCGACGCCTACCTTCTGCCCGAAACAGCCCGCCAGTTCGGATTGGGCTCGCCGACGGGCGTCGAGGGGATTGAAGAGAGCGCCGGCACGATTCCCGATCCCGACTGGAAGATCAACCAGATTGGGGAGGGCTGGGTGCCGGGGGATGCCGTCAACATGGCCATCGGCCAGGGCTACGTGCAGGTCACGCCGCTGCAAATGGCGACGATTTTTACGGCCATTGCCAACGGCGGCACCCGTTACCAGCCAAAGCTGATCGATCGCATTGGAGCCGGAGGCGGAGCGCCGGAGGAAACATGGCCCGTGGAGGAAAACGGCCGGCTACCGCTTACGGCGGCCCACCTGGAGGCAATCAAAGAGGGATTGTGGCAGGTGGCGACCGCCCCCTACGGCACCGCTTCCCACCGCTTCGTCGGGCTCCCCGTTCCCGTGGCGGGCAAGACGGGAACGGCCGAAGCGCCTGCCTCGCCGACCGGCTTCCCCCACTCCTGGTTTGCCGGTTACGCACCGGCTGCGCCTTACACGACTGCCGACGGCTCCGTCCTCACCGAGCCGGAGATCGCCGTCGTCGCCATGATTGAGCACGCGGGAGAAGGGTCAACGTACGCCGCTCCCCTCTTCAGGCGCATCGTCGAGCTTTACTACGGCGTCGAACCGGTCACGCCGTTCCACTGGGCGCAGCCTTGAGATCTCCCGCGCCCGGCGGCCCTTACTCGGCCCCGGAAGCAGTGACGTAACCGGCCCCATTACCCATAATCGGACCGTATTCGGCCAAAATGTGATCCGCTTCCGCCGTCCGCACCGAGACCCAGAGCGTGTTCGGGGCATTTGCTGACCAGTTGAAAACCCATTCGGCGTCGCGCGGCGGCATGTTCACACAACCGTGGCTGCGCACCGCGCCAAAGTCATTGTGCCAATAGGCCCCGTGCAGGGCGATCTCCTCGTCAAAGAACTGAGTGTGCGGAACGTCTTGTAGGTAGTAGTAATCGTCCAGTTCGCCGCCATACATGTGCGTTTCTTCCTCGCGTGCCCACACCTGAAATAGACCCTCGTTGGTGTCAAATGGTGGAATGCCTGTGGCAACAAGCCCGGCATAAACCATACGGTCCCCTTCATAGGCGGCCATTACCTGTTCGTACAGGTCGACGTCGACCCAAAACTCATCATCGCCCACGCCTTCCGGCCGGGACGCGACGTCCACCAGGGCCAAGTAGATATCTTTTACCCAGTTGCCGTCGCCGATATAGTACCAGATGCGGTCATCTTCCCCTTCCACCACGTCATATATCTCGACGAAGGTATACCGAGAAATCCAGGCCGTGTCTTCCGGCGGCAAGACGCCCGGTTCCGGTGAGGGCCTGACGCTGTGGCGCACCCAGCCGAAGGGGCGTTCGGGCTCGACATTAACCTCGACCCCCGTGAGCTTGCTTTCTTCGACGACGTGCACGTTCTCGGCGCGGGCCCAATGGTCGTCGGCTATGCGGTACCAGAGGCCGCCGGCCGCGTCGGTCGCCGTCCCTTCGATGGTGCTATACAGGAGGCCCGCGTCGAACTGTTTCACCACCTCGGCCCCAGCGTCTGGGGCAGAATATAGGGGCGCGAAATCATCGAGCCAAGCGTACGTCGTGGTAAAAAAGATGCTGCCGCGAGGGAGGTCAGGAGAGGAGAAGCGGGGTACGCCTTGGCGGCCGTCGCAAACGTAAACGCCAGCGCCATCGCGCCCCGGCCTACACTCCATCGCCGCGGCCGGTCCAGCCGCGAGCAAAACGCCGCCCAGCAGCAAGCCACCAATCAGCAACAAAATGTATCGTCTCACCGAACGTTGCATCACACCTTCCATCAAGCGACTACTCCTACCACACTCACTACTCAGCAGCGACGACAAAGATACTTCTGTTTCACCCGGCAGCCGCTTCCAATATCATACCATATCCAACCGCCGTCGGCCCACGCCGCGCTATAGATCTCCAGGACGTCGCGGCCGTGCATTGAGGATGCCCTTTTACGATTTGTGGCGTCTATGGCTTGTCACGCACGCTGTTACCAGGCTCTGGCAACGCGACCCTATTCTAGCATGACTCTTGGCGCCATCCAATCGGCGGGTGGCAGATGGCGGCAAATCTCATAGAATTGCTACCTGAACGTGCCGACCGACTGCAACAGCCGGAGCAAACCTTCGGAATAGTCCTTCGGAACAGATCGTGACTGAGGCAAGCAAAAATCAACCATCGTGGCGGGCGGCCGCCCGCGAAGCCATGCAGCAGGCCACCGTCGCCGAAGCCGAACGCCGCTTCGGAACGGCCCATCCACTCTACAATTACCGCTGGGAACACGTCATCGCCGTACACACACTGGCCATGAAGCTGGCCGAGCTGACGGGAGCCGACGAGGAGATCGTAGAAGCGGCCGTCTGGTTGCACGATGTAGCCAAGGATGAGGGCGACGACCACCCGCAAGAGGGTGCAGCCTTTGCCCGCGACTTTCTACCCGAGACAGACTTTCCCCCTGAGAAAATCGAGCCTGTAGCCGAGGCTATTGAACAACACATGGGTCTGTGGCGCGACGAACCGCTGGAGACCCTGGAATCGCAAGTGTTGTGGGATGCGGATAAGTTGACCAAGCTGGGGTTAACCGCCGCCTTCCAATGGCTCGGCCGGCGCTTCGCGAAGGGCCAGACGCTGACGACAAGAGCGCTGATTGACACCGCCGAGGACACTGAGTGGCAGAGCAAAACGGTCGAGAGCCTACACACCGACCCGGCGCGCCGCGCCGCGGCCCGTCGTCTGGCAACCTTCAACAAACTGTGGGCAGAGCTGGAAACCGAGTTGGATGGAGCCGATCTGACGGGCGATTAGATCCCACAAAACCCGCTCTCCCGCACAGAACCTTATTGTGACGTCAGATAGAAGAAGTCGGGGACGACCGGGTGAACGTATCCCTCGCGAAAGAGGGCCTGATACTCCCACCGCGAATCATGGCTGCCCCCTGCCTCGTTGGCCAGCAACCAATAGCTATAAGCCAATAGATATGGCTCCGCGTCGCGCATGTACCTGTACTGGTACGCCAGGTGATTTTTGACCACCTCTGGGTTGTCGCTGTACGAACCGCCCTCGGTGCCGATCATGGCCATGGAGCGCAAGAGGTGGCTGCGCACGATGGCGTCGTACTTACGGAAGAGTAAGAATCCGTCCGGATCGTTGTAGGGACGCGTGCCGTGATAATTATGCACCGAGAGCCAGGCGCGGTTAAGTAGTTGCAGATCCCCATTATGTTCCAGCGTGCGGAGGGTGCGATCCAGAAACTCGTAATGGTCATACGCGCCACCCGGGCTAAGGGCGCCGAAGCCGGGCAATCCGCCGTTGGCGATGACCTCGCGGGCGGCCTCCGCCCAGACGGCCGCATAATGAATGGGGTTGGCGAAGCCCTGGTGGTTTTCCACGTTAACGTTCGGCTCGTTGTAAAGCTGGAAGTAGTAAACGCCGAGAGAACGATAGTGACGGACCACGGCCCCCAGATCCCCATCATAGGGTGTGATAGTGCTGCGGTAAAGGCGCATCACCGGCATGATGTCATTGGCGACCAGTTTCCGCACCAGGTAGTCGTTATCCCCAACGTTGGTGCCGTCATTAAGGAAGACGACCCACTTTATATGCATCTTAACCACTTCCGCGACGAAGCGGTCGACGACGGCCGGCTCCTGTTTGACGGTGGGAATCCAGTGCACGCCCCAACCGTTGTCACCCGGCGGCCGGGGAAAGGCGGCTAGTTGGATCGCTTCATCTGGGCCGTACGCACCCAGAGGGAGGCGGTCAGGGGTGATCCTCGTCTCTGGCAACGGCACGGGTGAAGGCGTAAAGGTTGGCGGTGGCGTAAACGGCGTAATAGTCGGAATCGGCAACGGCGTGCGCGAGGGCGTGGGCGTACTGGCCAGCGCGGGCGCCGCCTTGGACGTCGCCGTCGGAGGCGGCGCGGCCGTCCACGTTGGCGGTACGACCCCGTCGCCTGCGGCCGGGGTCAGAGCGGCAGCCGCCACTTTTGTGGGCAACGCGCCGGCCGGCTGGCCGCAAGCGACCAGCAACCAACAAAGGAGGAGCCCGCCCAGCAGGCAGGCAGAACGTCTA
>JAWVYQ010000193.1:0-5348 GCA_033722615.1 Promineifilaceae bacterium (SeqCode)
GCTGCCTTATACGATTCGACGGAAGTTGGACATCTATCTTAACGCACCGGCGCAGATTGTCACGGCAAGGCCGCTTCGATCACCTCGGAGAAGGCGGCAAAAGATTGCGACCCGTAGAAGACCTGGCCATTTACGTCAAAAACGGGTTGGGTAAAGATGCCCCGCTCGCGGCGCAAAGCGTCCAGCGCCAGAACCTGATCTATCGCCTCGGCGCTATCGTAGCAGCTCTCGAACGCCTCGCGCTCGGCGCCGACGCCTACCGCCGTGTTGACATAATAGTCGCGGTTCGCCGACCACAAATCCTGCTGGTTGGTGAATAGGACCTCATGCACCTCCCAAAAGAGGTCAACGTCTTGCTGCGCCACACACTCGGCCGTCAGCGTCGAGAAGGTGCTGGGATCCCCGTGATTGAGAACGGGCCAGAAGACGATGCGCGCCTCTCCCGTCTCCACGTACGCTTCGATAACCTTTGGCTCGGTGCCTAACACGTAGGCACGGCAGTTACCTCACAAGAAGTCTGAATAATCGATGATCGTCACCGGCGCGTCGGCCCGCCCGAGGAAATAAGCGCCTTCGGGAGTACGGCCGTTAACGGCCACCGCCTCACCGCTTTCGGCCGTGGCGGGGGCTGCCACCGTCGGCTCGACGGCTTCGGCTGTTGGCGAGGGTGGTGGCTCCGTCGACGGCGCTTCCGTCGCGGCCGGCGTCTGCGTGGCCGTTGCCGCTTCGGTTGCCGTGGCCGGCGTCGTCGCCGTGGCCGTTTCAGAAATCGCCTCGACTCCCGAACCGGCCGTCGCTTGCGGGCCGCCGGCCGCTTCCGGCGAGCAGGCAACGAACCACAGAGAAATGAGAACCAGCAAAATGGGGGTCGTGACCTGTTTCATTGCCTTCCACCTCTCACACCCATTGGGCAGCACTTCGTCAATAAGCACGTCATCGAAAGTATCCGGCACATTATAAATCAGGTCGCCCGGCCAAGTGTAAGGAACCCTACATTATCATCTTTCTGTAATCTTTCCCTGGCGCTCCCCGGCTCCTCCGCGCTCGGCTCAATCCCCTTCCTCGCCGGCGCTGGCGCCTTCGCCTGACGCAGCCCCGGAAGCACCGGCCTGTTCGGCGGCCGGCCCGTCCTCTTCGCTCTCTTCATTCTCATCGCCATAATCCAGCACATCCCGCGCCTTACTTGTGCCCGTCGGCGGGCCGATGATGCCCTCTTCCTCCATCACGTCCATAATGCGCGCCGCCCGTGTATAGCCGATCCGGAATCGGCGCTGCAACAACGAAGTAGAGGCTCGGTCCAGCTCCCGGACCAGCTCAATCGCTTCTGGCACCAGCTCGTCCTCGTAGTCCGACTCTTCCTCCACCTCGTCGATCAGCTCATCCCACAGCGGTTGCTGCGTGGGTGGGGGCAGTGTGGCCTCTTCCTCCTCCTTCTTCCTCCGGGCCTCGGCGGCCGCTATGCGGTTCACGCGGCGCGCTCGCCGCCAGTAATCGATAATCCGGCCCAGCTCCCTGTCGCTGACGAAGCTACCTTGCAGGCGGACGGGCGTGCCGGCGTCTGGACTCTGGAACAGCATATCCCCCTGGCCCAGCAGCCGCTCCGCCCCCGTCGAATCGAGAATGACGCGACTATCCGTCCCCGACGCCACGGCGAAAGCGATGCGCGCCGGGAAGTTGGCCTTGATGAGGCCGGTCACGACGTCCACCGACGGCCGCTGCGTCGAGATGACCATGTGAATGCCCGTGGCCCGCGCCATCTGCGCCAGCCGCGTGATGCTGCGTTCCGTCTCTTCCGGCGAGACCATCATCAGGTCCGCCAGCTCGTCGATGAAGATCACGATATTCGGCATGTGCTTCTTGTCAGTGCCGCTGACCTTGCGATTATAATCCGTAATGTTGCGCGCTCCCGCCTCGGCCAGCTTCTGGTAGCGCATGTCCATCTCCCGCAGCGCCCACTGCAGGGTGCCGATTACGCGCTCCATATTAACTACCACCGGCGCAACGAGGTGGGGAATGCCGTTGTAGCCCGTCAGTTCCACCCGTTTGGGATCGACCATGACCATGCGCAGTTGCTCGGGCGTGTTCTGCAATAAGAGACAGGCAATGATGCTGTTGACGCAAACCGACTTGCCCGAGCCGGTGGCCCCGGCGATCAACAGATGGGGCATCTTGGCCAGGTCGGCCGCCACTGGCCGCCCCGAGACGTTCTGGCCCAACCCCAGACCCAACGGAGAGCTAATGCGGGAAAAGGCCGTCGAGTCCATGACGTCGCGCAGCGAAACGAGCATTTTCTGCGGGTTGGGCACCTCCAGCCCGACGTAGCCTTTGCCAGGCACGGGCGCCTCCACGCGCACGGAGTGTGCGGCCAGCGCCAGCGCCAAATCGTCGGCCAGACCGGCGATCTTACCCACCTTAACCTTCGTCCGCTTGCCGCTCCGCCGCTCGATAAATTGCGGCTCCACCCCGAACTGGGTTACCGTCGGCCCCTGGTTGATCTCCACAACCTTGGCCGGCGCGCCAAAGCTATCCAGCGTGTGCTCGATAATCTCTACCTGTTCACGGATTGCCTGATTGCTGATCTCCTGCTCGCCACCCGCCTCCAGCATCTCGTCCAGCTCCGGCAGTTCCCACTGCTCGTCTCCGTTCGCCCCACCCAGCAATAACGGCTCGTGCGCCGGCATTTTCTGCCCGTCCACCTCTTGTGCGCTCTCGGCCGCCGCTTTATCCGGTTGACCTTTTTTCGACCGACCCTTTGAGCGGTCCTCTTCCGCTTCCTGCCCGTCCGGCTGCCAGGGAGGCTCCGCTTCGTCCGTTTCGGGCGCCGTCGCCCCGCTTGCCCGGCCGTTCCCGCCCCCGGCGGCTGCCGTTGCCACGTCCGCCTCAGCATCGGCCGCCTTCGCCCGCCCTGAACGACGAGAGGGCCGGTTGACGTTCACCGGGATCTCGCGCTCGCCGACGGTCACGGCGTCGACGCGCGGCCGGCGCGCCCATACCGCTTTCAGAAATGCGACAACCTCTTCCCGGCTCACGCCGAAGACGAGAACGGAGGACAATAGTCCAATCACGGCCAGCGCCAAAATCGTCGCCGGCCGGCCAATCGCCTGCACCAGGGACCAAGCGAGCAAGCCGCCCAGGTAGCCGCCGCCCGTCTCCGCCTGCGCCACGGACCAAACGCTGGCCAGCCCGTTGTCCAGGACCACGCCCAACAACGAAGCGAAGGCCTCAAAGGTCAGAAATAAAAGGGTGACGCCCAGCAGCCGCCAGCGGGGCAGGGCGGGCGCCTGCTCCATCCCCCAGAGAACGAGGAAGAAGCCGGCCGCACCCATGAACAGCGGCGTCACGACGCCCCCCCAGCCAAACGCTCGCCAGAGGAGGCTGGCCAGGGCAGACGTCAACTGCCCCTGGTTGGGCGACAGCAGGCTCAGCACCAGGATGCCGGCGAAGAAAATGAGGCCGATGCCCAGGATGATGGCCTTCTTCGGCGCGTCCAGTTGCAGCGTCGGCAACAGGCGCCGCGCTTTGCTCGAGCGCCTGCTCTTCCGCTTGCGCGACGTGCCGCCTCTCGTTTTCCGTTTGCTCTTCCTTCTTGCCATAGCTCAAATGTTCCCGGACGTCATTATAACATGGATAGCGACGAAAGGCAGATTTGGTAAACTCGTGGCATCATTCACAGTTCAATCCGCTTCCCGGAAAGCGGCACAAGGGGATCGTCCTCTTGCCAGATGGCGCATCTTCCTCCAGAATCGTTTCCGGGAAAAGTAAACGTCGTGCTAAGGCACGAGACGAGCTATAGCACGAGAGAAGCACAGCACGAGACGAGCGCAGCGCGAGAAATGACCATGAAACCGTTCCAGGCAAATGACCTGCCTTTTTTCCGATTTACAACCTTCAACGGCGACGGGGCGCAGCAGCACGCCGTTTTTACCCGAGAAGGCGGCGTCAGTCCAGCCCCGTTCGATACTCTCAACCTGAGCGTGTCGGTGCCCGACCAGAAAGCCAACGTCTACGCCAACCGTCGCCGCGCCTATGGCATTTACGGCCGAGATACCGACACCGTCGTCCACGCCCACCTGGTACACGGCGCGGACGTGGCCCGCGTCACGCAGGCCGACAACGGCACCTGGATCCGCCACGTCGACGGCCTCATCACGGACGAGGTGGGCTGCGCCCTCACCATGAACTTCGCCGACTGCGCCCCCATCCTCCTCTACGATCCCCAAAAGCGGGCGGCCGGTCTGGGCCACGCCGGCTGGCAGGGAGCGGTGAAAGATCTGCCGGGCGCCCTCGTGCGCGCCATGGCGCGCGAATTTGGCAGCGACCCGGCCGCCCTCCTCGCCGCCGTTGGCCCCTGTATCGGTCCCTGCTGCTATGAAGTCGGCGAACCCGTCATCTCGGCCGTTCGCGGCGCCTTCCACGAGCCCGACTCGCTGCTGGTGGACAATGGCGGCCCGCGCCCACACTTTGACCTGCCGCAAGCCAACCGCCGCAATCTGGAAGCGGCCGGCGTGCGCCACGTCGAAGTCGCCCCCCTGTGTACGGCTTGCCGTACCGACCTCTTCTTCTCCCACCGCGCCGAGAAAGGGCGCACCGGCCGCTTCGGCGCCATCATTATGTTGACCTGATTGCGGCCGGCGCCCCAGGGAACAGAGAAAATGAGCGTTGCCCTGAGATCGCTACACGCGCGCCCCATTTTCGTTATAATTCTTAGAGATAACAAGAAAAGTGAGCGGAAAGTTGCCTATGCCAGGTTCACCAGCACAGATCGAGCGAACGCTAGAACGAATATTGCCGCGGGTGCGCAAGCCCGGCCGCTATACCGGCGGCGAGTACAACGAGATCGTCAAAGATTGGGACGAGGTCGACTTTCGCGTCGCCCTCGCCTTCCCCGACATCTACGACCTCGGGATGTCCAACCTGGGGCTGATGATCCTCTACGACATCGTCAACAAGCACCGCAACCTGCTCGCCGAACGCACTTTCTCCCCCTGGACCGACATGGAGGAGAAGATGCGCGAGAATGACATCCCCCTCTACTCGCTGGAAACCAAGCACCCCATCCGTGACTTCGACCTGCTGGGCATCAGCCTGCCCTACGAACAACTCTACACGAACGCCCTCAATCTGCTGGACCTGGCCGGAATGCCCGTGCGCAGCGAAGAGCGCGATGCCAGCTTTCCGCTGGTCGTCGCCGGTGGCCACGCCTGCTACAACCCTGAGCCGATGGCCCCCTTCATCGACGTCTTCGTCATCGGCGAGGGCGAGGAGGCGATCTTGCGCATCATCGGCGCCCTGCGCCAGACCCAGGGCCTGGATCGCGAAAGCCAGTTGCGCCACATCGCGCAGCTCGA
>JAWVYQ010000194.1:0-5335 GCA_033722615.1 Promineifilaceae bacterium (SeqCode)
CCCACGTTGACGAGGCCCATGGGAATGTTGACGTTGACTTTGCTGCGGCCGGTCTCCACGTCCGTCACGCGCACGCGGAACCAGCGCGGTTTACTCGCCCCGCGCAGGGGTTCCGCGGCCGGTCCCCCGTCCTTCTTCTCCTCCAGCGCACGCAATAGTTCTGCGCCCTCCCCGGCGCTGATCTTCCCTTCCTCGATCATCCGTAAAATCTGCATTCTCTCTTCCGTCGTAGCCATCGGCTCTCTCCTTTAGACGTTTGATAATCCGCCAAATAGCCCTTCCGTCGGCCCGCGGTGGGCGCTGGCGAGCACCCTGGGCAATTCAGCCGTTGCTCGTTTCCGTCGTTTTAATCAGGTATCAGATAATTCCAGTTTCATAAAGGTCAGCGTGCGGCGGGCGCTAAAGTTAGCTTCCCGCAACAGGCTGGTGGTCACGGCGTCGTCGGCCGGATGGTCCATACCCAGATTGCGCCGCGGGAGATATTGTAGCCGCCGTAGAAGCTTGGCCAGCAAGACGCGCTCGATGCGACCGCGCCAGGCCGGGTGGACGCGGAGGCTTAGTGCGTGCGCCCGCCCCCACTCGCTGAGAATGGTACCGAGCCCGACCATTTCGTCTCTCCGGCTGAGGGCCACCCAGGTCTCCATGCGCCGGCCGTTGAGCAAATTGCTGAGCCAGCGCAGGAAACCGGTTTTGTAAGCGTCGCGGGGCAGCGGTTCCGGCCAGTGGAGGTCCGGATGGACGCTGGCCCGGTCCAGGCGCCAGGCGGCCGCCCATTCGCCCCGGCGCAGAGGTCGCAAGAAGACGGCTCCTGCCGCGTCTGCCCCACTCTCCTCCGGGCTCAGCGGCAACAGCGCCATCCGGGAGATGGCGCTGCGCCACGAAGTGACGCTGCCAATCGTATCGAAGCCGAGCTGCTCGTAGAGGGAAATGGCCGGAGCGTTGCTTTCCTCGACCTGGAGCAAGATCTCCCGGCCGTTCCGCCCTTCTATCTTCTCGATGGCCATCTCCATCAGGGTGCGAGCGATGCCCTGTCGCCGGTACTCTGGATGAACGGCCACGTTGGCCACCACGTAGCGGCCGTCCAGATCGGTGGTCAGCAGAGAAACATTACCCACGATCTGCCCCGACTCTTCCCAGACGAAGCCGGGGACGAAGTCGTCGGCGAGCTGGCGCAGGCGCAAAATAAACCACGGTTGGTTGCTGAGGCTCAGGTTTTTGAGCGCGCGTTGCCCATCTGCGTCCAGCGCCGGCCGGAACACGCGATTGAGAAGCGCAAGCACCCCCCGCACATCTTTCCTGAGATTGATGGGCCGGGGGCCACTTTCTGAGTTGGAAACGACAACAGGCGCGGCAACCACGATTCAGTACTCTGCCAGGCTACCCCTCTGCCGGGCGTCATTTTCCGCCCGACGATAGAGCCAGTAGCCCACGAACGGCATTAATAAACCAAACAGGGTGACAATGATAAGCTCAATCTCGATGGGCGCCAACTCGGGAAAACCGGCCGGGTAGCCCATGAGCGTCGAGCGGAAAGCATCCACACCGTAGGATAGCGGGATGAGGCGGGCCACGGCAAGTACGGCCGGTGGCAGGGCAGAGAAGGGAAAGAAAGGAGCGCACAACACCATGAAGCCAAATTGCAGCAGGTTGACGGCCGTTTGCGCCGCCTCCTTGATACGTAACGTGAGAGCGGCGAAGGCGAAGCCGGAACCGAAAGTGCCGGCCAACGTCATGAGCAGAATGTAGAGACCAAGCGGGCCATTCGCAAAGGGCAGGCGGCCAAGGAGGGCGCCCATCACGACGAGCGACGTCGCCGAGAGGAGGCCCGTCCAGACGAGGGTGATGGTCACGCGGGCGGCGAGGCTGGCGAATTTAGAAGCAGGGCTGAGGTATAGTTGTTCCAGCGTGCCCTGTTTTTGCTCGCGACGGACGTTGAAACCGATGGCCCACAGCGTATCAGAAAGATAGAGGAAGACGATCATGCCGTAGGCCACCAGGCCGCCGGTCGTGGCGCTGGCTTCCGATCCCACGCCTTCCGGGGCGAACATAAGGGCGGCAAAGGTCAGGACGATGATGATCACGAAGACCTGGAAGAAGCTGGCGATGAATTCGACCGGATAGCGCAGCATGATGATAAATTCCTTGCGCACCATCGCCCCAAACGCGCTCCACACGGCCGCCCGACCGCTCATCCGCTCTTCATTCCGGTCCAAAGAATTTGCTCTGATCATCGTTTATCCGTCCAGAGACCTGGTCTTTGCGAAAAACCAGTATCTTTTCGCGCTAAAACTGCCCGATTCCCTCATTCCTGCGCAGGCTCGTCTCGACACGGGTAAAGGCCCAGATCGCGACGAGGGGGACGATCAACAGGAAAAGCCACAATACGGCAAAATCCAGATACCAGACCCTGAAGAAATAGCCGACGCCCAACAAGGCCGAACGGACCCCGTTGACCATCCACGTAGGCGGGAAGGCGAGGGCGACGGCGCGCAGCAGCGGCGGCATAACGGCCACCGGGAAGAAGATGCCCATAAGAAAGCTGACCACCCACTGCATCAGATTGATGATGCTGTTGACTTCCTTCACCTTCAGGACCAGGGCGCCGAAAAGCATGGTGAGGGCATAGATGGGGATGAGTCCAACGAAGACGAAGAGTAGGGCCAACAGCACGTCCCCCTGCACAGGGTTGACGCCGAAAATAAAGCAGCCCACCACGTAAGCGACGAGAGCCGCGCCCACGCCGCGGACGGCGCTGTAGAGGGAGACGCCGGCGACCAGCGTCGCGCTGGACGTGGGTGTGAGGTAGACGGCTTCCAGCGTGCCCGTTTCCTGTTCGAAGCGCAGCCAGTAAGCGACGTGCCAGAAGGCGTGAGAGACGAGGGTGAATGTGTTGGCGCCAATGAGCAAATAGGCGACGTAGTTGGCCGTGCCCGTGTTGGCGGCGAAGTTGGCGGCCGCGCTGTCCCCGGCCGTGGCCCGGCCGAGAAGCATGGGCATGGCCGCGAAGATGATGGGGAGCACGATCTCCATGACGAGCTGGCCGGGATAGCGGGCCACGTTCAGCAGGCGCAATCGGGCTTCGGCCAGGGCGGCCGACGCTTTCTGACGGGTCGTGGGCGGCGTATAGCGTCGCGTCATCGTCCTAAACAGCCGTGTCCTCGGCCAGCGTGCGGCCGGTGTGGGCAATAAAGACGTCCTCCAGCGTGACCTCCTGCGGCGCAACGTGGCGCAGGACGGCCCCATGCTCATCCAACGTCGACACGAGGCGGGAAAGGATCGTCTCGCCCTCCCCGGCGACGACGGTGAGCTGGTTGTGGCCGTTGGCGGCCGCCAGCGTCGCCCGGCGCACGCCCGGCAACTGTTCGACCGCCCGCTGCGCCTCGGCGGAGATGACCCCGTCGAGGCGAATGACCTGGCCGCGGCCCAGAGACTTCTTCAGTTCGGGAACCGTGCCTTCGGCGATGACGCGGCCGCGGTCGATGATGGCCACCCGGTCACAGAGGGTCTCCGCTTCAGACATGATGTGCGTCGTGTAGATGATGGTCTTGCCCTCCTCGTTGAGCCGGCGCACCATGGCCCGCAATTCGCGGGCGGAAGGGACGTCAAGGGTATTAGTCGGTTCGTCGAGGACGAGCAGGGGGGCGTCATTGATCAGCGCCTTGCCGAACGCCAGCTTCATCTTCTGGCCCGAGGAGTAAGTTTCCACGGGACGATCGGCAATCTCCTCCAGATCAAGCTGGTCGATGATGGCGTCGGCGCGCCGGCGACGGGCTGCCGGGGACAGGTGGTAGAGGGCGCCGAAGAAGATGAGGTTTTCGCGGCCGGTGAGTTTCCAGTAGAGGCTGCGCTCGCCCATCAACATACAACCGACCGTGGCGCGGATGGCGTTATCGTCCTCCATGAGGCGATAGCCGTTGATCCACGCCCGGCCGCCGCTGGGCAGGAGCAGGGTGGTCAGGATCTTGATCAGCGTCGTCTTGCCCGCCCCGTTGGGACCCAGTAGGCCGAAATTCTCGCCCGGCCGGATCTCCAGCGAGACGCCTTTCAGGGCGTCGACCTCGCGCACGCTTGAGCGGAAGAGGCCCTGGCGGCGACGCGAAACGTAGGTTTTGCTTAAATCCTCGACGACAACGTGTCCTTGCATACCCTTCTCCCATCATCACCTCTCGTCCAGCCTCTGTCTGGCCCGACCAACGTCAGGAATCGAGCGCCTTGAGCAACGTTTCGGCTTCTTCGACCGAGATGACGCCGTTTTCCAACATGCTCAGAATCTTCAATTGTTCCTCGGTCGTCGCCTGCTTCTCCTTTTTCGACTGGGACGAAGTTGGCGACGAATGGGATGGCGTCCACCCCTGGCGGCGCACACGCTCGGCCTTGCGCATGGCACGGTCGACGGCCTTTTCTGCTTTACGCGCCGCCTTGTCGGCCATCGTTTGCGCAAACTCGGGACCAAAACGCTCTTCCATTCGGGCGGAGAACTCGGCCATACGCGCCGCGATTTCGCCGCTGATCTGCTCGCCGATTCCGGCCAGTTCGACGCCGAAGCCGGCAAAATCGCCGGCGACGCTGGCCCAATCACCCGCCCACTGGCCTTCCCAATCGGCCTCATCCAGCTCCCTGAGAATGACCCGCCTCTGGGCCGTTAGCATCAGAACGGTCTCGCCGTCGCCGAGGCGGCCGTGAACGCCGTCCTCTTCTTCGACTTCTTTGTCCAGCGCCAGCCGGTTGGTCACCTCGGGCGCGGAGGCCGTAAAGGTAAGGGGCGCGCCGGCCGGCCAGCGCACGACGATGTCCCCCGAAGCAGTCAGGGCGTGTTTGCCCGGGGCCAGACCGCCGCGCAGGCGCACGTCGCCCGCGGCCGCTTCCACCAGCACCAGGCCGCCCAGATTACTCAGGTTGACGTCCCGCTGCCCGACCTGGACGGTGACGTCGCCGTTGACGGTGCGCAGCAAGGCGTCGCCGTGTACCTGGGCCACGGATACGTCTCCTTCCACGTTGCGCAGGGCCAGGTCACCGTGGACGATGCCGACGTTGACCGTGCGCACGTTGCGCAGCGACGCGTCGCCCATCACCTGGCGCACGCTGACCTCCCCTTCCACGTTGCGGATCGCCAGGTCGCCGTGCACGGTCTCGACCCGCACGTCGCCACCCAGCGTGCCGAGCGAAGCATCGCCCATCACCTGCTGGAGTTCGAGGCCGCCATCCAGGCCGCGAACCTGCACGCTGCCTGCAGTCCTCTCGATGGTCAGCGTGCTGGCGGCGGGAACATGCACGACGAGGGAGCTATCGCTGTTGAGGGTCAGCCCCTTTTCTGTCTCGGCCGCTGTGTGGTTGC
>JAWVYQ010000195.1:0-5318 GCA_033722615.1 Promineifilaceae bacterium (SeqCode)
GGCCAGCTCGTAGCCGTTCAACCACACTTGCAGATGGTGGTCGGGATCGGCCGGAGATTGGTTGCTCGACCAGACGCGGATCGTCAACTGGCCCGGACCGCCGGTGGGCTGGACGCCCGTCAGCGGAATTTCCAGTCTGCCGGGGGCAAACATGCGCTGCCCAAGCCAGCTATCATTTCCTGTAGCCATGGGCTGAAATGTGCTGTTTTCTTCCCAGCGTTGATACTGGACGCCGGTGGCAACGCCGGTACCGTCAGGACTGTGGTCCCGTTGGGACATCGTCTTGCCCCGTCCGGGTTCCAGCCAGTAGACGGCCGGCGGCTCCACGCTCTGTGTGATCGCTTCGGCGAAGAAATAAAGCGTTGCGTCCTCGTCTTCTCCCTGAACGTAGAAGGGGACCGTTTCGCCGTTCCGAGTCAGGTTCAGCCCGTTGGCTGAGAACTCCTGAAAAGGCATTTTGCTGGCGCGTACTTCCTCGGCCGTGATGGCGGCGACGCCCGTTTCCTCCACGGTAAGGCGCAACGCCTGTGGCGCTTCGCCCACCGGCAATGGCCGGTCGGAGAGGGGGGGCTCCTCAAAGGGGGACCCAAAAAATGTGTAGGCGGCACCGCCCAGGAAAATGGCGGTCAGGAGCAACAAAAAGGTAAGAATGGTCAGGCGTTGTCGGCTCATACTTTCGTGTCGATCTCTGCTTGGATTTCTTTTTCCGGAGACTATCTTAGCCTCGACCCGCGAGCAGCCGGATCCGTTTGATTTTAAGCAAACTATAACCAAGATATGGGGGGCATTCATTGTGTCCCGGCCCGGTTCGTCGGTTGCCGAACCCTCCGAGTTTTTTTACAATGCATTTACGCTTACCAAGGAGGATTACAATGCACGTTCGCTGTAATTATTGTAACCACAGCTTCACGCTTTCTCGTGACTACGTGGTACAGGCAGTTGCCGAGGCGGAAGAGAAGGATCAGAAGTATCACACCGTCGAATGCATCAACTGTCGCAAGTTAATCAAGGTGCCCATGGCCCAGATGCGTCGGTCGTTGCCGCCCGAAGAACGGGAAAGCTAAAACGGTATCTATCGCCGTCACGATAGCCCTTTATTCCTCGCAGTACAATTTTTCGCGATGAATAAGGGCCCTTACCTTCGGCGGAACGAGGTAACGGAGGGAACGCCCGGCTGCCGCCCATTGCCGTATGCGGGTTGAAGAAACGGCGATCGCCGGGCCGTCCAGCATCTCTACTGCGTCGCTCACGCCGGGTACGGCCGCTTCCAGCGCCTCCCAGTCAACGGCTGCCCCCGGTCTGGAAAGAGCCGCCAGCTGGCATTTTGCCAGCACCTCCTCCGGCCGGTGCCACGTTGGCAGGTCGCGCAGGGAGTCGCCGCCGATGAGCAGCCAGATCTCGCTGTCAGGATAGCGCTCGTGGAGCAGAGGTAGGAGGGTCGCCGTGTAGTGGGGGGCCGGCCGCTCGGCATCGGTGGCGTCGAGGGCAAAATGGGGGTTGCCGCCAATAGCCAACTCTGTCATGTGCATCCGTTGTTCAACGGGCGAGACTGGTTCATCTCGTTTGTGCGGCGGCTGTCCGGCCGGCAGAAAGTAGACGCGCTCCAATTGTAACTGTTGCCGGGCTGTCTCGCCCAGCAAGAGGTGACCGACGTGCGGGGGATCGAACGTGCCGCCCAGAAAACCGAGGCGGCGGGAAGCACCGGCCATCGTCAGGTGCTCCATCCTCGGCCGCCGCCCACTCTGACTGAGCCCACTCTGTCTGAGCCTACTCTGACTGAGCCTACTCTGTCTGAGCCTACTCTTCCACCCACTCCAGCATCTCCTGGCCGATAATCACCGTGTCCCCTTCCTGGACGCCGGCTTCGCGCAACGCCTCCGTAATGCCCATCTCCTCGAGGATTCGCTGGAAGCGCATGGCCGTGGCGTCAAATTCAAAGTAAGTCTGGGCGGCGATGCGCTCGATCTTTTCGCCGCGCACGCGCCACACGCCGTCCTGCACCCAGTAGATGCTGAAAGCTGACTCGGCCGGTTCTGGCCGGATAACGGGCACCGCTTCCTCCTCTTCGGGCAGTGGAGTCGGCTCTGGCGCTTCCTCTAACATCTCTTTCGTTCTGTACAACATCTCGCGCACGCCCTCGCCGGTCACGGCCGAAATAGAATGGAAGGGGACGTCTTCCTCCTCCATACGCTCGGCGATGAGCGGCTCCCACGCCTCTGCGTCCGGCAGGTCCATCTTATTGAGGACGACGAGCTGCCGTTTTTCTTCCAGGTGCGTGTCGTAGAGGGCCAGTTCCTGGTTAATCATGGCCCAATCTTCCAGCGGATCCTGCGCGGCGCCGTCCAGCAGGTGGATGAGCACCCGCGTGCGCTCGATATGGCGCAGAAAATCGTGCCCCAGACCCGTCCCTTCGGCCGCTCCTTCGATCAGCCCAGGAATGTCCGCCAGCACCAGCGACGTGTAATCGTCCAGTTGGACCACGCCCAGATTCGGTTGCAGGGTCGTGAAGGGATAGGCTGCGATCTTCGGCCGGGCGGCGCTGACGGCGGCAAGCAACGTTGACTTTCCCGCGTTGGGCACGCCGACGATGCCCACGTCGGCGATCAGCTTGAGTTCCAGCGTCAGCCACCTTTCTTCGCCCGGCTCACCCCGCTCGGCGATGCGCGGCGCCCGGTTCGTGCTCGAAGCGAAGCGGGCGTTCCCCCGGCCGCCCTCGCCGCCCTCCAATAGCGTAACCCGGTCGTCTTCGTCTACTAGGTCCGCCAGCAGTTCCTCCGTCTCCGCGTCGCGAATGATCGTTCCCGGCGGCACCTCCAGCACCAGGTCATCGCCGCTGGCCCCAGTCTGGTCTTTAGCCCCGCCGTGATTGCCGTCTTCAGCGCGGAAATGCGTATTCCTGTGATAGCGAATCAGGCTGTTAAGATGGGTGTTGACGGTAAAGATGATGTCGCCGCCGCGGCCGCCGTCGCCGCCGCTAGGACCGCCCAGTGGCACGTGCTTCTCGCGGCGGAAACTGATCATCCCGTCGCCGCCGTCGCCGCTCTTTACGTATATTTTTGCCTGATCATAAAACATAGGTCCCGCTTACTGATCTTCCAGCAGGGTGCGCAGGACGGCCATCCGCGGATCGACGTCGTCCACCTCGCAATCACAGTCGCCTTCGTTCAGGTTCTGGCCACATTGGACGCAGATACCTTTGCACTCTTCCTGACAAAAAACCTGCATCGGAACTCCCAACAGGCTCAACTCGCGCACCAGGGGCGCCAGATCCAGCTCGCCTTTATCATTAATCGTATATTCTCCCGGTGGAGCCATAGACGCCGGGTAGTAGAAGAGGTCGTCTAGCTCAATCTCGATGGGCAAAGCGACAGTGGCCAGGCAACGCGTACATTCCGCTTCGATGACGCTGTGTAGGCGGCCGGCCAGATGAATCCCTTTCGACGTCCGTGTTGCCCTAAACGTCCCCTTCAGTGGAGAGAGCGTCAGGTCGTCGCTGATGTCGATCTCCGGGTAATCTAGCTCGACGTCACGCCGCCCGCCCAGATCACCGTCCAGCAAAAAGCCAAAGTTAAAGCGCAATCTTGATGGTCGTTGTTTCGCTTTCATAATAGTTTCAGATGATGTGACATAGAGAAGGCATGATAAGACGAATTACAGCAGCCCAACGTGCCGGGCGCTCGCTCACATGCTTCTCTGCATCATTCCAGTAAAATATAAAGCCGGACGCAAGTGTCCGGCCACCTTCAAAAGTATATCATAGGCGCGCGAAAAGCGTCAATCGCCGGCGCGTCGTGCTAACGCATATCAAATCAAAGAGAGGCCGCAGGGGACGCGGCCGAGGGAACAAAGGAGTTATGAATAAGAGATTGCTTGTTGCCACACACAATCAGGGAAAAGTCACCGAATATGCTGAACTGTTACAGGATCTTGACGTCGAATGGTTGAGCCTGGAGGATGCTGGCGTTACCGTGGAAGTGGAAGAGACGGGGGCGACGTTCCGCGAGAACGCCGTGCTGAAGGCCGAAACCTACGCGCGTGAGGCCGGGCTGTTGACGTTGGCCGACGATTCCGGGCTCGAAGTAGATGCCATGAACGGGCGCCCTGGCGTCCAGACCGCTCGCTTTGGCGGTGAGGACCTGAATTCAGAAGAGCGCTACCGTTTGCTACTCGAACGGCTAGAGCGCGTCCCCTGGGGGCAACGCGGCGCTCGCTTTCGTTGCGTCGTCGCGCTGGCCACGCCGGAAGGGGGCGTCCTGGAGACGGCTGAGGGGGCGGTTGAGGGCCGTATCGCGCTGGAGCCGGCCGGCGAAGGTGGTTTTGGCTACGATCCCATCTTTTACGTCGAGGAGAGAGGGGCGACGATGGCCGAACTGCCCGCCGACGTCAAGAACCAACTCAGCCATCGCGCGCGGGCCGTCACAGCCATTAAACCGCTGTTACAGCGCGTGTTGGAAGATTTGCCTTAAGGAAAACTCCGGCCCGCCCCCGCCGGCACTCTTAGCTCCCTACGTTCCCGCCGGCAACGCGTCCAAAAAGCGGCGTACGGCCGACGCCACTGCCTCCGGCTCCTCCAGGGCAACCATATGCCCGGCTCCCTCTACAACCACCAGCCGGGCATCCGGAATCTCCTCGGCCAGGTACCGCCCATACTTTAGCGGCGTCATCCGGTCGTCCGTCCCGTTAATGACCAGCACAGGCAGCCCTATCTCTCCCAGGCGATCCATCACGTCAAACCGGTTGCAGGCAACGTAATCCCCGTGGACGACGGCCGGGTCGGTTTCTTGCAGGCGCCGGCGGCTGGCCTCAACCATCTCGGGCGGAACGCCGTCTGACCAGACATTATCCACGATCAGCTCCGTCGTTTCCTGAAAGTCGTCGACGATCCCCTCCAGGAGGGCGTCCATCACGCGCAGTCGCGCTCCCGTGGACATGAGAATGAGACCGACAATGGCTGGCGGCCGCTGCAGGCCAATCATCTGCGCGATGGCCCCACCCATCGACCATCCGAGGACGACGACGTCGCGCAGCCCCGCTTTCTCGATAAAGGCCAGGACCACGCTGACATAATCTTCAATTCTATCGCGACCGGGCAACTCTGAGCGGCCGTGGCCCGGCAAATCCAGGACGTAGACGGCGGCGTTGGGCATCCGTCGCAATTCGGCCGGCCATTCCAGGCGGCTGCCACCCGCTCCGTGCACCAGCAAAAGAGTGGGCGCCTTCTCTTCAGGACCTTTGTGACGGGCAAAGAAGAGACGTTGCCCGGCGACCGTTTCATAAGGCATGGGTTCAAGTGTACGGCCCCGGCGGCCGGCGTGCAA
>JAWVYQ010000196.1:0-5260 GCA_033722615.1 Promineifilaceae bacterium (SeqCode)
CCCGCCAATTATACTCTATTGTGACCGGGGTCACGACAAATTCGAGCGGTCGATCGACAGATAGCGGAACGAATAAGTAGATTGTCACGTCTCTAAGATAAAGGCCGTTTGTCACTTTCCTGTAAAGCAGTTGTCAGGAACTCGCTTTCGTTTCATGTTAAGCTGTGAGCGGTGAAAGGGCTTTCCACCAACGGTGGCGGCATCAGTTAAAGAAGGGGTCGACGATGCTAGAAGGAATTTTGTCTTTACAGGCCGTTCTTTATCTTCAGTGGCTGTTCGTGCTGGTCGTCCTGACGAGCCCGGCTATCTTTTCCCTCTGTGTCCTCCTGTGGATACAACGGAAGGGATTAGGAGGTTCATGACAGATGGCGACTTTTTCCCTTTGCAACTAGAAGTCGGAAACATCCCACGTCAATTACGAATCAGCCGTGGTTGACAGTAAGCGCACGCTTATTGTATGATTCTGGCGTCAATCGCTTCCGCGATTGCTACTCGATCCAGCCGCCCATCATCTGCCATCACCAACCTCTAGCGCTTGCGCTACATCTCCTCCACGACCAGCCGGCGGCTGATGGGCGGATCCCGCTCACTCGCCAGAGGATTATCCCTTTGGACAGTCTATTTATCTTTCCTTGAAGGGAGGTTGATATGCCCGAACAATTCACCGGACTTGTCGAGATTCAGACGGGCGCCGAGGTGACAACTATCACGTTTGACGGTGATACGGCCGAAATAGAGGTTGGTTCAGGAGACCAACCGGGCCTGATAGAAGTACAGGATGCCGCCGAGAGCATCCGTGTCCGCCTGACCGGGCGAGATGGTAGCGTTACCGTGCTGGACAGTGCTGGGCGAGAAACGGTCCGTCTTCTCGGAGGCAATGCCACTGTGGTAGCAGGCACGGAGGGGAATGCGGGCGATCTGCACGTGCGAGACAATGGAGGCGCTCTCGCATTAAGCTTTTCTGGGAGCAATGCCCGACTCACTATTGGCGCGAGCGGGAACGAGGGCGAGATTCGCGTGCTGGACGATGAGGGACGCGAAGTCCTCGACTTTGACGGAGAGTATGCCGTGCTGCGCATCGGCGCCGACGGCAACGAAGGTGACATTCGTGTGCTGGACGGCGAGGGGCGTAACGTCTTTGACTTCGACGGGAGCAGTGCCTGGTTACGCGTCGGAGGGAGCGGCAACGAAGGGGATATCGAAGTCCAGGATGGCGAGGGGCGTCGCGTGTTTCACTTTAACGGCAACAGTGCCTGGCTGCGGGTTGGAGCCGACGGGAACGAAGGCGATATCGAAGTCCAGGATGGCGAAGGACGCCGCGTGTTCCATTTTAACGCCGGCTCTGCCTGGCTGCGGGTGGGGGCCGACGGGAACGAAGGCGATATCGAAGTCCAGGATGGCGCAGGGCGCCGTGTGTTCCACTTCAACAGCAGCTCTGCCTGGCTGCGGGTAGGGGCCGATGGGAACGAAGGCGATATCGAGGTCGTTGACGGCGAGGGGCGGAGTGTGTTTCATTTCGACGCCGGCTCTGCCTGGCTGCGGGTAGGGGCCGATGGGAACGAAGGCGATATCGAAGTCGTTGACGGTGAGGGACGAAGGGTGTTTCACTTTAATGCTAACTCCGCCTGGTTGCAGGTAGGCGCTCAGAACAATGAGGGTGATATTGCGCTGACCGACGACAGCGGTAACACGACCATCCACCTCAATGGGGGCAACGGAGACATCATCCTGGAAAATGCGGACACGGCCGAAGATTTTGACGTGGCGGACGCGGACGTTGATCCCGGTACGGTCATGGTGATCGACGACAGCGGCAGCCTCTGCCGGAGCCGTGCAGCATACGATCGGCGTGTGGCCGGCGTCATTTCGGGCGCCGGCAGTCTGCGCCCAGGCATTGTCCTGGGTCGGAGCGGCGCGCCGAGCCGACGCCTGCCTGTGGCCCTCAACGGCCGAGTCTACTGCAAGGCAGATGCCAGCCAATCCCCAATCCGTGTTGGCGACTTGCTGACGACCAGCGAGACCCCGGGCCATGCGATGCGGGCCAGCGATCCGTTGCAGGCTTTTGGCGCCGTCATCGGAAAGGCTCTCGAACCGCTGGAAGATGGTACTGGCCTGATTCCCATTCTGGTCGCCCTCCAGTAACGTTGGGTATCCAGATGAGGGATGTGTCCTGGCACCGGAGCACGTCCCTATACCCGGAGGATAAAGATGCCAAGTCTACGAAACATCTTACAGGATTGTCTTGGTCATAGCGGGCGGATCAGCCTGCGCCAGGACGTTCTGGGCGTGTACGCTGCCGACAATCCCCAGGATAGGAGCACGTTGGACCAGCTTGACCGGATCCAGAATCGCCCTTTCGTGCGGATTGCCCTGGTCGTTGTCCAGCCCAGCGGCGGCGGTACAGGGCCGACCCCCAGCATTCAGCGAGATCTGGACAACGCCAACACCGTGTACCAGAATGAGTGCGATGCCTGGGTCTACCCAGTTGGCCTACGGACGGTAACGACCAACCTCCTGGGCACCAACGGAATCCTGGATCAGACCGATTGCCGCACCGTTTTTCACTTCGTAAGTGACGAGGAAGACGCCCTCTTCGACCTGGGCCGTAATATGGGTGCAGATCTGGTCTGCTACTACATCCGCGGTGACGTGGGCGGCTTCCGCGGCTGCGCCGCCCACCCGGCCGGCCGGCGTGGCTTCTGGGTCGGCAACACGGCCAGTCCGTGGACGTTTGTCCACGAGATGACCCACGTCATCGGTAACAACGGTCACGTAAATGACACAGACAATCTGATGGTAAGTAACACCGGCACTATCACCAATCCTCCTCCGAATTTGACGAATAACCAGGAGAACCGGGTTCTGGGTGACCAGGACGTGGAAAGTTGCTGAACGACAAGTGCGAATAGGCCGGTCACGCCCGGGAAAGTTCGCCGGCGAGCGCGATGCGCATCTTCCCGGGGCAACCGTTCGATTGCGAGGATCAGGCAATGATTGAAATTCCTAAGGAGATTGAACTGGCACTGCAGGCGGACGATGCAGAACCGCTCAACGAATTAATAGAGGAGGGCAATCCCGAAGATTTCCAGGTGTTACAAGCGCTGGCGCGTGACGAGGATACGCCGCCGGAGCTGAGACGGAAGGCTTTGTACGCCATCGGTCGCTGGCAGGGAAGGAACGAAGCGGCCGTTGAGGCGATCCGCGAGGCGCTGCCAAGTCTCAATGAGCTGGAGCGGATTGCGGCCCTGGATGCCCTGGGGCGGATTGGGACGTTGGCGGCATATGAGGCGGTCATGCTTGTGCAGGAGGACGTGACGCCTGACGTGCGCCGCTACATGGTCAAGGCATTGCATGATATCGGCACCGAGCCTGCGTTAGATGCGCTGGAACGGCTCGCCGTCAGTGATGATGTAGAAATGGTGCGCGAGCTGGCCCGACAAAAGCTACAGCAACGCGGGCGGGCGGCGGGCGGCCCGGAGCAGAAGGGAGAGCAGTAGGGGCTGAAGACTGACCTGGCTAGATAGACCGGACTGGCTGCGGTTATTGACAGGCGGTTGCTTCGGGATAGAATGACGGTAACAGCATAACGAACGAGGGCAGCGACGAACGCCTTTGGCAAGCGGGAGCTGCCGGTTGAATTGAGGGCCTGCCCCCCTCCCTAGCCCTCCCCCTGAGGGAGAGGGAACGACTACTCTCCCCTGAGGGGGGAGCAGTTATCTGATGGAGGGGCGGGAGGAAACAGGGTGGAACCGCGACTCGCACGAGGCGTCCCTGTGACACATTTTTATGTGTCGCAGGGATTTTTTTTGATTAGAGAGGTGTCGTGATGACGGAGACGATTGATCTGAGCACGATACGGGCGCTGGCCAAACGGCGCGGGTTCATCTACCCGACGTCGGAGATTTACGGGGGGCTGGCGAACAGTTACGATTACGGGCCGATGGGCACCGAGCTACTGCGGAATATTCGCAACGTGTGGTGGGAGGAGATGGTGAGCAAGCGGCCGGACGTGGTGGGGCTGGACACCCAGATTCTGCTGCATCCGGAGACGTGGGTCGCCTCCGGGCACGTGGAAGCGTTTAACGACCCGCTGGTGGAGGATAAGGTCACGCATCGGCGTTATCGGGCCGACCACCTGATTGAGGCGTGGCTGGCGGAGCATGATCAGGAGGGAAGCGGCGAGACCATCGACGTGGAGGGAATGGACCTTGAGGAGATGGCGGATTATATTGCAGCTCACGGGATCCGGAGCCCGGAGGGCAACGAGGTGACGCGGCCGAAAGCGTTCAACATCATGTTCGAGACGGCTATCGGCGCGGTGGCCGGGGAAAAATCGAAGGTTTATCTGCGCGGGGAGACGGCCCAGGGGATCTTCACGAATTTCAAGCAGGTGCTGGATTCCACGCGGATGACGCTGCCTTTTGGCATCGCCCAGATCGGCAAGAGCTTTCGCAACGAGATCACGACGGGCCAGTTCGTTTTCCGCACGCTGGAGTTCGAGCAGGCGGAGATCGAGTATTTCTTCAACCCGGAGGCGGTGGAATGGCGAACGTTGTTTGAGGCGTGGCAGGAGACGATGTGGCGGTTCGTGGTGGAAACGCTAGGCGTGCGCGAGGAGAATTTGCGCTGGCGGCGGCACACGGATCGGGAGCGCAGCCATTACAGTCGGGAGACTTACGACCTGGATTACCGCTACCCGTTTGGCTTCAAGGAGTTGTGGGGGATCGCTTACCGGACGGACTATGATCTGCGGCAGCATATGGCGCACTCGGGTGCGCGGCTGGAATACCGGGACCCTTACACTAACGAGGTGTTCGTGCCGCACGTTATCGAGCCGGCCGCGGGTATCAACCGCTTTCTGCTGATGGTGCTCTGCGACGCCTATTGGGAGGATGTAGAGAATGAGCGGACGGTGTTACGGTTGGCGCCGGCGCTGGCTCCGCACAAGGTCGCCGTGTTCCCCCTGCTGAAGAACCGGCCGGCGCTGGTGGAGGCGGCGCGCAGCGTCTACGAGCGGCTGGCCCCGCACCTGGCGACGACGTGGGATGAGCGGGGTAACATTGGGAAGCGGTATTATTACCAGGATGAGATCGGCACGCCGTTCTGTGTGACGGTGGATTTCGAGACGCTGGAGGATGGGACGGTGACGGTGCGCGACCGGGATACGACGGAGCAGGTGCGGGTAGCGACGGCGGGGTTGTTAGCGTATCTGGAAGAGCGGGTCGGGCTCTATTGAGGGTTGAGAAGGGTGTGTGGAGCC
>JAWVYQ010000197.1:0-5247 GCA_033722615.1 Promineifilaceae bacterium (SeqCode)
GGCGTCGCCGCTTTCGGGTAGAAGAAAAGGATCACGCGCTTTCCGCGATAGTCAGACAGGCTGACCGTTTCCCCTTCGGCCGACGTCAATTCAAAATCAGGAGCAAGGTCTCCTTTCTCCAACATACCACTACCTCCATTAAACGTTCTCTGTTTCCACACTCGTCTCTCGCAACCTATTGTGCCCCACCCCATACGCTAAGAAAAGGGCGTTCAGCCCCTCAGGAGCGTTCCGGCCGGCCATCTTTCTCTCCGGCTGCAGAAACGTTCTCGGCGCCAATCGCCGGCCGGATCGTCTGCGCCACGTAGGCATCGTAGGCGGCCATCAACCTTCGAGTAACCGGGCCGGGCCGACCATCGCCGACCGTCTCGCCGTCAATCGAAACGATAGGGATAAGACCGCGCGACGAACCGCTCATAAAAGCTTCGTCCAGACGGGGAACGTCGGACAGCGCCACCGCCTCTAACCTCACCGGAATCTCCAGTAGGGGCGCCAGCCGGAGGACGATCTTGCGCGTAATCCCCTCCAGCACGCCATCTCCGGCCGTCCACAAAACGCCGCCGCGGATGGCGTAGAAGTTGCTGCCACTGCCCTCCAGAATGCGTCCGTCCTCGCTCAACAAGAGGTGCTCAAAGGCGTCCGGACGCCCCACAGGATAGTTGCGGCGGATCAGAACGAAGTCGGCCGTCTTGGCTCGTGGCTGCGGGCGCTGGAGCCGCCGCGCCACCCCCACGTGTACGCCGTCCCGGTAACAGGCGTCGGGCACCGGTTCAAACGGCGAGAGCGTGATCAGTTCGCGGCTTTCCGTGCCCAGTTGCTCCGCCGGGGCGGCCAATACGTCCAGGCGTACGCGCGCGTTCGGCAGCGGATAAGCCGTGCAGACTTCGTGCAACGCTCGCCGGATCGCCTGCCGGTCCGGCCGGTAGCGCCACTCCAACAACTCAATTGACAATTCTATTCGGTCCAGATGATCCGCCAAGCTCAGGAATTTGTGGTGTTCAAAGGTGCGAAACACCGTATAGACGCCGTACGGCAACGTGTCCGGCAAGTCGTAAATAGAGCGCAGCGGGTCGGCCGCCGAGAGCCGAACTGGACCATCATGACTAACAGCGAAAAGTTGTACGTCGTTCATAGGCAATCACAAATATTGAGCACGTTACGAGGCGGAGCGGCGTTCGGCCAGTTGCCGCCGGATCTCGTTGTACGTTTCTCGGTCTAACGGATAGCGCCAGGCGGCGAGAATTGCCAGGGCAAGCATAACGGCCGGCAAGACGCCGACCACGAGGCGCATGGCCAGAAGGGCGGATTCCGGTTGCTGGATAAAGGCGCTGCCTTGCCGGCTACTGACGTACCCGGCCGCCGAAAGTAATTCGCCCACGGCCAAAACGGCGAGCGCAGACGCCAGTTTACGAAAAAATACCAGAAAACCATAATAGACGCCCTCCCGACGCTTTCCCGTCTCCAGCTCGTCGGCCTCGATGACGTCGGCGACGATGGCCCAGGGAATGGCGTTGGCGGCGCCGTAGCCCAGACCGGCAAAGATGGCGGCGACGAACATCAAATTCTGCCCGTCGGGCGGCACCTGGCTGATCAAGATCAGAGTCACCATCATGAAGGACATGCTGCCGATGTACGTCCGCCTTTTCCCAAAACGGCGCATCAGATGAACTGTGAGCGGCATCGTAACGAGGGCCAGGCCAAGAACGGTCGCCAGCAATAGGTTATCTACACCGGGATCGACGCGCACGTAATCGACGAGAAAGCGGACGAAAATCAGGAGCATCACGTCCACCGTGGCAAACGACAGCAAATAGACGGTAGACGCCAGGCGAAAGGGCCGGTTGCGAAAGACCTCCCCGAACGTCTTCAGAGGCTGGAAGGGCTCGGGCTCCGAGGCATAATGTTCCGGCTCGTCGATCTCCCGTACAAAAATGAAGAAAGGGACGCTCAAAAAGACGCCCCAGATGCCGGCCGACAGAGCGTACCCGGTGCGGATGCCCATCGGGCCGCCGCCAAACCAACCGGCAAAAACCTGCTCGGCCAACAACTTAAACAGACCGGCCGTCACCAGCGACGCCACAATCGAAATGGCGATTCGCCATCCTGCCAGATTGCTCCGCTCGTCGTAATCATCGGTCAATGCCGGGGCCAGGGCCGAGTAAGGAACGTTGACGACGGTATAGAAGGTATCGAAGAGCAAGAAGGCAGCCACGTAATAAAGCGCCTTCCCCATCGTGCTCTCGAAGGGGGGAACAATGAACATCAATGCGAAGGAGAGGCCGAAAGGAATAGCGCCGAAGAGAAGGAAAGGTAGCCGTCGCCCCCATCGGGTGCGCACGCGGTCGCTGAGCATCCCGACCAGGGGATCGTTAATGCCGTCCCACAGCCGGCCGACAAGGAAAATGCGGCCGGCGACGGCGGCGTCAAAGCCGACCACGCTGGTGAGAAAGAGGAACCAGAAGGCGCTACGAGCCGTCGTCGACGCGGCCGGACCCCAGTCGGCTAGCCCGTAAATGAACTTTGTTCGCCGGGGAAGCGACGCCGATTGCGCTTGAGAGGAATCCATACGAAGGCATTTTACTCGTCAGGGGCCAGCGCGTTAAAGTACGCCACGTATGCCTCCCCCAGAGTCGTCAACTGGCCGGCGTTGCTATCATACAGAAAGCTGGCAGAGAACGGTTCTTGCGAATCGGCGAACACAAACCAGAACCACCACTGGACCAGACGATAATCGTCGGCCGGATACCCGGTCTCGTTGCGCGCGGTCAGAAAGTAGTCAAAGGTGGTCGTCATAAAGTCGGCCACCTGCTCCGGTGGGAAGCCAAAGTCGTGCGGCATGAGAAAGCCATATTCCGAGACGACGAGCGGACGATCAGCATATCCGCGCTCCGCCATCCAGGCCCGGAAATTGACGATGTTCTCACGAAAAATATCCATGTCGTCGTAATCTTCGACTTCATAACGGATAGCCAGCTCATCGCTCATTCCCGGTGGAATGCCGATCCCCCAGCTATCCCGCTCCTCGCGCAGGATAAAGGTATGGACGTTCCACACGTCCACCGGCATTGGCCGGCCGTACTTCTCCCGGTATGTCTCCAGGACAATGTCCAGATACGCCATGCGCAGAGGGGTCGGCTGCGAAACGCCCCCAATGACCAGCCGGGCCGTCGGGTCCCGCCCCTTGATAAAGGTGTAAAGCATATGGTAAAGCTCCGCATAGCGCTGCGGCGTGACGTTATCCTGGACGACCACGTCCGGCTCATTGCCAACGATCCAGTACGAACCCGGATTGGCCGCAATCGCCGCCGCCAGTTCATCCCAGGGAAGAAGCACGCCCTCCTGGCTCACGCGAACAACTTGCCAGAACGTGACTCCCTCTGCCCCAGGCGGATCGACCCGAACCTGCCATCCTGCATAATTCCCAAAGCGTAGACCGGCCGCCAGCGCCTCATCGACGTCCTCCGGACTGCCCGTGAGGCCAAACCGCTCGATCGGATTTTCGGGCAGGTCAGGCGCCACGGCCGACTGCGAAAGCGTGGGCAGCGGCGTTGGCAGAACGCCGCTCGTTGCCGTCGGTTCCGGTATGGCCGTGACCGCCATCAGCCCCAGCCCGTCACCCACATTTATGGGCTCATCGCCATTCGGATCTCCGGGCTGCGAAAACCCGCCCAAATAGAAGAGAATCAGGCTGATGCCGGCCAGTAGAAGGAGGAGGGGGACTACGAAGCGTCGAAAGCGCTCCATAGATCAGGTCCCGCCCATGAGCCTCATGGCAAAGCGGATCAGACCGCGAAACAGGCGCTGCAAGGGATTGAGACGCGGCCGCACGCTCAGACTCTGCTCCATCAACATCATCGCTTCCATGACCCGCCGCTGGCGCAGGCGCAACAGGCTGAGAGCGCGGAGCAATTCGGCCTGCCTGGCCCGGTCGCCGGTTTGCGCCATCAGTTCGGCCGCGTCGCTGTAATGGCGCGCTGCCTCCTTCCGTTCTCCCTGATATGCGTACAGATCGCCCAGATTTCCCAATACCTGCGCCCGCCGGTTCTCGTCTCCGATTTCCGAAAAGATCGCGGCCGCCTCGTCAAAAGCGTCGATGGCCGCCTGCCACTCGCGCCGGACGCGATGGATGACGCCAATATTATTCAGCACCTCGCCGCGCTCCGCTTTGTCTCCGGCCTCTGCGTAAGAAGCAGCCGCCATCTCAAACTTCTCCAGCGCCTCGTCGTGCAAACCGCGCCGAAAGAGACCCAACCCTTCTTCTTTCAATTCGTCAGACATGGGGATGTAAGCAAGGTGCGCCGGGAAGCAGACCAGACGCTCGCCGCAGCCGGCCGGTCGTTGCCGCCCACCGTCTCCTCATTATAGGGTGATATCCAACAGACTCTCGGCAATCGTTCGCAATCTGTCGGCGTCCATCTCGCTCAGGCGCATGGCCGTCTGAATGTAATTGACGTTGACCGGCTGCGCCACGAACTCCCGAACGTCGGGCGGCAGTTCGTCCAGATGTCGTTCCATACGCTTCTGCGCCTCGTGTCGGCCGAGCGGGCCGCGCTCGTCGTCCATAAAATAATCGATGGATACGCCCAGGAAATTCGCCAACTTCTCCAGATGCAGATAGGGGATCGCTTCCTCGCCCGCCTCGTAGGCCCGAATGCGCTCTACGTCAACGCCTAGCTCCCCGGCCAGCGCTTCTGGCGTTTGCTCCTCTTTCAACCGCGCATGGCGTACCAATCCTCCGACGATCTTATGCCGGAGCTTCAGTAATTCACCGTAGTCTGGCTCTTCGTTTTCCTCCAGCGTGTGGGTTCCCCAAAAGTGGGCCATTGGCACGTCCAGATACATGGCCAGAACCTCAAGCTGAGGCAGCGAGACCACGTATTGTCCCTCCTCCGCCTGACGATACTGTTCAGGCGTCACGCGCAAGACGCCCGCACACTCCTCCGGGGTACGCCCTGCGTGCTGGCGCGCATCCCGCATCAATACACCTAAAATCTTTGCCCGAGTCGCATCCCGTTCGTTCATGGTCACCATATCCAGACTATGGCACTACATTCTGAGAGATTAAAGTCAGCAAAGATATTAGCATAAGTGGGGGGGAAGCTCAACTATCCGTCGACGGCCCACAAGGTGCCGCCGCCGCGACGCTTGTTACAATTTCCCCATGATTGCATCTATTAGCGGTGTCGTCAACGGGATTGGCGACGATCACCTCATCGTGAACGTGGGCGGCGTTGGCGTGCGCGTCTA
>JAWVYQ010000198.1:0-5157 GCA_033722615.1 Promineifilaceae bacterium (SeqCode)
GCAGGAGGAGGAAAACGGACGTTTTCAGGAAAGCGGCCAGAGGCAAGTTGTTCATGTTGTTCATGTTGTTCATGTTTCTCACGTTTTGCATCTTTCACAACGGAATTTTTGGGGGCTCGACGGTGCCAGTGGACGACGCCGGGCGACGCGCGTTAGGGTTATGATAGCATGGCGGCCGGTTGTTGGAGGGTGAAGGTTGGGTGAAGGTTTAGCCGTAAGGGACGGTGCCGCGGCAGTCGGGGTAGTTGAGGGATGCGGCCGGTGACGGGCGCGGCGAGAAGCCGGCCCGTGCGGCCGGTGAGGCGCGGCGGGCGGCATGGTTGCTTTTGTGGCGGGTGGAGGGGTCCTGGAGGGGGTGCCGCCGGCCGTAGAGGATGAGGTTTTCTTCCGGCCGGAGTTTGAGGGCGGCCGGGGGCGTCGACTTGCTACTCTTTCTGCTCAGGTCGCCAATGAGTGGCGGATCGCGCTCAAGAGTTGTTCCTGTGTAAAGGGCTTCTGTACCCAGACGCTCCCGCTTTCGTCGACAAATTGCTGGCTCTCTTCGTCGAGAGGATAGCCGCTGATGAGCACCATCCGTACGTCGGGGTTGTGTGCCTTCAGCGCATGGAAGAGGGCCTTGCCGCCCATTTGGGGCATGACCATGTCGCTGATGACCAGCTCAACGTCATCTCCGTTTGCCTTAAGCAGATCAATGGCGGCCGCGCCGTCCTCTGCTGTCTGCACATCGTAGCCTTGCTTGCCCAGGATTTCGGCGATAGCATCGCGAATCATCGGATTATCTTCTACCACTAAAATCCGTTGCTGAGCCGCGTGCGCAGGGGGTTGCTCGAGGGGCTCGGGAGACGGTGCTGCGCGCTCGACGGCCGGCAGATAGAGGGTAAAGGTCGTTCCCCGCCCGACCGTGCTTTTCACCTCAACGTGACCTTCGTGTTGTCTGACAATGCCGTATACTTGTGCAAGCCCAAGGCCGCTGCCATCTCCCGGCGCTTTCGTCGTATAAAACGGCTCAAAAACGTGTGCGAGATGCTCCGGTTCAATGCCGGTCCCACAGTCGCTAACGTCAAGGCGGATCCACTCCTCGCCTACCATATTTGCGTCAGGAAGCTGTACGCTACCTTCGGGGCGGGAGAGGTCAAGGTGTAACGAACCGCCGTCCTTCATCGCATCGCGCGCGTTCAGGGCGAGATTCATCAACGCCTGTTGCAGGCGGGTGCTGTCGGCGTCGACGATGTAACTTCCCGACTCATGCGTCAGCTCAATGTCGATTGTCGCAGGAAGGGTGCGCCTCAGGAGAGTGACCTGTTCGCGCAAGAAGGGTAAAAGGTCAAATTCGCGGCGCCTCATCACCGCTTTCCGGCCGAAGTCCAGAATCTGCTGCACCAGTTCTGACGCCCGTTGGGCCTGTTCGTAAACGGTATCCAGCCGTTGCTCTACTTTTGGCGGCAGCGCCTCTGTCGACATCATCTCAGCGTGCAGAATGATCACGGCAAGAATGTTGTTGAAGTCGTGGGCAATCCCGGCCGAAAGCTGACCCACGGCCGCCAGCCGTTCTTGTGCCTGCAATTGTTGTTGCTGCTCGCGGTCGCGCGTCACGTCGCGGATTGCCAACACCCATCCTGCAGGCGCCGTGGCCGCCCTTACTTCAAAGACGCGTTTCCCATTCGCTTCCAGACGAACCTCGTGGCCGGCCTGATCGGAGGGAGGCGGCGCGAGGAATGCTGACAGTGACTTCCCGCCCAATTCCTCGAGCGTCGGGCTCTCTCCCTCGGTAAGCCAGTCCAGATATGTGCGGCCCCGACGATTGGCAGTGATGATCTTGTGCTCGGCGTCAAGGAGCACGACGCCATCGGGAATGGTGTTTAGGATTTGCCTGACCGTTTCGGCGTCGGCCTTCGTCTGAGCGTGGAGGCGGGTATTGGCGACGGTGATTGCTGCCTGAGCCGCCAACGATTCGGCCAGCGCGATCTCTTCCTCCACCCAGGCATGGCCCCCTTCCGCCTCGTGAAAGGCCAAGAAACCGGTCGCTCGCTCGCGGTAACGGAGGGGAACCAATAACGAGGCCCACCTGTGCTTTTCGCCGTCACGCCGCGGAATGACAAACGAACCTGCCTCGTCCAGTCGTTCCGGCAACAGCCCCTCATCTAGCGAGTGGACGACGTCCGAAGGGTCGGCCGCTTTGCCATAATGGGCAAGCCTTTCATTCGTTTGCCCATCCCACCGGAAAAGGCAAACGCCGGATGAGGGGACCAGCCGGGCAGCGTGCCGGACGATGGCTTCGTAAACGACCTTGGGCTCGAGGCTGCTGGAGATGGCCAGCTGCACGTCGCGGAGCGCGGCGAGTTGCGCTGCCTGTTCCTCAGTGCGCTGTAGTAACTCCGCTTTCTCCAGCACCTGGGCGGACGCTGCGGTAACCGTCGCCGCCAGCCGCACATCTTCCTCCGAGAAGGCCCGAGGCTTCGCTGCATCCAGGCCAAGCGTGCCGACGACCTGGCCATCGACTTCCAGCGGAAGGAGCAACATCGACGCCACATTCCGCCGGCGCATCAGCTGGTGAACGGGCGTCATCCGCGGGTCTCGCTGCGCGTCCTGAACAATTAACGGCCGCTTCTCGCGCATTACAATCTCGGTCGCCACGTTGCCGGCGAGGGGGATCCGCTCGCCAAGGGCGCTGACGCCCGCTCCGGTCCGGTATTCGGCCACCACCTCAAGCGCCTCTCCCGAATCGTCCAATAGCGCGGCGCCGGCCTGGGGCAGACTAAATGCCTGTGCCAGCTCACGGCATGCTGTTTCCAGCACCGCAAATGGCTCCAGCTCTGACGTGGCAGCCACGACGACGCGGTTGAGCAACTGCAGCTCACGGTTGCGTTGGTGGACCTGGGCCTCGGTCTCAGTGCGATAGATCACGGCGCCCAGGGTGCTCGCGGCCACTTTCAGCGCTTCAATTTCCGGTCCGGTCCACTCCGGCGATAGCGTGCGTCGCTCGAAGGCGATCTGGCCCCAATTGCGCTCGCCCACGAAAATTGGCAGGAGCGCCAACGCTTCTACGCCCTGGGCTGCCAGCATCTCTTGCAAGGGCACGGCAAATTGCTCGCGTCGCCCGACGACGGCTTCTCCGCGGCCGAGTGTCTCTGTCCACCTGGTAAAAGCCTCCGGCGAAGGCCGATTTTCTGGAGGGGTAACGCTGGCCGGCGCAACGTCGTCGGCCATCCATTGAGAACGGCAGCGGACGGCATGCTCGGGATCCGGTTGGTTCTGGAGTACCAGCACAGAGCTTGCTTTGGCTACTTCTCCCAGCCGAGCCAACACGGCGTCTATCTCTTCCTCCCACGACTGGCTGTGCAAGAGCGTTTGTGCGGCATAGGCAACTGCTTCCAAGATGCGGTCGCGCCGTTGTAGAGCCAATTCGGCTTGCTTGCGCTCGTCAATGTCCTCCACCATTCCGAGGTAGTATTGCGCCCCGTCTCTCGCGTCGTGAATGGTGGTGACTGTCAGATGGACCCAAAGAAGGGTGCCGTCCTGACGGATGTACCGTTTCTCCATATTGAAGCGGGGAATTTCGCCGGCACGCAGGCGTTTTGCGTGTTCGAGGTCGGCCTGCAAATCCTCCGGGTGAGTGATATCTGTGAATGAGAGTTTGGTCAGCGACTCGGCCGAATAGCCGAGCATTTCGCAAAGGCGCGAGTTAACGCGAACGAAACGGTTCTCGGCATCGACCAGAGACATTCCCAACGGGCTCTCTTCGAAGAGCGTTCGGAAATGTTCCTCGCTCAGCTTCCGCGCTGCGATTTCCTCTTGGTAGCGCCGATGAAGATTGCGCACCCAACCAGCACCCGCACCGCCTAGAATGAGAGTGAGAGAGCCCGGCCCACCGCCGATACGCCACACGACATCCCAGCCCCCTTCGCCTGCCAGGTTCAGTAACAGCGTGTTCAGAACAATGGTCAGTACCCCGGCTGCAAGGCCAGCCCTTATACCCAGCGCCCACCCCGAGAGTAGGACAGGCAAGATGGAGAGAGCGGCCACACCACCGCCCATACGCGGATGGAGGAGGAAGAAGGCAATGGTGTAGAGCAGGAAGGCGACAAGGGCTGCTGTCACCGACCTGGCTTTTCCCACTAATCCGACCTTGTTGGACCAGACAAAACTCATATTACTTCCGCGTCACACTGCGTCAAGATCGATTTTCCTTGCTACTGCAATTATATTCGGCCTCACCGGTTATGAAGAGGGTACAATAGTAACCATATCCGGGTGAGGAGGCTACCTTTGTTAAGGCAGGGTGGGATTGTGGAATGCCGGGTGTGGTTGCTGTCAATTTAGGAAATTGACCGGGCAGGGGCCTGCGAATGCAGGCTCGACATCTCGCTCTACTGTATGGAGGAGCTGGCGGCGGCCGGAAAGGGCCGGAGAGGCGCGGAAGCGCCCACTACGAATGAGAGGGTGGACGCTTTGTTAGCAGCGGGTGCTGCCGCTGGGGCAGTGAGGATAATTAGACGTCAAGGTTGCGCACGTCGTTGGCGTGGGTGGTGATAAAGCGGCGACGGGGGGCGACCTGGCTGCCCATGAGCATGTCGAAGGTGCGGTCGGCGAGCATGGCGTCTTCGATGGTGACCTGGAGAAGCGTTCGCTCTTCGGGGTCCATGGTGGTGTCCCATAGCTGGTCGGGGTTCATCTCGCCCAGGCCTTTGAAGCGCTGCATGCTGAAGCGCCGGCCGGAGAGTTCCTTCAGCAGCTTCTGGGTCTCCTTCTCGGTGTAAGTGTAATGAAGGTCGCGGCCGACCTTGATGCGGTAGAGGGGGGGCTGGGCAATATAGAGGTGGCCGTTTTCGATGAGGGGCGTCATGTAGCGGAAGAAGAAGGTGAGGAGCAGGGTGCGAATGTGGCTGCCGTCGACGTCGGCGTCGGTCATGATGATGACGTGGCCGTAGCGCAGGTTGCTGAGGTCGAAGGTTTCGCCCACGCCTACGCCGAGGGCGGAGATGAGGGCTTTGACTTCGTTGTTCTGGATGATGCGGTCCAGGCGAGCGCGCTCGGTGTTGAGGATCTTGCCGCGCAGGGGCAGGATGGCCTGGAAGTGGCGGTCGCGGCCCTGCTTGGCGCTATTGTGGACGAAGACGCCGGAGGCCAGGGCGAAATTGTGGGAGTGCGGTACCTCGA
>JAWVYQ010000199.1:0-5048 GCA_033722615.1 Promineifilaceae bacterium (SeqCode)
CTCATCGGCGGTCGCCGACGCCAACAGAAATCCACTCGAGGGCCCACCGTCAAGATTCAGCGCCACGTCAAGCCCCAGGTCGGAAGCCGCAAGATAGCGGCTCAACTGGTGCAGGGTAAAATGGCCCCGAGAGGCGACAAGAAAGAGAAGGCGGCCGTCCACGTCCTGAGCGACCACCGTGCGCCGCGCCTGCGCCCCGTCTTCTCGGGGAAAGGCCACCCGCCCGCCGGGCGCCAGCAGCAAGGGAAAGGATTGAAGGGCATGCCGCAGCGGTTCGGCCGGATCGTAAGGCGCCTCGCGCAGCGAGCGCACGGCCGGCCCGGCGCCCGCCACGGCAAACATGCCGCCAAATCCCTGGTAACTAGCGCCGCTGACTTCCCCCTCGCTAATGATGAGACCGGTCGCCACGTACTCCTCCGTGTAAAAGCCACCATTCACCAGGAGTAGGGCGCCCGTCTGCGCCTGCCACGCTTCCAGATCCTGCGGCGCGCCCGGCCGGTAGGCGACGCCAAAGCGAAACGCATCGGAATCCAGCCGCAGGACAGTCACGTTCTCCAGCCATCGCCCCTCCTCTTCGTCAACCACGTTGAGCACGCGCCGCTCGAGGCCGGGCCGGAGCGTTTCCCAGCCACTGTCGGCCGGGATGGGCGTGGGGGACGGTGACGGTGACGCCGTAGCAACTGGCGTTGCCAGCGCGACAGCCGAGGCGGCCGTCGATGTGGCAGTGGAAAACATGGCCGTTCCCCGGCAGGCGGCGGCCGTCAGAGCCAACAACGCCAGAAATACGGCACACGGAAAACGACCGGCTGAAGGCCTCACCCGACCGTGCCCTCGGCGCCATCTTCGAGCACGATCTTCGTGCGGTGGACGCGCACGCTCAACGGATCTAAGCCCAGGGCGTCCAGAACCTCATCCGGGCGGCCGGTCTTGCCCGGCTGCAATAGCAGGCGCATGGTCAGGAGCAACACGCCGGTTTCATCCTCCTCAAGGTCCAATTCTAGAACGAGCGGCCGCAGATCATACTCCTTGCCCCGCCGTTCGCGCATTACCGACTCGGCCGCCAGCAGTCCCTCTACCCGCTGCCGCAGTTCGGCCCGGTCGATGCTATCCTCGCCCAGGTCGATGACGTCGTCGACCTGGGCGACGTAAGCCGTTTCCAGCGTGCTGGCCTGCATGGCCGGGGCGTCCAGAGGAACCTCCCACACTTCGTGGACGACGATGCCCGGCGCCATACGGCTCATAATCTGTTCGCGCGCCTCCGCAGGAACCATCTCTTCCTCCAACCAGACGTCGGCCAGTTCGGCCTCGCTGGTGAAACCCAGAGGCAAGGCGGAAGCAAATTGCATCCGCGGCCGGGGATTGTAACCCTGGGTATAGGAAACGGGAACGCGTGCGCGATTCAACGCCCGTTCCAGCGCGCGCGCCAGATCGAGGTGGCTGATATAACGCGTCGGACCGATCTTGCTAAATTTCATTCGCAATCGTTGAACGTAATTCGCCTGCATGATTTCCTATCGTACTTCGTCTTGTCGGCAGCGTAAAACTTTGTCTGATAACACTCATCGTTACTCCTCCGCCCACATTAGCTGGCCATTCGCCGTCCGCCTGCGCCAGCTGGCCATTCGCTTGCGCTAGCTAGCCGTCCGCCTGCGCCAGCTGGCCATTTGCTTGCCCAAGCTAGCCGTTCGCCGGCCCGCCGGGATACAGGTAAAATGGAAGGGATGCGTTGGCGTTCACCTACCTTACTCTTAATCGTCGTCCTGGGGCTGGGGCTCGTCGGGTGCGAACGGCCGGAGCCAGAGGTAACCGTCGTCGCTTCGATGGTCCCCCTGGCGCTCGCGCCGACCCCCGAAGTGACGCCTTTCTCGGCGCAGACAACGGGTGGCGGCGTGGTCGAACAACCGCCCACGCCGATCCGGCAACTTTCCCCGGCGGCGACCGTCCCCACATACGAAGGGACTCCCACACCCGATCCGACGCGGCCGCCGACCGGCGCTGACAGCTCTTTCCTAACCCACACCGTAGGCATCGGCGAGAATCTGGCTTATATTGCCGGCCGCTATGGTATCAGCGTCGACGAGCTGATGGCGCTTAACGATCTCTCCAACGCCGACTTCTTGTCGGTGGGGCAGGTGATCCGGGTGCCCGGCAACGCCCCCCTGACCAGTCCCAGTTTCAAAATCATTCCCGACAGCGAACTGGTCTACGGCCCCGCCGCCCGCGGTTTCGACGCGCGCGCCGTCGCCGCCCATTACGGCGGCTATCTGCTGCAATACCAGGAGAACGTGGAGGGCCAACAACTGAGCGGCCCGGAGATCGTTCAACTGGTGGCCGATCGCTTTAGCGTCAACCCTCGCCTGCTCTTAGCCGCTCTGGAATATCGCAGCGGGTGGCTCACACAGCCAACGCCGGCCGAGCAGATGTATCCCATGCAAAGAGTGCAGAACGGCCAGGAGGGCCTCTACAAACAATTAGGTTGGGCGGCCGATCAAATAAACCGGGGCTACTACGGCCGCGCCGAAGGAGGCTTGACCAGCTTTCTGGTGGGGAATCAGACGCGCGTTGCCTTTGCCCGCGACGTGAACGACGGCACGGCGGGCGTTCAACACTGGCTGGGCGCTCACGACGGAGCTAACTACGAGCGCTGGCTGGAAGATGTGGGGCCGAATGGCTTCTTCGCCACCTTTAGCCGTCTGTTCGGCAACCCCTTCGCCTATTCGGTGGACCCGCTCTGGCCGTCAGATTTGACCCAGCCGACGCTCAGCCTACCCTGGGCCAGCGGCGAGACGTGGTACTATACCGGCGGGCCGCACGGCGGCTGGGCCCCCGGCTCCGCCTGGGCTGCGCTGGATTTCGTCCCTCATCACGAGCAACTGGGCTGTTATCCGTCAGACGCCTGGGCCCGAGCCATGGCGCCCGGTATCGTCACACGTAGCGACTTCGGCGCCGTCGTCGTGGACCTGGACGGCGATGGGTACGCGGGCACTGGCTGGGCCATCGTCTACATGCACCTCGAAAATCGCGACCGGGTAGGCGTTGGAACGCGCGTGGAAACGGGCGATCCCTTGGGTCACCCTTCCTGCGAAGGCGGTTTTTCCAACGGCACGCACGTGCACATCGCGCGCACCTACAACGGGCGTTGGGTATCGGCCGACGGCTCCCTAGCCTTTGTGATGGACGGCTGGGAATCTCGGGGCACCGGCAGCGAGTATGATGGCTTCCTCGTCCGCGGCGACACGGTCAAAGAGGCGTGCGAGTGCCGCAGCGAAGAGAACGCCATCACGGCCGATTAGCACAAGCCCACGACGGCCGGCGCCGAACACCGGCGTTACGTTTGCGAACTCGCAAACCGGCTACGGCCCGTAGACGATGAGCGCGTCCATGACGACGTTCAGGAGCCAGTGAGAAAGAATGATGGGCCACACCGAGCGAATGGCATAGGCCGTGGCCCCGGCCGCCAGCCCCCACACTAACGTCCCCCACAACTCCGGCAATGGTTTCCCCAAATGCCATGCTGTGTAGGAAAGCATCTGTATCAGAACAGCGTATTTATGAAAGTAGAAGGGCCCGGGATGCCCTTCGTCACCATTCTGAACGTCGCGGTCCATGACGTGGGCCAGACCGAAAAGCAGATAGCCGCGGAAGATGAACTCGATGACGATAAAGAAGGGTAGGTAGGAGAGTTCATAAAGCACGAACTCTCCTAAGTCGCCTGACAATCCCCGATAAAGAGGATAGGTGGCGCGCATTTCGGGTATGCCGGCACCCAGCCAGAAAGCCGGCAGGCTGATCAGCGTGAGCAGAACGAAGGTCAGCACGGCAAGGGAGCGGCGTCCCGGCGGCGGCAACCCGAGGCCGTAGGCGGAGAGCGGGCGATTGAAGCCCAAACGAATGACGAGGGCGGGGATGACGACCAGCAGGATGAAGCCGCCAGCGAAAGAGATCAGTTCGTGATCCCAGGGCACACCGGGGATAAGCGACGGTCGGGTGGCGGGATCCGAACCGGGGCCGCGCCACGCGGGCCACATCTCCCCCAGCAGCTCCATCTTTCCGTGGGTTCCCCAGAGCATGATGAGGATGAAGGTCGTAAAGATAATCTGGCCCGGCCGCTCGGTGAAGAAACCGCGGACGGTGTACCAGATGATCTTTAGGACTGTGAGAACGCCGGGATCTCGAAGCTCAGACTCGTCAATTTCGGTGGTGAAACGGGCCCAGAAGGAATTTTCCGTCCTTTTCATATGTCGCCCTCCAGCACAGCGCCACACTGTGGCGCACGAACGATAGCGCTTTCAGCCACGCTAATGGCCGCCTGACCACCCCGTTTGAAGGGCAAACGCCCCTATTCGTGTCAGCCGGCCTCACTCTGCAAAGGGTACTTCGACGACGCGCGCGGCAATTGCCTCCAGCAAAGCGTTTTTCACTTCCTTCACCCGCTCTTCGACGTCGTCCAGCGGCACGAGTTCACGATCATCCTCCTGGCGCAGCTTCAGTTCGGCGCCGCCCTGATCCAGCGAACGGCTACCGACGGTGAGGCGAATGGGCACGCCGATAAGGTCGGCGTCGTTGAATTTAACCCCCGGACTTTCGTCGCGATCGTCGTACAGCAGGTCCAGCCCGGCCGCGCGCAAGCGATTGTACAGTTCGTCGGCCACCTCCTCAGCGCCACGCAGGGCGACGAGGTGGACATCGTAGGGAGCCACGGTGATGGGCCAGATTAGGCCATACTCATCATTATGCTCCTCGGCGATGCAGGCCATTAAGCGGCCCACGCCAATGCCGTAGGAGCCCATTACGATCGGTTTGGCCTCGCCGTCCTCGTCCGCATAGGTAGCGTCCATCGCCTCGCTGAAGCGGGTCATCAATTTGAAGATGTTACCCACTTCCACACCACGGGAGACGTTCATAGACGTTCCACAGCGCGGGCAGCTGTCTCCCTCCTGAGCGGCGGCAATGTCCGCCACGACGTCCGCTTCGTAGTCACGGCCATAATTGACGTTGCGCAGATGATACCCTTCCTCGTTGGCGCCGGCCACCAGATTGGGCGCGTC
>JAWVYQ010000200.1:0-5029 GCA_033722615.1 Promineifilaceae bacterium (SeqCode)
ATCGTCGCGGTGGATGATGGCGCCGTGACTGTGAATGTGACGGGCGGGGACGCCGACGACGACGGTGGGGACGCCGGTGCCATGCAGATGAATGGCGCCGCCATCGGTGGCACCGCCCTGGATGGCCGAGAATTGGAGGGGGATGTCCAGTTCGGCGGCCGTGTCAATAACGAGATCCCGCAACTTCAGATTAGGGATCATGCGCCGGTCGTAAATGAGCAGGGAAGGGCCTTGCCCGAGCTTGATGTCGCTGACTTCCGCCTTGATGTCCGGCAGGTCCCCGGCGATGTCGGACTCGAGAATGATGGCTACGTCGGGGTCAATGGCGCGCACGCTGGTGGTCGCACCGCGCAGGCCGACCTCCTCCATGACCGTGGCCACGCCGTACAGGTCGTTGGAATGGGTTGCGCCATTTTCGGCGAAGTGGCGCAAGACGTCTACGACGACGGCACACCCGACCCGGTTGTCGAAAGCTTTTGAGAGGTAACTCCGGCCGTTCGCCAACACGACAAATTCGCTCTGAGGCACGACGGGATCCCCTACGCGCACGCCGGCCTCCTTGACCTCATCACGCGAAGAAACGCCGATGTCGATAAACATCTTCTGCTTTTTGACGACCTGATTGCGCTCTTCGGAATCGAGCAGATGAGGGGGCTTGGCGCCGATGACGCCGACGACGTCGCCTTTGTGTGTCTTGATAAGAACGCGATGGCCTAAGAGAACCTGGTCCCACCAACCGCCGAGGGGCAAGAACTTTATGAACCCTTCTTCGGTGACGTGTTGCACCATGAAGCCAATCTCGTCCATGTGGCCGGCGACCATTACTTTGGGGCCAGTACCCTCTCGCCGGCAGATGAGGCTCCCCAGCTTGTCTTCAGAAATCGCACCCAGCGTTTCCAGGTAGCCGCGCAATAGGTCGCGCACCTCTTTCTCGTAACCGGGCACGCCGTGCGCTTCGGTCAACGATTTTAGTAACTCTGCGGTCTTATCCAACATTAACGTTCCTCATTCTTTCTTCGTGTGCCAGAGGGGGTTCTTGTTGGTACATCTCACTAAGCGGCGGCGTTCACACCCCCCGCAGTGGTGACATCGATCGACGCGCCCGCACTGAGAGGATGCTCTCCCTCCTCCACGCAGTTGAGATGAAATAGTCGTTTTCTTTATATATGTCGCTCAGGAGACTCGTGACTGCGGTCCTGTCTGTGGCAAGTGGACCGACGATCCAGACTTATCGTCCAGAAGGTTTTTGCCTCCCTGACGGTAGGCAAATCTTACCTTACCGGGCCGCTTTTGTCCAACAATTCACAAGCGGCCGGTTGCATTTACCCCCTCGTCTACTAAAATTGCTATTTTGAGTCCCGACAGGAAGCAAGGATGGTCTGGTTTCGCACGCCGCTTATGGGAAAACGTTCAAGACAACTTATACAGCTATCCGTCATCCTTCTCGCCTTACTCGCCTTCGGTCTTCGCGTGTACCATTTAGATCATTTCAGCTTCTGGCAGGACGAGTCCCTCACGCCCCTGCGGGCCGGCTATGCGATTCCAGAGATTCTCAGCAACCGTATCGTGATACAGGAGGGCGTGACGCAGGATACACACCCCCCTCTCTATTTCCTGCTGATCCATTTCACACGGCTCCTCCTGGGTGAATCAGACTTCGCGTACCGCTTCCCTTCGGTGTTGGCCAGTGTTCTGACGATCCCCCTGCTCTTCCAGTTCGGGCGGCGGCTGTTAAGCGTGCGAGCGGGCTTGCTGGCCGCTTTTCTGGCAACGATTAACCCGTTGCAGGTATGGTACGCGCAGGAAGCGCGCATGTACACCTTTCTACTCCTGTTGACGACGGCTGCGAGTTATGCGCTTTGGCGGGCGCTGGACGGTGGCTCTTTGCGCCGCTGGTTTCTGATCTATCTACTGTTTGCCGGGCTGTCGTTCCTGACCCACTATACGGCTCTTTTTCTCATCGCCGGTCATTTTCTGCTCTGGGCCTGGTTATTGTTGGGGCGCAGGCAACGACGCCTCTTGCTGATCGGCGGCGGCGTCGTCTTGCTCATGATTCTTCCCTTTCTGCCCTTTTTCATCCCGCGCCTGCTCAGCGGTCCGGAAACCAATTACACTTACGTCTCTCCACTCATCATGCTCCAGGACATCGTACACGGCTTCGGTATGGGCTCGAGCGTAGAGTTCAGGCGGCCGGTCATAAGGGGGCTGGACGTGGCCGTCGCCGTGCTGCTGGCGGCCGGCGCATTGGCCCCGCGCACAGGAGAGTCAGGGTGGAAAGTGCGCAGCTTCCTCATCGTCTATCTCTTCGCGGTGGTGACCGGCCTCGCTTTGGGCTCTCTGGTCAAACCTATGTATCAGGGGATCCGCCACATCTTCATCAGCGCGACGCCGTTCTTCCTGTTGCTGGCGCGAGGGGTGTCGCTACTGCCGCGACGGTGGCTTATCGTTCCGGCGATGGCAGTCCTGGTCGCCGGCCCCTTCATTTCCCTGAATAATCTGTACACCAGCCCACGATTTGCTAAGGATGATCTGCGGAGTCTGATTTACCATATTGAGGAACGGGCGGGCGAAGATGACGCCGTCGTCTATAACAACGCCATTCTCATGACGTTCCACTGGCATTATCAGCGGCGGTCCGATCTGGCGGTCACTGCGCTGCCCATCTATCCTTACGAGGCGAGCGAACAGACAGAAGGGCGGCTGGTTCAGCTGGCTGAAGAGTACGAGCGCCTTTGGTTCGTAATCGATCCGCCTGCCGATCGCCGCGACGAAGGGGACCTGGTGGAGCGGTGGCTGGAGCGGAATCTGGCGCCGATTGAGCAATTTGGCACCCGCTCGCGCACTGCGCAGGCGACGGTCAAAGCGTACGCGACGGAGCCCCGGCACCTGACGTCTTTGCCGGCCGGGGCGCACCCTGCCGACCTGACATGGCCGGGCGCACCGGCGCTGCGCGGATGGGAGGCCGATTTCAAGGAACCAGCAACCGCACCTACCCTGTGGTTCGATCTGTTTTGGGAAAACCAGGAGGATGCGCCAAGAGCCACCCATCTGCAGCTGGCGCTGCGCGACGAGCGCGGGAACGTCTGGGCCGATTTGAGGCGGCCCCTGGTGTTATCGGGCACGGAGAGGGAGGACAGCGCGCTGGTGCGCCTACCGTATGGTCTGACATTGCCGGTCGGCACGCCGCCGGGCGTCTACGAACTCATGCTATTACCCTGGGACGATGCGGCCGGGGAGGACCTGGGCGCGTGGCAAACGGTGGGCGATGTAACCGTAGCCGGCTCGGGCGAGTGGCCCATGACTCCGCTCGCGCCGATTGATGCGCTCTTTTCTCTGCAGTTCAGGAATGGACTACAGTTGCTGGGTATTGAAAAGGTAGCAACCCACGTGCGCCCCGGCAACGCGCTTCCGCTGTTCCTTTACTGGCAAGCGGAGGGTGCACTTTCGGACCCGGCGCTTGCTTATGATCTGCAAGTCGTCGGGCCATCTGGCGAGACGTGGATCACACAGGAGGCCCCGCCGGGACCGGCGTGGCTGGCGCCAGAAGCGTGGCCGGTGGGGACGCCCGTTCGGGAGTTGCTTGGCCTGCTCGTCCCGGCCGACGCGCCGCCGGGCCAATACGAGCTACGCTGGCGCCTGCGAGCCGGCGAGGAGGTCATTCCCGGCCGGCCTGGCTGGCGGCCGTGGCGCAGCAAGCGGGTGACTTTTGGCGAGATCCGGGTCGTGCCCTGGCCGCTGGAGACGGCGCTGCCAGAAGGCGTGAGCGTCGTGGAAGCCTCCTTTGGCGACGCCATTCAGCTCTACGGCTTCGACCTGGTCGCAGAGGAACTGCAACCGGGGGACACAATGGCGTTGATGCTCTACTGGCTGGCCGAGGATGTTCCCCAGGGGAACTATCACGTTTTCGTGCACGTCGTCGGGGAAGAGGAGGCTATCGTCACCCAGGCTGACCGCATCCCGGTCGAATCGCGGCGGCCGACGCAAGGGTGGCGGGCCGGCGAGGTGCTGTCCGATCCTTATGCGCTCCACCTCCCGTCTGATTTATCTCCCGGCGTCTATCGCGTCTACGTTGGTCTATATGAACCGGATCGCCGCGATCGTCTCCCCGTCGTCATCGACGAACAACCACAAGCAGATAACCGCCTCCTTCTGGCGACGATAACGGTGCGATGAGGATGAGGAGGGAGAAAACGGGGGCCAGATCGCGACGAATGGCCCTGCTTGTAGTCGTTGGCCTCTACCTGGCGTTGGCCATCGCTTACGGCATTGCCAATCCTCTCTTCGAAGCGCCGGATGAACACAGCCATTATTTCACCGTGCAATATGTGGCCGAGACCGGGCGGCTGCCCGCAGTGACGGAGCCACCGGATAGGTGGCTGGGCCAGGAGGCTGCCCAACCACCACTTTACTATCTGCTGGGCGCACTGTTGGTGTATCCGGTGGATACCTCGGGTGCGCGCGCATCGGTATGGGTCAATCCGTTCGTCCGTTTAGGGAATGCGGAAGCGCCGGGTAACATCAATTTCTTCGTCCACGGCCCGGAGGAAGCATGGCCCTGGCGCGGCTACGTGCTGGCCACCCACCTGTTGCGCACTTTTTCCGCGGTACTGGGAGCGGGCACGCTGCTCTTCATATACGGCAGCGGGCGGCTGCTCTGGCCCGAACATCCCCACCGTGCCTTGCCGGCCGCTGCCCTGACGGCTTTTCTCCCCCAGTTTCTCTTTGTGCATAGCGCCGTGACCAACGATACAGTGATCATCTTGCTGAGCGCGGCCGCCCTGTGGCAACTGCTACGCCTGTGGCAGGGAACGGTGACACGCCGGAGGCTGCTGCTCCTGGGCCTGACTGTGGGCCTGGCTATCTTAAGCAAGTCAGCCGGCCTGTTGCTGCTGCCTTTTACGGCAGGCGTTCTGCTCTGGCGCGCTCACCGGCGTGGCGATTCCATCTGGTCCGCCTCGCTCCACTTTGCCTTTTTTGTGCTCGCACCGGCCCTCGCCGTTGGCGGCTGGTTGCTCTGGCGCAACTGGAC
>JAWVYQ010000201.1:0-4959 GCA_033722615.1 Promineifilaceae bacterium (SeqCode)
TATCACCAAAACTTGCTCCCTCCACCTCAGGGAAGGACTGCTTGGCCGGGTACTACCGAAACTTGCTCCCTCCACCTCAGGGAAGGACTGGTTGGTCGGGCATCACCAAAACTTGCTCCCTCCACCTCAGGGAAGGACTGGTCGGTCGGGTATCACCAAAACTTGCTCCCTCCACCTCAGGGGGAGGGCTGGGGAGGGGGTGAGAGAGGGCGATTAGATAATCAAGATCGGCCGGTCACCGTACAGTAGGATCTGCCGAACGGGATCGTCCACCAGGAGCCGTCGCCAGCCACTCACCTCGTGCGCGCCGACGACGACCACGTCAAAGTCGCCGTGCGTCGCCTCGTCCAGAATCTCCTCCACGACCATCCCGTGGCGCACTTTCGCCGTCACGCGAACGTCCAACGCTTCCAACTCCTCCAGCGATTCCAAACCATGTTCCAGCACTGCCCCCTCCGGCGTATCCGCGTCCATCAACTCGTCGGCTTCCGCCCGTATCTCCCAGCCGGGCACGCCGGGAGCCGCCACCATTTGCGACATGACGTGCAAAACCTCCACTTCGTCGGCGCTCCGCAACAAAGGGGCCAGCCGGCCGGTCAGTCCCTTCAAAAGTTCCGGATCCCGGCCGCTTTCACATATCAGGAAGCGGCGCAGTGGCCGCGACTGGTGGCGCGCGACGAGGATGGGGCAGGGCATTTCGGCGATCACCTTCTCGGCCGTCTGCGTAAACAGCCGCCGGCGCAAAATGTGCAAAGGGCGCTCACCCACAATGGCCAGGTCGTAATCCCCCTCTGACGCCTCCGTCACGATCGTGTCCGCCGGCGCGCCGTGGCGGATCAACACCTCCACGCCGCTCACCGCCGGACCAACCAGAGATTCGGCTCGCTCCAGGATACCCTCCGCCTCTGGCTGCTCCCCCTCGTCCTCAATCACCGTCAATATCGTCAGCGTGCTCTCCGTCGCCCGCGCAATCTCGGCCCCCAGACGGATTACCACGTCTGAGTGGGCCGCGCCTTCGGTGGCCATCAAAATGTGCATCATCTCGCCTCCTACAGAAGCAGCAGTATCAGGGGCACGACTAAAATAACGCCCATGAAGAGAGCCAGATTGCCATTTTCCTTTGTCGTCCATTCGACCGTGCGCAACATCGCCTGCCGGTAAGTGCGCAGGAAGAAGGCCAGGATGAACAATGAGACGATGGCGATGCTGACCATTTCCACCACGACCACCGTGAACGCCGCCGCGTTGTCCAGCAAGACGGCCGCCAACAGCGTATCGACGAAAGTAGTCACGTTCGCTCCCATGATGTAGGGGATGACGTTCTCCCGCCGCACGAACCCCCGTTGTCCCAGCGGAACCAGAATTCCCAGCGAGACGCTGACCGACATCGAGATCAGTGTGACGAGGCCACCCAGAACGAACATGATCCACGGCCGGTAAACGATGCGCGCCAGCTCGCCGATCTGACTCTCCTTGAGGGTCATTTCCGGGATACATTTATCAAACAACTGGAAGCTGGCCGTAATCAGCCCCAGCCCGATTAGAAAGAGCGACCAACGAGGAAGGAAAGCAAGGAGAAATCTGGAAATTGGTGTAAAGACGACGTCGATGAAAGAAGTGAAGAAGAACCCCGAGCGAATCTGAATCTGGTCAAGAACGCCGCTGTCGAGCAGGGCGACGCCGACGACGAGCGCAGCCAGGTGCGTCGTGCCCGTCACCAGCAATGACAGCAGACCCATGCCCAGGCTGTTAGCCCGGCTCCGGCCGCGCAGTACGTAAATGAAGCCGATGAAAAGCACGATAAAACTGGCGCCCAGGCGGCTGCCCGTGACCATGGTGAAGGCGCCTAGCTGGTCAATAATGCCAGAGTCGAAGAACGTCAGCGCCACAGCCGCCACCGGCGAACCGCTCATGATCAGGTACGAAAAGAGCCAGCCGAAACCCATACTGTTGATCGCATTGGTCACGGAGAAAAGGTCCCGCACCAGGGGGGTCAGGTCGCGGGCCCCGTCCTTCATCAGGGTGATGGCCAGAATAAATAGAAAAAGGGTCGCCCCAAAGAGACCGATTTTCCCCCAGGCGACGTCGTGCAAAAGAGAGCGCACACGCCCCCGCTCCCGTGTGGGAGCAGGCGCCGTTTTCTCTCCATCCACAACTGTTTCCTCTGTTCTCGTGTCCAGGAATTGCTCTCCCTTCGTTGGAGTTCGTTGGCTCATCGTGAGGAATTTTGACCCGAAACACAAACAGGGCGGGCTCGGTGAGGAGCCCGCCCTCAGCACGCGTGGGAGATACTCCTACGCGCCAACTCGCACTGTCACCGTGTGGTTAGGCGAGTTCCCCTTCAATGGCCTTCTGATCGCTGTCCACCGGAATCTGCTTCGGTTTACTCTCTTCCGATTTCGGAATGAACACCGTCAGAATGCCATTCTCGACGTGCGCCTCTACGTCGTCAGCGTTCACCCTTTCAGGCAGGGTGAGGCTGCGGGAGAAGGACCCATAGCGCAGCTCGCGCATGTGGTACACTTCGCCCTCTTCCTCTTGCTCCTCGGCCGACTCCAGTTCGCCCTTGATGGTCAGCACGTTGTTGGTCAGCGTGATGTCCAGTTCTTCAGGCGTGATGCCCGGAACGGCCACCTTCACAATATACGCCTCATCCGTCTCGCTGACGTCCATATCCAGTCCCCAGATTCGGGGCGTCTGGAAGCGCGTCTGTGTAGAGGGGAATAGGCTGAAGGTATCTTCAAACAAACGATCCATTTGGTCACGCAGATTCAGCATCTCCCGATACGAGTTCCAACGTGTCAGAGCGTTCATCTGTTACACCTCCTGAACTCACTATTCGATTTAGATTTAGTCGAGAAAATGAGGGTTAGCTAGAAAGTCTTTAGCTTTCTATCTATTTTCAATATGGGATCCAAACATTTGAAAAAAATAAGACAAAAATAAAAATATCGTCAGAAAACCCGATCGGCTTGAGGGACATGCCATCAAGCCGCCATATGCCAGCGCCGTAGCCGCCAGCCGCCCCCTTCCACCGCCACGGCCGCCGCGTACGCCGGGTCCGGGAAAAGGGGTTGCAGCCGCCACCGCTCCGCTTCCGCCTCGTCCCCCTCCACGTGTAGCAGCGGTGCCCGCTCATTCCCCATCGCCACCGAAAATCCCCGCAACGGCCGGGACAGACCCTCCCCCAACGCCTTGATATACGCTTCCTTGCGCGTCCATATCTCCAGGAAAACCGCCTCCCGCCTCCCGGCCGGTGCCGCTTCCAGGGCCGCCACCTCCCGCGGGGAGAAGAAGCGGCGGGCCATCGCCCCCGCGTCCGGCAACGGCCGCAACCGCTCCGCGTCGACCCCTACCGCCCGCCTGCGCGCAAAGGCGTACAGAGCCAGGTCGTGAGAATGCGACAGGTTAAAAGCGAGAGTTCCATCCCCACACCCCGCCGCCAGCGATGGCTTCCCCTGCGGCCCGTACTGGAACCGGATCGCCTCCGGCGACACCCCCACGTAGCGCCCCAGCAAGGCCCGCAAAATGCCCCGGCCGGCCACAAAACGCTTCCGGTCGCGCTCAAAATAAAAGCGCTCCGCCCGTTCCGCCTCCTCCGGCGACAGCGTCTCCGCCAGCGACGCCAGCTCCACTGCCGGCCGTTCCAGCGCTGCCCGCCACACGTGAACCTCGCCGGCCGGCAGCGCCGGTTCCGCCGGCGGTCGTCGCCACCTCTCACCCATCGGCCGCGCCCCCGTCCCCCGCCCCGTTCTGCCGCACCCGCTCGATAAACCGCTTCATCCGCGGGTAGTGGGAGCCCTTCCAGTACACCTGCCCACACGCCTCACAGATGTGAAACTCGTCGTAATACTTTTTCGTCTTTGGCTCCAGCCGGTGCACGACCTCTTCCTTCGCCACCGGTCGCAGCCGGCCGTTACAGCGCAGACACCGCTGCCACGGGTCGATCTCCTCAAACAGGTCAAACCGGCGCAGGACGGCCACCAGTTGGCGTTGCGGATCGCGGCTGTGCAGACAGTAACCGTACGTGATCTGCTTGCGCATCAGCAGGCGGCGGTCCCGGGTCAGCAGCACGCGCCTGCTCCTCTCGGCCAGCTCCGCCAGCGCCTCGTCGTCAAACTCATTCTCATAGCGGGCGTCGAAGCCCAGCAGGCGCAAATACGTCGCCAGCCGTCCCAGATGCACGTCCAGCAAAAAACGGAGCGGGTTGGGCCACGGCGGCCGCAGCCGCGTCAGCGAAGAGACGTCCAGCGTCCGGAAAGGAGGGTAGACGCTGACCACGTCGTTCGCCTGCACGATATAGTCGAAGCCCACCGCGCGCCCGCTCGCCACGATCAGCGCCACCTCCGTGTGCGGCACGCCCAGCGCTTCGATCGGGTGTTTCACCGCCGTGCGCGCCGGCAACGAATACACAATAGGCCGCTGCTGCTGCGCTGGTGGCAGAAAGACGTTCAGCTCCGCGTAAAAACGAAAGGTCGCCGTGCTCATCGCTGCCAAGTATACTCGCCGTCTACAGCCTTCATGTAACGCTCCGCCGACCGCATCACAGCCTCCTTCGCTCCCTCCGCCACCACCTTCTCCGGCCACCCTCCATACAGCCGATCAAACGCATAACCGTCCACCGCCGCCACGATCGCCCGCACCTCGGCCGCCGCCAGCGGGATCAGGTTCGGGTAACTGTACATGAAACTCACGTAGCGTCGGTCCGCCACCACCTGGATCGTGTCCCCGGTGAGCAGCGCCCCTTTTCCCTCCGCCCCGGCCGGCCAGTGCAGCGCCGTGCTCCCCGGAAAGTGCCCGCCCGCCTGAATCAACGTCAGCCCGCCAAACAAACCTTTCTTGTCCCCCTCCCAAAAGCTGATGGCCGCGTCCGGCCGCATCACCCACGCGCGGTTGGCCGCGTGCAGGTAGATCGGCGCCTCAAAAGCGCGCGCCCAATCCACCATCGACGAATAAAAA
>JAWVYQ010000202.1:0-4853 GCA_033722615.1 Promineifilaceae bacterium (SeqCode)
CCCACTCTCTGACTTCATCGTAATTCGTTCTGGCGGCCGGCTAGCGACCGGCCGGCGGCTGCGGTCGCTCGTAGACCACTTCCACGCCTTTCACGGTGCCTACCAGCCGTTCTACGACGTAGATGAAGAGGATGAAGAGGACGTCGACGCCGATGGCCAGGGAAAAAGCCAGCCCCAGGTAGCCGAAGACGGCCGTCACCGGTCCGACCAGCCCCATGAACACGGCGTCTTGCACCCGGAGCAGGGCGAGGACGACGGCCCCGACGGCCAGGAGCCCCAGAAAGGCGGGCCACGCGCGACGGTCCGAAGGGCTGGGCATCATGGCGTTGCTCACGGCGAAGATCAGGTAGAGCCACACGAAGAAATCGGGCGTGCGGAAGATCTCCTCCAGCGTCCGCGTCAGAGCTGCCACCTCCCCGGTGCGCACGGCCGCGCCCAGGGCGGCGACGTCAAAAACGTAAAAGCCGATGAGCAAAATGGCCACGGTGCCGCTGATCAGGGGGGCGCCGCCCACGAGCGTTTCCCGCAGGGGGTCCAGCGTCTTGCCCCGGTAATACTCGACGTATCCCAGGCGCACCGACCCGTCTTCCTCTACGCGGGGGATGAGCGAGATGGAGCCGGTGCGCACGCGCAGGACGAGGGCCGTAATCCAGTGGCTGAATTCGTGTAGCAAGACGCCGGGAAAGAGAATGAGGGCGTACAGCAACACGGCCCACGTCCTGCGCCCGGTGAGCAGATAAGCCAGCCCGTGCAGGTGGCGGTGGATCCAGCGCTCCAATACGAGGAGGATGGGCAGGCTGATGGCCACCCACAGGATGCTGGTCAGACTTTCGTTCATGCGGTCGCTGCCCTACTGCTCCGGTAAGCTGATTCGTGCATTTCCCCGGAAACTGCTCTGGCGGCATCGCCGGTGAAGGGCGGTCTAAGTTTCCGGGGAAATCGCTTCAGCATCCAACCTGACGAATCACTGGCGATATAACGCCTCCGTCTTCTGTAGCATCTCCACAAACGTGGTCTTGAGGCTCGCGCCTCCCACCAGGGCGCCGTCGATGTCGGGATGGCTCATAAACGCCTCGATATTTGCGGGCTTTGTGCTGCCGCCATACTGAATGCGCACGGCCTCGGCCGTCTCCTCGTCGTACAGCTCGGCGACGGTCCCGCGCACCGTCTTGCCGATGATGCTGCCGGCCTCATCCGGGCTGGCTGCCTTGCCGGTGCCGATGGCCCAGATCGGTTCGTAAGCGATAATGCAGCCGGAGACCTGTTCGGCCGTGAGCCCCTCCAAAGCAGCGCGGACCTGGCCGCTGACGAAGGCGTGAGTCTGGCCCGTCTGGTTCTGCTCCAGGTTTTCGCCGACGGCAATGATCGGCGTCAGGTTATGCTTCAGGGCAGCTTTCACCTTCTTGTTGATGGCATCGTCCGTCTCGCAGAAGTAGGCGCGCCGCTCCGAGTGGCCCAGGATGACGTACTGGCAGTAGGGGGTGATCATGTTCGGGGCCAGCTCGCCGGTGTAGGCCCCGGACTCCTCCCAGTGCATGTTCTGGGCGCCGATGCCCACCGAGCTGCCGGCGAGCACGTCGTGGACGGCCGGGATGGCGATGGCGGTCGGGCAGACCACGGCCTCGACGCCCTCCACCCGCTCCAGATCGTCCTTCATTTCGCGAACAAAAGCGGCCGCTTCCTCCGCCCGCTTATGCATCTTCCAGTTACCTGCGATGATCGGGGTACGCATTGTTTCCTCCTCTTCGGCTCTCTTAACTTACTTGGCGAACCCCACGGCTCGCGTTTCACGAATGACCGTCACCTGGATCTGGCCCGGGTACTGCATGCTGTCTTCGATCGTCCTGGAGATCTTCTTAGAGAGTTGCATGGCGCCTAGGTCGTCGATGGAATCCGGCTTGACGAGAATGCGGATCTCGCGGCCGGCTTGCAGGGCGTAAGCCGTTTCCACGCCGTCGAAGGTCTGCGCGATTTCCTCCAGCGTTCGCACCCGCTTGATGTAATTCTCCAGGCTCTCGCGGCGCGCGCCCGGCCGGGCGCCGGAAATGGCGTCGGCCGCCTCGACCAGAATCGCCTCCACCGACTCCTGATCCACCTCGTGATGGTGGGAGGCGACGGCGTTGACGACTTTGCGCGGCACGTTAAACCGCTTGATAAATTCGGCGCCGAGCATGGCGTGGGTGCCTTCCTGTTCGTGGTCCATCGCCTTGCCCAGGTCGTGGAGCAGGGCCCCCATCTTGGCCGTCTCCACGTCGGCGTCCAGTTCGGCCGCCAGGACGGCGGCGATCTTCGCCGATTCCACTGCGTGCTGCAACTGGTTCTGCCCGTAAGAGGTGCGGAACTTCAGACGTCCCAGCATCTTCAGGATCTCGGGGTGCAGGCCGTGGACGTTGGCCTCATAGGCCGCCTCTTCCCCGGCCGTCTTGATGATCTTATCGACCTCGTCTTCCTGTTCCTTGACCAGTTTCTCGATGCGCGCCGGATGAATGCGGCCGTCGGCCACCAGCTTCGTCATCGCCCGCCGCGCCACTTCCCGGCGCGTGGGATCGAAGCTGGAGATGGTCACCGCTTCCGGCGTGTCGTCGACCACGACGTCGACGCCGGCGGCCATTTCGAAGGCGCGAATGTTTCGGCCGTTGCGGCCAATGATGCGCCCTTTCATATCGTCGCTGGGCAGGGGTACCACCGAGATGGTGATCTCCGAAACGTGCTCGCTGGCTACCCGTTGGATGGCCAGGGCGATCAATTCGCGCGCCCTTTCCTCACCCATCTCCCGCGCTTCGTCTTCTACCTCACGCATGATGCGCGCCATATCCTGGCGCGCGTCCGCTTCCACGGCGTCCAGGAGGCGCTGGCGCGCTTCCTCTTCCGTCATGCTCGCCACGCGTTGCAGTTCCTCTTTGCGCGCCTCTTCCACTTCGGCCAGCTCATTCTGGCGCCGGTCTAGCCGGCTCTGGCGCTTGTTCAGGCGCTTCTCCCGCCGTTCCAGCTTGACCTGTTGCTTATCCAACGTCGATTGGCGGCGATCCAGTCGCTCTTCACGCTTGGCCAGCTCTTCGTACCGTCGCTCGACGACCTTCTCCGCTTCTGTCCGCGTTTCTTTCGCTTCTTCGCGGGCCTCGCTTAACGCCGCTTGTGCCTCTGCTTCGGCCTGTGCCTTGATGTTGGCGGCGTCCTGGTGGGCGTTTTCGTAAATCTCTGCCGTCCGCGGTTGCTGGACCCTCCAGACAATGGCCGCGGCGACAGCGCCACCGACCACCAGGCCGATGATGATGCCGATAATGAGTTCCATATCCTATCTCCTTTCCTCTGGCGTCTCCTCCGACGCCAGTTGTTGCCAGATTTCTTCCACCGTGGTTCGGATGAGACCGTAGCGAAAACCACGGCGTTGCAGGTAGCGGCCCAGCTTCGTCCGGAATTCGTCGTATGGCAAATGGGACCAGCGCCGGACCCGTTTTTCGGCCGCCCGCCGGGCCGCGTCGGCTTCGTCGATTTCTTCGACCGCCTCGTCGATGATGGCGCGGGCGACGCCCTTCTGGCGCAGCTCTTGTTGCAGTGCCAGCCGGCCGCGGGGCTTGAACGTTTCCCGTTGTTCCACCCAGTACTGGGCAAAATCGCGGTCGTTCAGGTAGTTGTATTCACGCAAGTAGGCGATGACGCGCTCGACCAGTTCCTCGTCGACGTCCTTCCGCAAAAGGTTGCGCCGCACCTCGGCGACGCTGCGCGGCCGGTAAGTCAGGTAGCGCATCGCCCGCTCTTTGGCTCGGGAAAAGGCATCCTCGTCCTGGAGCGCGGCAACGCGCTCGGCGCTCAGCGTCTCGCCCACCCTCAGGCCCACGGCGGCTTCGACCGCGAGGCCAAAGGCGAACTCGCCGTCCAGGTAGACGTTGAGCCGCTCCTTATTATGCTTTTGCGGTTTCAGCGCCGTAATCTTCTGCATGGTAAGGGTCAAATCTTCTCAGAAAACAAATAGCCGTGGCATCAATATCCACGGCTAGTGAACGGCAAATTATAAGAGTGGCAGCTTCTATCAGGTCGCTAAACGACCAACTGGAACGCCGGTTGAACCGAAGTCCGGTACAAAAAGGTTGTGATCTGTCTACCCGGTCGGGCGGGCGGTGGAAACAACACGCCGTTCCTCAGCTAACTTCCATAGATTGATACAGATCCTTATCGCTTCCGGCGCTTTGGCTGGCCCCAAAAAGGCCAGATTTCAGTTGGTGAACCCTTTCACTTTGTCTACTCCTAAGTAGAATAGACAGTCGCTGTCAAGCCGTGGGAATTATCTTCTAATTATGCAAATAAGAACGTTGTTTCGTACGTTTTAGTACGGTGTCGTATCGGCCGTTTACTCGTCCGTTTCGGCAGGTTCGGGCACCGCCTCCGGCAATCCGGCCGCTTCGCGCACTTTCGTCTCTATTTCGTCCGCAATCTCCGGGTTTTCCCGCAAATACGCTTTGGCGTTTTCTCGTCCCTGACCGAGGACGTCGTCTCCCAGACGGTAGTAAGCGCCCCGTTTCTCCAGGATTTCGTAATCGACGCCCAGATCCAGGAGGTCGCCCAGGCGGGAGATACCCTCGTTATACATGATGTCGAATTCTGCTTCGGCGAAGGGCGGCGCAACCTTATTCTTTTTGATGCGCACGCGCGTGCGGTTGCCCACGGTGTCGCCGCTGTCCTTGATTGACTGGATGCGCCGGATGTCCATGCGCACCGAGGCGTAGAACTTGAGCGCCCGGCCGCCGCTGGTCGTCTCCGGGTTGCCAAACATGACGCCGATCTTCATCCGTAGCTGGTTGGTGAAGATCATCACCGTGTTCGTCTGCTTGATGACGCCGGATAGCTTGCGCAAC
>JAWVYQ010000203.1:0-4807 GCA_033722615.1 Promineifilaceae bacterium (SeqCode)
CGGCCGGAAATGCCCCCTTCGCCTTAGGCGTCACAATCACGGGCGCTTGTAATGCTTCTGCCAGATCGAGCAACGCCCCGTACGGCTTTTGCGGCTCCAGGCCCAACCCGGCGACGATGAGCGGCCGACGCGCCCCGCCCAGGAATTCCAGAGCAGCATCAACGTCCGAAATGTTTCTTTGTGCCGCTGATGGCCCGGCCTTGATTTCTTCCGCCTCCTGGGCCGCTTCCTGTCCCGCCATGTAGGCGCTCACGCCAAGGTGAACGGGTCCCGGTCGCCCCGCCATCGTCAGGCTCAGAGCTGCCTCCACCGTCGATTGCGTCTGCTCGTTCGTCAGCTCGCGCGTCATCTTGGTGATCGGCTTGAAGCTCGCCTGAAGGTCGATGACCTGGTGCGTATAGCTGTCCAAATTGCGGCCGTCCGATTGCGCCGTGACCAGTAAAACGGGCGCGCGATCCAGATACGCATGGGCCATGCCACAGTAAGCGTTTGTGGCCCCAGGACCAAGGGTCGTCAAGGCGACGCCGGGCCTGCCTGTAAGCCGGGCCGTGGCGTCTGCCATGAAGACGGCCGAGCTCTCGTTTCTCACCAGAACGAAATCCAGTCCCTGGCGCCGGAAAGCGTCCAGGACTTCCGCATTCTCACCCCCTGGTAGACCAAAAACCGTATCGATGCCGGCCCGGCGAATCGTCTGCGCCAGGATGTGCGCAACAGTTGCCATAATGCATCCCCCTAATGAATCAGCTTTATCAGGCTATCTATTATTTATCCCATACTCTTCGTTATGAGCCCAGGGCACAAGCCCAAACACACGACATTGAGTACTGACCGAACAGGCACCATGCCGAAAAAATCTGAAAGAAACCGTTGATCTCTTATGAGAACGGCAATACGTTTGCTTCCAGGCCATCCGTTTCTCGTTTTCCTGCAAATTAACTTCTACACAAAGGACGGTATCCATGAACCAAAAAGGGAATCAGAAGTATCGCAAGATCGCTATCGAAGTCCGGTTTGAGGGTGTGACAGACGAAAAGGAACCGCCCGATACCGCCGTATACGCCTTCGACCGCACTGGGCGTTTTCTAGCAACGGCGCCACTGGAGGATGACGAAGCTGAGTTGCAGCTGCCCGAAGCCATTTCCGGCCGCACGGTGAAACTCCTCTTCGGACCGCCCATCGAAACGCCGGAAGAAGCCGACATCTCGGAATTGCGTCGCCGGGGGGCCCATGAGCGCCGCCTGCGTCTTGATCCGGACGCCCGGGAGATTGAGATTTCCCTGCACGAACCGGACTGGACCCGCTGGCTGCTCTGTCCTTGCACCGTGCGCGGCCGGGTGATCGTTCGCGTGCCGCTGCCCGATGGCACCGTACGTGAGATGCCCGTCTGTAATACCCGCGTCACCATTTGTGAGGTAGATCGCGTGCCGCGCATCATCTGGCGCCTTCCGGACCACCTCCTTTACCGACTGCGAGACGAACTGCTGGAAGCGATCCGCAACCCCCTCCCCCTCCCGGACCCGCCACCGGACCTGATCGATCCCGGCGTGATCGATCCGGTTCCTGAGCCACCCCGGCCATTACCAGAGCTACACGAAATCAGCGGGCTGGAGACCGCTCCCCAATCACTCACCAGGACGGGTCAGCGTGCCCTAATCAAGGAGTCGGCCCCTGATACTATGCGCCGGCGAGTAGAGTCAGTGGCCATTAGCCGCAGCACGACCGAACTGCGGGAGCAACTGATCGATGTCGCCGACCTCATCATTCCTTACCTTTGCATCTGGGACTGGTTGCACCCCTTCTTTGAACACGACGTCGACTGTCTGACGACGGTTATGGTCGACGAAAACGGCGAGTTTGAGACGACCGTGTTCTATCCCTGCTTCGGCGACAAACCGGACCTCTACTTCCGAGCTGAGCAGTGGCAGGGCAGTAGCTGGGAGAGTATCTACGCTCCCTCCGTCGCCTGCCACACACACTGGAACTACACGTGCGGTAGCGAGGTGACGCTGGTGGTCACCGATCCAGCGGTAATTCCCTGTGAGCCACCGCCGGACGTCGGCCTCCCACCAGAAGTCGATACCTGGGTGATGCCCTTCCAGGTTGGCCTGACCGAGATCTGGGGAACGCCGAGCGGAACGCCCACGCCTGCCCCACCCGCGGCCGGTTGGGTGAAGTCCAACGGCATGACCGACTACGGCAGCGTAACGGACGCTCCCTTTGGCGGTTATCTGCCCTTTACAATGGGCCACTCCAACGACGTTCCCAGCGACGACGTCCGGTATTACCGTTGGTCGTATCGCAAAGTGGGAACCACGACTCTGAAGCAGATGGACGAGACAGTCGTCCGCCATTACGTCAAGCAGTCGCCGGGCGACCTTCCTTCATTCCCCGTCTATGAGCTGGGTCCGAAGACCGTTGGCGGGAAGCAGAATCTGTTCGAGTTCAAGCCACCCACGGCGCCAGCGCCCGATCCGGGCGATCCGGCCGGCACCGTCACTTATTGGCCAACGGACAACTTCTTTAGCAGTGACCGTTACGCCGCTTTCCTGAACTCCAACGAGGGCGCGAGCGACGCCGGTCAGTATGAGATATGGCTGGAGCTCTTTGACAAAGATGGAAATCTGGTCGATCCGGGTGCCGGTACGTTCGACTTCATCGTCCCGAACCAAGTCAACCCGGATCAGTCGGTGGAAGCGCGGGCGGCTACGACGGCCGAGAGCAAGACGGAAACCATCGACGGCGTCACCCATAAAGGATTCGTCTTTAAGTTACACATCGACAACAATCAGTGCACGGCGACCATCGCTCCCCCCAACATCGAGGGAACGACTGTCGCCGACGAGTGCGGCTTCCTGCGCTACAATCCGGACGACAGCAAGAAGGTAACTCTGGCGTTCCAGGCCCTTCATCCCAACGGCCACGCCACCTTCTCCTTTAACGTCCACCGGGGCGCGACCTACCTGCCGGGTGCCAGCGGGGGCGGAGAGGTAACGGCCGGTTCGGCCGGTCCCTACAGCGGTGATGGCAGCGGCAACTTCACCAACGACTTCAATCGGCCCACCCTTCTCTGTGGCCCGGCCGATCCGTCAGAGTGCTGTGAGGAAGCAGCTTTCGCCGAAAACTTACACGTGCGCGCCAAGGCGACACGCGGCTTCGGCCACCGCATCAGTGCGTACGACGACCACGACGTGCGGGCGTTTGCTCTGGCGCCGGAAAGAGCCGACACGTAACAAATGTAATAAGGAAAGGGTAAACAGCTTTAACAGGGGGTCGGAAGCACAACCGCCCCCCTACCCTTCTCTAATTCTGGTCGCCGGGCGGCGCGCGCGGTAGAGTTAAGGTCATGGCTACCCTGATAACAAAGTGGTTTTCCATGGCGGTGGTGACCGGTCCTCTGGCCCTCTACTCTGAGCGCCGCTACCGGGCGTTGCCGGAGTTACCGCCCTCAACTCTGACTTTCGATCTCCCGGCGCTTTCCATCATCATCCCTGCCCGTAATGAAGCCGACAATCTCCGAAGGCTTCTACCCACACTGGCTTCCGCTTTTTATCCCGGTTCCCTGGAGTTGATCGTCGTCGACGATAACTCGGTCGATGAAACGGCACAGGTTGCCAGAGACCTGGGGGCCAGCGTCATCTCCCTCGCCAGCATCCCTGAGGGCTGGTCCGGTAAAACGTATGCCTGCCATCGGGGAGCGATGGCCTCCACCGGAGAATGGTTACTTTTCACCGATGCGGACACCGTCCACCATCCTCGTGGCCCGGCGCATGCCGTCGCCTACGCCGAACGTAAAGGGCTTGACGGCCTGAGCCTCTTCATCCGCCCGGTGACCTCGGGGTTCGCTGACAGCCTGACTTTGCCCGTAGCCTTTGCCGGTCTCTTTCTTGGATTAGGTACCGATCGTTCGGTTCTTAATGGCCAGTACATTTTGCTGTCTCGTAATGTATACACGAAAAGTCGTGGCTTTGCAGCGGTGGCGAGAGAAACGTTGGAAGACCTGGCCCTGGGTCACCATCTGCAGCAAAATGGCTTCCACGTCCCCCTCTTACACAGCGACGTCGTTGCTTCCGTGCACATGTACGCCGGAACCGTCGATCTCTGGCAGGGATTGGTACGTCTCGGCGCCGGCTCCCTCAGATGGTTCGGCGCGCGAGCACTCATAACTGCCCTTTTCGTCACCGGTGCCATGGCGCCCATTCTCGCCCTTGTGGCTGCCCTGAGGCAACGACGTAAGAGAAGGTGGGCAGTGGCTTCCTGGGCGGTTGTGACGGCCGGCTTCATCCCGTGGGCGAGCCGTTTTGGCGCCGTCTGGACCGCCTTGCTGGCACCCGTCGGCGCGCTCATAGTGCAGATGGCGGCCGTGTGGGGCCTGATACGCCGGGTTGCCGGGCAGGGCGTACCGTGGAAAGGCAGACGTGTGTAACGGCGGGCGATTGGCGCGATGACGTCCATCATCTGGATAATCGTTGCTTTTTTATGCGGCTCTCTCCCATTTTCGGTCTGGATTGGTCGCGCTGCTCTCGAGAAAGAGATTACGCGTTTTGGCGACGGCAATCCGGGAGCCGCCAATGTCTGGCGGGCTGGCGGTGTGGGCTGGGGAATGCTCGCCGGCTTGCTCGATTTTCTCAAGGGCGCCACCCCGGTCGCGCTGGCCAATTACGTTCTTGGTCTGGACAGCCTAATCCTGGCATTCGTGGCCATCGCCCCAATTGCCGGCCACGCCTTCTCCCCCTTTTTACGTTTTCGGGGCGGCAAGGCTCTGGCGGTGACCTTTGGCATCTGGGCGGGACTGACCATCTGGCTTATC
>JAWVYQ010000204.1:0-4630 GCA_033722615.1 Promineifilaceae bacterium (SeqCode)
ATGTAGCCGCGCATGGCGTAATTGCGCACCGTCAGCAACGGCAATCCGCCCAGGTCGTCAATACCGGCGTCCGTCGTCACAAACTGGAAAATGTCGGGGAAGACCTTGATCGATACCCGGCCGCGTTCGCAATACGAAATAACGCGTACCACCTCCCGGTGCCCCTCCTCCGGCGTGGCAATAATCACCTCGTCCACGTCCTGCGCTTCAATCAGGTTCGGCAGATCTTCCACCTCGCCCAGCACCGGCACCCCGTGAAAGTCGTCCACGTCCGTCCCGTCGACGACGCCCACCAGTTCGTAGCCAAGCTGCGGCGACCACAGAATGCGCTGCACGATAATGCGCGCCACGTCCCCCGTGCCCACCACCAGCAATCGGTCTTTTCCGATCCCCTGGTCCCGCAACCGGTAACGGACAAATTGGTGTACGGTCCGGCCGAGCATAATCAGGAGGATGGCCAGCAACCAGGCGTAGACCACCATCACCCGTGGATAATCCACCTCCAGGGCCGTCCCCTTGAAGAAGAACGCCGAAGCCGCTACCGAAATAATGGTGCCGATCGAGACGCTCCCGAAGACCGAATAAAACTGGTCGACGCGGGAGACCGCCCGCGGGATGTAATATTGCCGGTAGAAAGCCAGAGAAATGATGACCGAGAGCACCTGCACGACCAGCAGACCCACGTACCGCCCGAAGGGCGCCATATTTTGCGCCTCGGCCGGCCACGGGATACGGGCGCGCAACGCATAAGCCAAAACGAACGCCAACGCCACCAGCACCGCGTCCAGAACCAGGAGCGTGATGACGTACAGGTTACGTATATGTTGCGTTTTCATCCCCGGCTGTTTGGACGGTGCCATCTCCACTTTTACTTCCTTAATCCGTTAACCGCCGTGAGGCTCACTGAGAACGTCCACGCCTCTCGGAGGTCTGCCTCTAAACTCATGAAACGTTTGTCGTCGCCGGCCGTTCCCCGTAGGGCCGACGCTGCACGATACGCGGACCGGCCGCCACGTCGGGCCACACCGCCCGACCGCCCTTCAAGGCGATCCCTAACAATATCAGCCAGTGTAGCCAGAACGGGGTCGAGCCCCGGTAATGTTTATAATAAAAGAGGAGCATCGCCCGGTAAAATTCCACCTGCGCCCGCGGGTTCTGTCGGCTGGACGCTCGCTTGACGTGCAACACAGTAACGGCCGGATTATAAACGACCTTCCAGCCCGCGTCCCGCATCCGCTTCGCCCAATCAAGATCCTCCCCATACATCCAAAAGCGGTCGTCCAGCAACCCGGCCTCGCAGATCGCCTCCGCGCGCACCAGCATGAACGCTCCCACCACCGAGTCCACTTCCGCCAGTTGGTGCTCATCAAGGTACGTCATGTTGTAACGGGCGAAGCGGTGCGAGCGGGGAAAGAGGCGGCTCAGGCCCACCATCCGGTAGACCAGCGCCGACATCGAATCAAAACCTCGGCGACAGGCTAAGTCCAGGCTGCCGTCCGGCTTCACCAGTCGCGGCCCGACGACGCCCACCTCCGGGCTGGCATCCATATAAGCCAGCAACCGGGAAAAAGCGTATGGCGGCACTTCCGTATCCGGATTCAGCAACAGCGCGTAACGTGGCGGGGCGTCGCCCTCGACGCCCAGGGCCCGCAGCCCCTGATTATTGGCCGCCGGATAGCCCACGTTTACCTCGTTGGCGATCAGCTCCACCTGCGGAAATTCCGTGCGCACCATCGCCACACTGTCGTCGGCCGAACAATTGTCCACCACGCACACGCGATACGTAAACGATCCTTCGCTGGCAAACACCGTCGTCAGGCAGCGCCGCAACAAATCCGCCACGTTGTAATTGACGATAACAATAGCCAGGTCTAACACATCCGGCGGTAATGCCTCCTCACATTCTACTTGGTACAGTGCTTGAAGCACTGCACCACGCACCTCATCATACATTTCGCCCGCCATTCTAACACAGCGCCAGAGTGCCTCAAAACAACGCTCACCGGCCGTTGAGACCACGTCTACACAACGCTAACACAGTGAGCGTACAATACCCTTAACGACTCACTTATCCGTAAACGACGCTGAACGACCACGGAGTAATCAATGCGCAATCGAAACCCCATCTTCTTCCTCTTCATCGTCTATACCTTCATCATTTTTGCCGGCGGCTACTGGATGGGCCGCACTGGCTGGCCCCTGATCCAGCTGGGCGTGGCCACCTCCACCGTCCCGCCGGAGGCTCGCGAGACCTTCGCCCCTTTTTGGGAAGTGTGGAACCTCGTCGACGACCGCTACTATGATCAGCCGGTCGATCCGGTCGCTATGACCGAAGGGGCCATACGAGGCATGCTGGACACGCTGGATGACCCCAACACCCGCTACCTGCCACCGGCCGCCGAAGAATCGGCGCGGCAGAGCATGGAAGGGGAGCTGGAAGGCATCGGCGTTCGCGTCGAATACGTAGACGGCAACGTCACCGTCGTCTCCCCCTTCGAAGGCTCGCCGGCCGACGAGGCCGGCCTGCAGCCCGGCGACGTCCTCCGTGAGGCCGACGGGGTCAACCTCACCGGCATCGGCCTTACCGAAGCAGCCGAACTGATTCGCGGCCCGGCGGGCACCACCGTCCACCTCGTCGTCGAGCGTAATGGCGAGACCTTTGAAGTAGACGTCGAACGCGACGTCATTTCCATCCCCAGCGTGCGCTCCGAAATGCTGGAACAGGACGTCGGCTACGTACGCGTCAACCGCTTCAGCAATCCCACGCCCGAAGAATTGCGAACGGCCCTGGAAGACCTGATGGCCGAAAACCCTGAGGGACTGATTCTGGACCTGCGCAACAACCCCGGCGGCGGGCTGGACACGGCCGTCGACGTCGCCGACCAGTTCCTGGCCGAAGGCACCATTCTGATCGAGCGCTTCGGCGACGGCGAAGAGCGCGTCTTCGAAGCGTCCGGCGAAGGCCTTGCGCAAGACGTTCCCATAGCCGTCCTCGTCAACGAGGGCAGCGCCAGCGCCTCCGAAGTCGTGGCCGGCGCTCTGCGTGACCACGACCGCGCCACCCTCATCGGCACCACCACCTTCGGCAAAGGCACCGTCCAGACCTGGCACGCCCTCAGTAACGGCGGCGGCGTGCGCATCACCTTCGCCCGCTGGCTCACCCCGGACGGCACCTGGGTTACCGAAGGCGGGCTGGAGCCGGATATTATGGTTCAGAGAGCAGAAGAGGGTGAGGAACCGGCAGAAGGCGCTGAGCCACAGGATGCCCAGCTAGACGCAGCCATCAACTTCCTGAGCGACCGCTAGATGGTGCATCGTGAACAAACCTCCGCGAGGCTTCGCGCGCGATTCCCAGAGTGCGAGAGACGTTACGCAGCCTCGCCTCGCTCGCGAAGCGGGAGACGAGGTTCACGGATCCTCAGAACCCGCCATCAACTGTCAATCCGCCGCCGGCAGGAACGTAAAGGATTCAGTCACCGCTTCCCAGAGTCCCTCTGCCGCGGCCGTCGCCCCCTGAAATTCGTCGCCGGCCGGAGAAAGCGTCAGCCGGTAAAGGGCGTCACCGTGCCGCACGAAGAGTTGGCGGTTCTCCATGCGCCCGGGCAGCCCCTCGATCACGATCGCTTCTTTGCCGCCCAGCTCAACTTGGCGCTGTTGGACCTCCGCTTCGGGAAAGTTGGCGACGATCCCGTCAACCAGCGCCTGCAAAGAGCGCTCCGGCGAGACCAATACCATCTCGATTGTCATCGTTGCCCGCGCCGTCTCCTCACCATCTCCCGCCGCCAGCGGCGCGTCCGCAATGGTCACAGCCGCCGGGTCCGCACTCCGGAAGAGCCTGAGCGAGGACGGGTAGCGCAGGCAGTAACCGGCCGCCACGTCCGCGTAGGGCGACGCCTCCTCAGGGCACGGGGCAAACTGTTCCAGCACGTCCTCAGAAAGAAAAGTGAAACTGCTGAGAACGGCCTGCCACACCAGCGCGACGTCACCCGCTACCTCCGGGAACTCGTCGCCGGTCGGGTACACGGTCACTTCGTAAACCGTGTCCTCATGGATTGCCAGCACTTTTCGGTTCTCCGTGCGGCCGGGCATCCCATCCAGGATAACGGCGGCCTCACCGCCCAACCTCGCCGGCCGCCTGGCAATCTCCGCTTCGGATCCGGCCGAAACGACGGCTTCCTCGACCACCTGTTGCAGCGTGCGCCCCTCCGCCGGCCCCACGACCACAATACTCATGCCCGCCCGAAGGGGCTCAAGCGAATCGTCATAGGCCGGGCCGTAGAGGCCCAGAATATTCTCCACGTTCGGCGCCCCCTCTGGCAACACGTCGCCAACGTGAAAAGAAGCCGGATATTGCAGGCAGTAACCGGCCGTATAGTTGACATAAGTAAAACGTCCCCCCTCTTGTTGGCGGCACGTCGAGGGGAGATCCAGGCCGGCCGTCTCCCCCTCTCCGCTCGCCGCCGTCGCGGTGGGAGCAGGCGAAGCCGTTACCGTCGGCGTTGGCGCACCCTCCTCCGAACCGGCACAGGGCGCTAACAGTAGGGGGAACAAAAATAAGAGCAACGTTCGTTTGCGAAGAGACACAGCTAGTCCCCTTCCAGATCGCGAGGCAGCCACACGGTGAACGTCG
>JAWVYQ010000205.1:0-4629 GCA_033722615.1 Promineifilaceae bacterium (SeqCode)
CTGTTCGCCCCGCCCGAGAGGAACTTGTCCGGGATAGGCAGCGCCCGGTTCTGGCGACCGGTCACGTTAAAGCGGTCAATAAAGGGATCGACGTTGGGGATTGCTTCCATATCCCCTTCTGTGGAGATGAAGAGTTGGCCCGGCCGGGGCAGCACGATGCTCTCTGCATCGGCCGCGCCCTCCGGGAACAGGCGGTTCCCCCGCTGGCGCAAGGGCGTCAGGTCCAGGAAAGTTACGTCTCCCTCGTCCAGCGAGCCGTCGCCGAGATCGATGTCCAGCGTGTAAAAACGGGACGGACCTTCACCTTCCTCGCCCTTGGCGTCCGACACGACGTAGTAGACGTCCCGGGCGGCGTCGTACGCGACGCCGGATAAGCCGCCGACGAGTATGTCCTGATAGGTGAAGTCCGTCGTGTAGGTCACCATGCCCAGGGGTTCAATCGCGGCCACCGTCATCTGCTCTCCGCTGGCCGGGTGGGCGACTACCTCCGAGACACCGGCCGCTTCTGGTCTTCCGGTCTCGATTTCCACCAGCGCCGGCCGGGCCAGCGAGACACCGGCCAACACAGCCCGCAGCGCCAGCGACACCACGGCTACGACAAGTACGATCCATCGTGAACGAATACGAGCATCCATGTCACTTCCTCCTTACTCCTTGATGAGATAACGGGGTTTGTTGTTCCACCTCAACTGTGATGCTTTCATTATAACCGATCTGCGCCGACGTCGATACGGCAACTTTATTGCTTCCCGTTTCTAACCGTCACCCGCCGGTTCGCCGCCGCAATTCGTGGTATAATATGCCTTGACGGGCGGCCGTGGCGGGACGCAGCCGCCACGTCTCGTTTCGTTTGTGGCGCGGAATGCGGCGGCCGTTGTGCCTCCTGTAGCAAGAACGGTCGCGCTCCAGGGAGGAGTTATGAGCGGCATCGTTTGTCCCATTAGGGGTGGTGCAGCCAGCCGTTCCACCATCGACAAAGCTATTGCCATTGCCCAGGAAACCGGCCTGCCGGTCTATTTTTTGTACGTGCTCGATCTGGGATTCTTGATGCATACCATGCACGTACAGACAGGCACCATTTCGCGGGAATTGCGCGAATTGGGTGAGTTCATTCTGCTCACTGCCCAGGACCGGGCCGCGAGAGAAGGCGTCCAGGCTGAGACCGTCCTGCGGGAGGGCGAGATCGTGCGGGAGGCGATTGCCGCATTGTGCCGGGAAATCGACGCCGACTACGTGATCATGGGCCGGCCGGTTGAAGCGCGAGATCGTAATGTGTTCACGCCGGAGATGCTGGAGCGGTTGACCCGCGATCTGGAGGCCGAAATGAACGCCACTGTCGTTTTCGCCGGGGAGGCATGAGGGTGAGCGCGCGGTGGCGGCCGCGACTGTTGTTGGGATTGGTGGCGCTGGCGACCCTCCTCCTGGTTCGTTCTGGGGCCGGATGGGCTCAGGGCGAGGAACAGGGGGGTGCGGGGAACCGGCACCTCCTTATCGGTCACGTGTATGATGGCAAGGGCCAACCGGTCGCCGGGGTTGACGTGACTGCCCGAACAGCCGGCGAGTCTGAACTGTTGGCGGAGGCTGAAACGCAGGACGACGGGCGTTTCGCGTTATCCTTCGGACCAGACGTGGCGTCTCTGGCCGCGTTGCAGATCCAGCTACAACGGCCGCATTTTCAGGATACGAGCGTCAGGCTGCCTTCGGAGACATTGGCGGCGTTGCAGTCGGGAGATGCGACCGTGATGGCCGACGTCGAGCTTGTGCCCCGTATCACGCCTGCCTTCTGGCTTGCGGCTGCCATTTTTGTTCTGATGCTGATTCTCATTGCGGTGGGGAGCATTCACAACACGTTGGCCGCGCTGGTCGGGGCAGCCCTGATCTTCGCCGTCAGTTATCTGGGACCTCTGGTGACGGAGGATCTATTTATTTTCGATTTTGCCCGAGCCCTGCGCTACGTCGACTGGAACGTGATTTTCCTCATTATGGGGATGATGATCGTCATCGCCGTCGTGGAGCGCACGGGCATTTTCCAGTGGGCGGCCTTCATGGCTTATAAACTTTCGCGGGGCAAAGGCTGGTTGTTGATGATCATCTTGATGATCATCGCCGGCGTCGCGTCTGCTTTTCTCGACAACGTGACGACGATGTTGCTCATGACGCCTATTACCATCCAGATTGCGCTGAGCCTGAATCTAAATCCGCTGGCATTGTTGATGCCGGAAGTGATGGCTTCGAACGTGGTGGGCATTAGCACGCTGATCGGTACGCCGACGAACATCCTCATCGGCTCCTTTGCCGGCATCAGTTTCAGCGATTTCGTCGTCAATCTGACGCCGGGGGTGGTTATCGCTATGGTTGGCCTCGTCCTCTACAATCAGGTGGTTTACGGCGAAGAGCTGCAGTCGTCGGCTGCGAAGGGGGCTCTCTCGCCGATGCTCCTGGAGCGCCTGGAGAAACGGGGGGAGATAAAGCAGCCGGGCCACCTACGGAAGGCGGGCGTCGTCGGTGCTGCCATGCTCGTTCTCTTCGTCCTGGGAGAGAATTTTCACCTGGTGCCGGCCGTGACGGCCCTGATGGGAGCGACGGCGCTCCTGATGTGGATCCGACCGGATATTGAAGAGATGATCGAGGCGGTCGACTGGACCACCCTCGTCTTCTTTATTGCCCTGTTTATCGCCGTCGGGGCCGTGCGCGAGGTGGGCCTTATCAGTTTGCTGGCGACCGGTATTGGTCGTCTCGTGGGGGAGAACCTGCTGCTGGCGACGATGGTCGTGGCCTGGTTAAGCGCCATTCTCTCTACCATCGTGGCCAACATTCCCTTTACGGCCGCGATGTTGCCCGTTATCGCCTCGCTCACGGCGACCATCCCCGGCGCGGAGAGCAAGGTGCTGTTCTATGCGCTATCGGTCGGCGCGGCGATGGGGGGCAATGGGTCGCTCATCGGCGCTTCTGCTAACATGGTGACGGCCGGTATTGCCGAGCGCGCCGGTTCGCCGATAACGTACGGTTACTTCCTTAAGCGCGGCTTTCCAGCTCTAATTGTCACCGTCGCACTGGCCAGCATCTGGCTGTACATTCGCTTCTTATAGTAGCCTAGTGGTCGGTGCCGGCGATGGAGAAATGAAGATGGCGACTGAAAGCGAACGCGTAGAACAGATTCTGTGCGCCGTGCGTGGCGGTCCAGAGAGTCGCGCCACGGTGACTTATGCCATCGACCTGGCCCTGGAGACAGGCGCCCGGCTGACGTTCTTTCACGCCCTGGATGCCGAGTTTCTGGGCTACGCCACGATTGGCCCGCTGAGCGTCATCTACCAGGAACTGCAGGAAATGGGCGAATTCACCATGCTGATCCTGGTGGACCGGGCGCAGCGGCGGGGCGTGGAGGACGTCGATTACGTGGTGAGCGAAGGAAACGTGCGAGAGCAGTTACGGCAGGTCGCCATCCGCACGGAGGCAGAGGTGATGGTTATGGGCCGGCCAACGCGCAGTCCCGGCAGCAACGTGTTCCAACTGCGCGAGATTGAGGCGTTTGCGGCTGAACTGGCGGAGGAGGGGGGTCTGAAACTGCGGTTGGTGCCGCTGGAAGTATAGGCCGCGGATGCGCGACCAACAGGGGAACGGCCGGCCGCTTCTCAACCGGCTTGCGACGCGCGCCAGCTCACTACTTTATCTACTTCCAAGATGATGATGGGCCGTCCCGCCAGCGGCATCTCATCGTATTGGGAGTATTTCTGCTCCAGGAGGCGGACGCCGCGGTCTCGCTCTTCGCCCGCCTGCACGTAGCGCGCCCGGCCGCGAAGCTGGACCCACGCCAATCGCTCCCAATCCTCGCTGTAGCGGTCGACGATGACGGCCGCGCGGGGGTTTGCCCGGATGTTGCGCACGCGCTGCAAGGCGCCGGCCTCGACGCGCTTGGGCTTGGCGTCGATGGGCGTGTACAGGCGCTTGCCGTCAAAGGCGTAGACGATGGGCACGACGTGGGGGTGGTGCTCGTCGTCGACCGTGGCCAGCCGGCCTACCCGTCGTTTTTCTATGAACGACCGCAACCAGTCCTCCATCGTCCTGCCTCCGTACGCTCTGTCGTTTGCGCCCAATCGACAATAATTATATGTGCGAAGCAGGGTGTGCGCTTTACCAGAATATTGCCGGTGATTGGCCAATCTGGGCACTGGCTCCCGGCTCCTTCAACGATTCACGGTTTAAAAGAAAAAAGGTACGAGCCCAGAAATCGGCTAGACCGATGCCAGGGCTCGCACCTGCTATGAGGATAATTTAACCGCTCCTTGCCAACGTTACAGCTTTAATCAGGAAGGGGGCATCAGGACGGCGTCGATGACGTGGATGATGCCGTTAGAGGCCTCGATGTCGGTCATAATGACCTGGACGTCTCCGTTGAGGTAAACGTCACCGTCGCGCACTTCAATGGAGATGGTCTCTCCCTGGAGCGTCGTGGCTGACTCCAGCGTAACGACCGTCTCGGCGGGGACGGCACCCTCGACCACATGGTAGAGGAGGATGTTCGTCAGCGCGCCTTGGGGGTCGTCGAGCAGCGATTCAACGGTGCCTTCGGGCAGGGCGGTGAAGGCGTCGTCGGTCGGGGCGAAGACGGTATACTCGCCCTCGGCTGCC
>JAWVYQ010000206.1:0-4511 GCA_033722615.1 Promineifilaceae bacterium (SeqCode)
CCTTCCCGGCCGGGAAGAGCTGGCGATGGGGGCCATTGCCAGCGGCGGCGTGCGCGTCCTAAACGAGCGTGTCGTGGAGGAGATGGAGATCCCGGATGAGGTAATCGAGGACGTCACAGAACAAGAGCAGGAAGAAATGAAGCGGCGGGAGCGGCGCTCCCGCGGCGAACGAGGGGCCGCCGAGCTGGAAGGGCGAACGGTCATTCTGGTGGATGATGGCCTGGCGACCGGCGCCACCATGCGGGCGGCCGTCCGGGGGCTGCGCGCCCGTAATCCGAAGGAGATCATTGTGGCCGTACCCACGGCCTCGCCGGAAACGTGCGCCCAGTTCGAAAGCGAAGTAGAGGACGTCATCTGCTCCGTGACGCCCCAGCCCTTTCGTGGCGTCGGCGCCTGGTACAAGGATTTTTCACAGACGACGGATGAGGAAGTACAGGATTATCTCCGAAAGGCCGGCAAGTAGGAGTGTGAACGTTAACTCTGGCGGGAAAGAATGTGCGTCGCCTGACCCAGAAAGGCCTCGGCCGCTTCCGACTCGGTCTCCGTCAGAGTGGGATGGGGATGGATGGTCAGGGCGAGATCCTGGGCCACGGCGCCCATTTCAATGGCCAGAGCGCCTTCGGCGATGAGATTCTCGGCTCCCTCACCGACGACGCCCATGCCCACGAGGCGTTCCGTCTCGGCCTCAAAGAGCAGTTTCGTCAGGCCCTCGGCCGCTCCCTGGGTCAGCGCCCGGCCGGAGGCGCGCCAGGGGAAGCGGGCTACGCGGACGGAGCGACCCTGCTCCTGCGCCTCCTGTTCCATGAGGCCGCACCAGGCCACCTGGGGATCGGTGTAGACGACGGCCGGCACGCAACGCGCGTCAAATGCGGCCGGTTCGCCGGCAATCACTTCCGCCGCAACCTTCCCCTCGTGCATGGCCTTGTGCGCCAGGAGAGGCTCCCCGGCCACATCGCCAACAGCATAGATATGCTTCCGGTTTGTGCGCATCTGCTCGTCGACGACGATAAATCCGTCCTCGCCCACCTCGACGCCGGCCTCCTCCAATCCCAGTTCCGCGGAATTCGGCCGGCGGCCGATGGCCACGATGGCCCGATCGAACTGCTGCTCCTCGTCCGGAGCGTCGCCCTCCAGGGTGACAGTCACCCCTTCGCCATCCTGCTCCAGGCTCGCCACCTTTGTGTTGAGGTGCACGGCGTGAAAGACGTCGTCTGCACGGCGGGCAAGGGGCCGGATCAGATCGCGGTCGACGCCGGGTAAAAGGCCATCCGTCATCTCCACCAGCGTCACGCGGCTACCCAGGGCGGCATACACCGTTCCCATTTCCAGCCCGATGTAACCGCCGCCGACGACCAGCAACGTCTGCGGAACCGTCATCAAGTCAAGGGCGGCGTCTGAATCCATCACGCGGCCGCCTTCCTCGAAAGGAACGTCGGACAAGGGCCTGGGCCGGGAGCCGGTGGCCACAATGGCGTGTTCGAACTGGACGTGGGAAATGTCCGAACCCTCCAATCGCAGGCGGTTGGCTCCCTCGAACGTGGCGCGAGCCGGGATCACCATAATCTCCCTTTCCTGACCCAGTTTATGCAGGCCGCTTACCAACCGGTCGACCACTCCTTCCTTCCAGCCGCGCACAGCCTCCAGGTCGACGTCCGGCTCGCCGAACTTGATGCCCCACTCCTCAGCCTCCTCTGCTTCGTGCAGCAGGTGGGTTACATGCAACAACGCCTTGGAAGGAATACATCCCCGCAAGAGACAGACGCCGCCCAAACGTTCTTCGGCATTGATGAGCGTCACGTCCAGGCCGAGGTCGGCAGCGCGGAAGGCGGCAGCATAACCGCCGGGACCGCCGCCGACGACGGCCACTTGAGTTTCCAGCGTTTCTTCACCCATTACCATGGCCGTTCTCCTCTTAGCTCCTCTCTGTCAGGCACCACGGTTACACTTCCAGCATCAGCCTGTTGGGATCTTCCAGCGTCTCGACGACCCGGCGCATGAAGCGGGCGGCGTCGGCGCCGTCCACCACCCGATGATCGAAAGCCAGGATCAGGGGCAGGTGATAGCGCGGCGTCACCGTGCGTTGTCCCTCCTCTTCGATGACGGCCGGCCGCCACGCCGCGCGGGCCATCCCCAGAATGGCCACCTGCGGGAAGTTGATGATCGGCGCAAAATGCCGGCCGCCAATGAGACCCACGTTAGTGATCGTAAAAGTGCCCCCTTGCATCTCTTGTAGCGAGGCTTCGTCGGCCCGTACTCGCTGCACTACCTCCTGTAATTCGGTGGAGAGCTCGCTGATGCTCTTGCGGTCCACGTCGCGGATGACGGGGACGATCAACCCGCGCTCGGTATCCACGGCCATACCCAGATGGTAGTAATGTTTGACGATGATCTCGTCCGCTTCGACGTCCAGGCTGGCATTGAAGCGCGGGTGCGCCTTCAGGGCGCTCACTGCAGCTTTCATCACAAACACGGTCAGGGAGAGGCTGTCTGCTTCGATCTCCTCCTTGTACTCACGGCGCAGCCGCTCCAGTTCGGTCACGTCGGCCACATCCTCATGGTTGACGTGGGGAACCTGCGACCACGATTGGGCCATTCTTCTGGCAATCGTCCGCCGCACAGAGCGCAACGGCTGGCGCTCCACCTCGCCCCAGCGACTGAAGTCGGGCAGAGAGGGCGTCTCGGCCGCCGGCATCTCTACTTTTGGCGCCTCAGCTTCTGCCTCTGGCACCTCTGCTTCTGGCGCCTCCGCCACCTCTTCTTCCTCAGCTTCTCGTGCCGGCGCTTCTGGCGCTCCCTCCTCGGCGTAAGTGCGCACGTCCTCCGACGTCACCCGGCCGCCCGGACCGCTGCCGGGCACCTCGCCCAACTCCACATTCAGCTCCCGCGCCAGCCGTCGCGTGGCCGGCGAGGCTGGTACCGGCCCCTCGCGCTCTTCATCCGGCACTTTTTCTTCCGGCGTCTGCACCGCCTCTTCTTCCGGTACTTGCTCCGCCGGTGCTTGCACTGCCTCTTCTTCAGGTGCTTGCTCCGCCTCTTCTTCCGGTTCGCCATTGCCAAAGACCAGCAAACGGTCGCCGACGTTCACCAGGTCGCCCGGTTCGACGGCGATTTCTTGCACGCTACCTGTAAATGGAGAGGGCACGTCCACCGCTGCCTTGTCGGTCTCGACTACCAGGATCGTTTCTCCCTCTTCCACTTCGTCTCCAACCGAGACCAGGACTTCACGGATCTCGGCCTCGTGAATCCCTTCACCCAAATCTGGGAGCTCGAATGCGCGGGTCATCTTTCCTTTTCCTCCTTTAGGCGTTCAGCGCTTCGCGGGCACTGCGGACGATGCGCCGGGCGTCCGGCAAATAAGTCTGCTCGTAGGCGAACATGGGCACGATGACGTCATGGGCCGTGACGCGCTGAATGGGCGCTTCCAGATACCAGAACGACTTCTCCACCAGGCGAGCCATCACTTCGGCGGCCGGGCCAAAACTGCGGGGCGCTTCGTTGACGATCACGGCGCGGCCGGTGTTTTGTACCGATTGGGCAAAGGTCTCGTGATCCAGGGGGGAGATGGTCAACAGATCGATCACCTCCGCCTCCACGCCGTCTTCTTCCTGCAAGGTGTCGGCTGCCTCCAACGTGGGCCTCATCATGGCCCCATAGGTGATCAGGGTCACGTCCTTCCCTTCGCGCACCACCTGCGCCTGACCCAGGGGCATCGTCTCCTCCTCTTCGGGAACCTCCTGGCGAAAGGCACGGTAGATCGATTTGGGCTCGAAAAAGATAACGGGATCCGGATCGCGGATGGCGCTGATCAGCAGGGCGCGGGCGTTACGGGGGTTGGAGGGGATCACCATCTTCAGACCCGGCGTATGGGCATAGTAAGCTTCGCGGCTTTCAGAATGGTGCTCCAGGGCACGGACGCCGGCAGCGTAGGGCGTGCGCAGCACCATGGGCACGTGAAACGCGCCGCGCGAGCGCCAGCGCAACCGCGCCGCGTGCGACTCAAGCTGGTGGAATGCAAAGTAGCTAAATCCAGAGAACTGGATCTCCGCGACCGGCTTGAGCCCGTAGGCGGCCATCCCAACAGAGGTACCGACGATAGAGGATTCGGCCAGTGGGGTATCGATCACCCGCTCCTCGCCGTATTCCTCGTAAAGGCCATCGGTCACCCGAAACACCCCGCCGTCGACGCCCACGTCCTCGCCGAGGACGATGACGCCGTCGTCTTTTTCCATCTCCTGCTGCAAGGCCAGGTTAAGGGCCTCGACCATGGTCATCTTAGCCATCATTTGCCTCCAATTCCGCTTTCAGCTGGCTCCGTTGCTCTCGCAGATAAGGGGGCATCTCCGCATAAATGTGCTCGAACATGGAAAGAGCTTCCCCTGCCAGTGATTCCATCTCTGCTTCGGCCGCGTCAACGGCGTCCTGGATCTCCGCTTCGATCTCCTCCTCAAGCGCTTCCACGTCCTCTTCAGAAAGCAGATCCTTTGCCATCAGGTAGTTCTGGAAGCGTGGTA
>JAWVYQ010000207.1:0-4452 GCA_033722615.1 Promineifilaceae bacterium (SeqCode)
ACCTGCTGGGCGAGCTCGGCCCGGGGATGATCGGAGTAGGCCAGATCCCGAAGGAGCTCCCCGGCTCCCGCCGAGATCACGCCGCGGGCAGCGTGGATGGCCACCCACGGTGACGGGTCGGACATGGCGCCCAGGAGCCTGGGCACGTCTTCCTCCTCTCCGAGGGTCCCCAGGGCCGACAGGGCATGGGAGCGGACCCGGGGGTCGGGAGATGCACACCGCACACGGATGACCGGGATGTGCTCGGGGCGCCCCACCTCGGTGAGGAGGCGCAGTGCCGAAGTCAGCAGCTCGGGATCGTCCTCCAGCTCCACCACCCGTGCCGCCAGGTCTCCGGCTTCGAAATCCTTGAGCATGAGGAGGGCGTCAGCGGCCACGGCCCGGACCCAGGGCTCCTCCTCCTCGTCTGCCAGTGAATCACGGAGCGCCGGGGCGGCTTCGGATCCGATACTGGCCAGCATGGACGCCATGTAGCCCTGACTCCAGCCCCGGAAGCGGGCCAGCCGTTCCAGTTGCTGCGGCGCACGGGATACCGCCTCCTCCCAAGCCTCCACCGTCGGAAAAATGCTTTCCACGTCCCAGGTGTCAGCCATCGGAATTTCACTTCGCTCGCGCACTTTATGGCTCATCTCATACTCCTTCTCATACCGTTTAACCATTTCCCGGTAAACGCCATTTTATCTGTTATAATGATTCCCGTCGCATCGTCTCTTAACACCTACCCTGATCCCTTCATAAATAGCATGAATCAAGGAGGCTCGGCCGGCCATGGCACACAATTATCTCGTCCTTAGCGATCTACACCTCAGCGAAGGCGTCGATCCCCATTCCGGTAAGCTCTCGCGCAATGAAGATTTCTTCCACGACGACGCCTTCGCCTCCCTCCTTGGCTATCATCTGGCCCTCGGCCGGCGCGAGGATGCCGCCGACCACTACGGTCGCCCCTGGAAACTGATCATTAATGGCGACATCTTCGATTTTCTCCAGGTCACTGCCCTTCCCGCCGAAGGAGACGAGCTAGAAGCCGTCACCGGCGTGCGTACATATGCCGAACTGACGGCAAACGAACGCCGCTACGGCCTGGGGACTACCGCCCCCGAGACGGTCTGGAAACTAGACCGCATCAAAGCCGGGCACGCCCTCTTCTTCCGTGCCCTTGGCTGGTTCCTCGCCGCCAACCCAGACAACGAACTGATTCTCATCAAAGGCAACCACGATGTCGAACTGTTCTGGCCGGCCGTACAGCGTCGCCTGCGCGAACTCGTGGCCGAAGCTTACGCCGCCTGGCACGAGGAAGCTGAGGGAGGACAGCATCCCGATCACCCCCTCTGGTATGATCGTTCCTTCCCCGCCACCCTCGACCCTTCCGATCTGCGCACCCGCCTCCGCTTCCCCCCCTGGTTCTACCACGAGCGTGACCTCCTCTACGCTGAACACGGCAACCAGTACGATCCGGCCAACGCCTTCGTCGATTTTCTAAAACCCATTCTCCCTGAGGACGAGAGCCGGCCGCAAGAGCGACAGCGCGTTGCCCTGCCCTCCGGCTCTCTTTTCGTTCGCTACCTCTTCAACCAGGTCGAGGACGTCCACCCCTTCGCCGACAATATGAAACCGATGACCAGCTACCTGCGCTGGGCCTTCACCAAGGAGCCATTGGCCACCCTCCGCTTACTTATCACCAACCGCCGTCAACTCCCAGACATCATCGGCAACCTCCTCGAAAAGCGCGCAGATCCCGTACGCGGCCAGCCGGAGCTGCGCGAAAGCCTCGCCCGACCGACGCCCATGGCCGACAGCGACGAGGAGATGGTACGTGGCGCCGACGAACCACAATTGCCTCTGAGCCGGCAGCGACGAGCCGCTATCCAGGAAATGCGCAAAGAACACCTGAAGCAAGCCTCAGAGCGCAGTACGGCCGTAGCACAAGGCACAGTGCAGGGAATCGCCTTCAACGCCGGCGTTTTTCTCTGGCTAGGCCGGATGATCCGCAACTTCATCGACCGCAAATACGGCCGCATGCTGGTCGACCTGGGACTGGCAGCCGCCAGCTTCGTGCTGAGCACCGTCCGCGCCCGCGAGATAGAAGAGATAGAGGATTACGCCCGGCTCCGGCAGGTCGGACAAAAGGTCTGCGAAATCCTGAACCGGCCGGATGGAAGGGGGCGCCGGTCCAGCACTCGTTACCACCTCTTCGGCCACGACCACATTCCCGACGTCACCCGGCTCGAAGACGATAGCGACAACCATCCTGACTATACGCAATGGTACGTCAATACCGGTTGCTGGCTAGCCACCTTCCACGAGCGCACACAACTAACGCGCGGCCACGTCCAGCTCACCTTCTTCCGCCTCGTCCCCGGCCTGAACGATGACGGCGACGCCCCACCGCTACTCGAGTGGCGGCCTGAACGTGGCTCAGCCCGGCCGGCCCTTCTCTTCACCCCGCCGCAAGGCGCACCGCCGGCGCCGCTACCCGATCCCCAGGAAGCGTCTATTTCTAACTGAAATCCAACGTCGATATGGCATAATAAGCATCGTCATGATAATTCAAATTCGGCCTTCCGGAAATTCTTTCGGAGCGTCTATTTTCGTTTTTTGAGAATCGCATATCTTGAAAACATTCTAAGCAAAAAGGATAGTAACAACTAGAGGTAATTAGAAAATGTTCTTCAGTCCACTATACTTGATACTCGCTCTCCCGGGCTTACTGTTGGGCTTGTGGGCGCAGGCGCGCGTCCGCAGCGCCTTCAACGAATACTCCAAGGTGCGCACCAGGCGCGGCGTAACCGGCGCCGAGGTCGCCCGCTCCATCCTGGATTCACAGGGATTACAGAACGTCGTCATCGAAGAGTCCGAAGGCGGCACGTTGAGCGATCACTACGATCCTCGCAACAAGGTGTTGCGCCTCAGCCCTGACGTCTATCGCCAGGCCAGCGTTGCTGCGGCCGGCGTGGCCGCCCACGAGAGCGGGCACGCCTTGCAAGACGCCAAAGGCTACGCGCCACTGGGGCTGCGCAGCGCCCTCGTTCCGGCCGCTTCCTTTGGCAGCAATCTCGCCCCCCTCATCTTCTTCGCCGGCCTCATGCTCAACGTCTTTGGGGCTGAAACGATTGGCTGGGGCATTGCCTGGATCGGCGTCATCCTCTTCGGCGCGGCCGTTCTATTCACCCTCATCACGCTCCCCGTTGAATTCGACGCCAGCCGCCGCGCCAAGGAGATGCTGAAGCGTCACAGCATCGTCGTCGGCGAGGAGGTCAAGGGCATCGACAAAGTGCTCGACGCCGCCGCCCTCACCTACGTCGCAGCTGCCGTCGCCGCCATCGGCCAGTTGCTCTACTATATCATCCTGCTCACCGGCGGGAACCGTCGCTAACCATTCGCCCACGATTCATAAGTAGCGGGCGTTCCCGCAGTAGCGGGCGTTCCCGCGCCTCCCCCGCTCTGCTCGGTTGAACCAACCGGGCAGAGCTTTTTCTTCCGCTTACCAGAGCGCCGCTTACCAGGGCGCCGCTTACCGAGGTGTCTCTTAGCTCGGGCCCTCCCTCAGGGCTCGCTGTCCCAGGGCAATTGCACCCAGAACGCCGGCCTGACTCCCCAACCCCGGCGACACAATGTACTCCTCAATACGCTCCAGAATCAACGGATGGCGCACGTACCCGTTCAAAAGCTCCTGCACCCGCTGCCGCACCAGCGGTAAGAGTTGTGGTTGTTCCATCACACCCCCACCAAGAATCAAACGCTGTGGCGACAGGGTCACGATGAAATTGACCAGAGCATACGCCAGATACTCCGCCTCCAGCGACCACGCCTCATGGTCGGCCGGCAACGTTTCCGCCGGCTGCCCCCAGCGCTCCTCGATAGCCGGCCCCGCCGCCATCCCTTCCAGACAATCCCGGTGGAAGGGGCACCGCCCCTCATAGGGATCCGCCTCCCAGTCGTGCGGAAGACGGATGTGTCCCATCTCCGGGTGAATCAGCCCATGCATCAACTCGCCATTGACCATTCCACCGCCGCCGATCCCCGTGCCCACCGTCAAATAGATGAACGTATCCAACCCCTGCGCCGCCCCCCAACGCCATTCCCCCAGCGCCGCCCCATTGACGTCCGTATCGAACCCTACCGGAACGTCCAGCGCCTTCTGCAACGCTCCTGCGAAGTCAACCTGCTGCCAGCCCGGCTTCGGCGTCGACGTAATGTACCCAAAGGTATCCGACGCCGGATCCGGATCCACCGGACCAAACGACGCAATGCCCACCGCGTCCAACACCCCCTCCTTCTCCTGTTGCTCCTGAAAGAAGCGAATCGCCCGGCCGATGGTCTCCTCCGGTTCGGTCGTCGAAAAGCGAACCTCATCGCGAACGTCGTCCGGCCCCGTTCCCACTGCACAGACAAACTTCGTCCCTCCGGCCTCAATACCGCCAACTAAACGATCCATTTCTCAATCCCTCATAT
>JAWVYQ010000208.1:0-4370 GCA_033722615.1 Promineifilaceae bacterium (SeqCode)
CTCTTCAACTGCGAACGGATGAAGACGATCGGCGATGCCTACATGGTCGTTTCTGGCCTTCCGGAGCCCACGCCGGATCATGCCTATAATGTCGCCCGCGTTGCGCTTCGAATGCTACGTTACATTGAACGGCGCAATCTAGCCCATCCGGAGGCGTGGTTGTGCCGTATCGGCATCAACACGGGGCCAGTGATCGGCTCCCTCGTCGGAGTCCAGAAATACGTCTACGATATCTTCGGACCCGGCGTTAATCTCGCAGCGCGCATGGAAGCGCTTTCCGAACCGATGCGCATCACGATCACCGAAAACACGTACCGCCTCATTAAGGACGATTTCGTTTGCGCGGAGCGCGGTCAATTCGAGGTTAAAGGCTTTGGCGAACAGACGCTCTACTTCCTTGACCGCGAACTGATGGCCGACGATTAAAATGGGCGGGGCGAGCAGGTCAGTAGGGGCGAAAGCCCCTCAACAGCTTGTGCAACTGTACATTTCGGGTGGGGAGCGTTTCACTCTCTATTTGAATCATGCTATAATCTGAACAGCGTTTCTCATTGACACTGCCTCCGCAAGTGGAGGCGCGACATCGTAGGAGCACAGGGGATCGAGGATGCTGGCCAAAGTGATCAGTTGCGCCATTGTCGGGTTGGAGGCGGAGCCGGTAGAGGTTGAAGTGGACGTCGTGAAAGGATACCCGGCGTTCGCTATGGTCGGGCTACCGGATGCGGCCGTGCGCGAAAGCCGTGACCGTGTTTATAGCGCGATCAAGAACAGCGGACTCCAATTTCCCGGCAACCGGCGCATCACCGTCAATTTGGCACCGGCCGATTTGCGCAAGGAGGGGCCGGCCTACGATCTGCCTATCGCAGTCGGCATTCTGGCTGCCTCGCAGCAGGTATGGATGGACGGGTTGGAGAATGCCCTGTTTGTCGGGGAGTTGTCGCTGGATGGCACGACGCGCCACACAAAAGGTATCCTGCCGCTGGCGGCTCGTGCGCGGGAGGAGGGGTTTGAGCGCGTCTTCGTGCCCGCGGACGACGCGCCAGAAGCAGCCCTGCTGCCGGACGTGGAGGTGCTGCCTGTGAGGGACCTGTCGCAACTGGTGGGCCACCTGACGGGGCTGTCGTCGATTGCGCCACTGGATCAGGATTCGGATCTGATGGGCAGCGATGGCGCGGGCTACGCGGCTGATTTTGCGGATATTATGGGCCAGGAGCACGTGAAGCGGGCGATGGAAGTGGCGGCGGCCGGAGGGCACAACGTGCTTCTCACAGGGCCGCCGGGCGCGGGGAAGACGCTGATCGCTAAATCGCTGCCGGGCATTCTGCCGCGGATGACGATCGACGAGGCGCTGGAGGTGACCAAGATTTACAGCGTCGCCGGCCTCCTTCCCGACGACACGCCACTGATCCGGGCGCGGCCGTTCCGCGCACCGCATCACACCATCAGCTATGCCGGCCTGGTCGGCGGCGGCGCGTGGCCCCGGCCAGGGGAGATCTCGCTAGCCCACCGCGGCGTGCTCTTTTTGGACGAACTGCCGGAGTTCGGCAAGAATCTTATTGAGGTGTTGCGTCAGCCGCTGGAAGGCCGGCCGCGGCAGGTCTCGATTTCGCGCGCCTCGGGCACTGTGACGTATCCGGCGAATTTCATGCTGGTGGCGGCGCAGAATCCGTGCCCGTGTGGCTATTACGGTGACGAGACGAAGACGTGTACGTGTTCGAACAGTATGGTCACCCGCTACCAAAAGCGGATTTCCGGCCCCCTGATGGACCGCATTGACATTCACGTGGACGTGCCGCGCGTGCCGTTTGAGAAGCTGACGGCCGAGCACCGGGGCGAGCCGTCGGACGTGGTGCGCGAGCGGGTGGAGGCGGCGCGCGCGCGCCAGGCGGAGCGCTTTGCGGATAGCCTGATGCATTGTAACGCGGACATGGGACCCAGTGAGGTGAAGGCGATCTGCGAGCTAGACGATACGGGGAAGCAGTTGATGCGTAGCGCCATGCGCCAGATGTCGCTCTCGGCCCGCGCTTTCCACCGTATCCTCAAGCTGGGGCGGACCATCGCGGACCTGGCCGAAGAAGACGGGCATTCTGGAGGGCCTATCCAGCCGGCGCATTTAGCCGAAGCCCTACAATACCGGCCGCGTGAGTAGGCGGCCAGCGCCGGCGCCGATCTCCTGGTTGGCGGCGCAGAAGCGGCCGCTGATCGCTGCCCATATCGGCGGGCTGGGCCTGCTCGTCGCGGGCGTCGTGGCCGAGGGCGGGCTCCCCGTTTCCACCGGCCGGCTGCTGTGGCCCGGCGTTCTTTACTACGTGGTTTTCATCATCGCGTTTTTGCTGCCTCTGTGGCTCGTGCAGACGGTCGTTTTCCTGCAGATGCGGCACAGCGGGCGGCCGGTTTTTGTAACCCCGACCGCCGCGGAGCACGTCGAACCGGAGAGACGTTGTCGCTTCTTGCTCTCGCTGCGCATGCAGATGTTTGTTCTTGCGGCCCTTTACCTGCCGTCGGGAGGAGGGGGGCGGCAATGGACGCGGCCGGCGTGGCTTTTCCTCGCCTTGTTCGCGGCCGCCTTACTCGGTTTCTGTCTGTGGACGATTTTCATTCCCGCTTTGCCTCCACTGTTCCTCCTGGGGGCGATCACCTTCTGGTCGTCGGCCCTCATCTTTGGCCTGAGCCACCTGATTCGGGGCGATTGAGACGGCCGGGCGAGGGGCCACGGTTACCGCGTTGCACTATTTTTGAGGCGCCCAAGGGTTCCCGAAGAGTATGAGAGCGGAAGATGGTAGCGTCCCAACCGCTTGAGTAACTGATTGCGATCGAAAGGTTACCTTCACGGATACGGTGCCAGATAGCGAGGGGGCGTTCAAGTGACAGGATTCACGCTGGGAGCGTGACAAACGTCGTCTGTTGCCCCCTACAAGATGGGCTGTATAATATATTATTAGTTGCTGATATGATGATATGAGAAAGGGAACTTAATGATACTTAACGGGGATACGAGAGGTGTAGCGCTCCAAGCTAAGCTTTTTCGCGGGTTCGGAGATGCATCGCGGTTGAGCATCCTGGACGTGTTGCGCGAGGGGCCGTTGACCGTCGGCGAGATTGTGGAAGCGACCGGGTTGTCGCAGTCGAACACGTCGAACCACCTGGCCTGCCTACGCGATTGTGGGTTGGTCATGGCGGAGCCACAGGGTCGCTACGTGACGTACAGTCTGAGCGACCCGCGTGTGCGCGAGCTGATGGCGCTGGGCGAGTCGCTGCTGGCCGACGTGGCGCGGGGCGTCTACCAGTGTACGCGCTATGAGGAGACGGAGCCGGTAGGAACGGAGGAAGGATGAGCGAAGAACAGAAAGAACAGAGCGTAGAGCTGCCCATTCGTGGCATGGACTGCGCGGCCTGCGCGCGCCACGTGCAATATGCCCTGGAGGACGTGCCGAGGGTGACCGGGGCCGACGTTTTTTTGTCGACGGAGAAGGCGGTCGTGCGGCTGGATGCAGGTGGCGCTGACCGCGACGCATTGCACAGGGCGGTGGCAGACGCGGGCTATCAGGTGGACGACCAGGTCGTGAGTGAGGACGTAGAGGAGGCGTCCCCGGCTGCATCCCTGGCCGATTCGGCGCGGCCGATTCTCGTGTTTTTCGGCGTGATGTTCGCCGTCGTGCTCGTCGTGGTGGTTATCGGCGAGTGGCTGGGCGTGCTGGAGGCGGTCACGGATCGGGTCCCCTGGCCGCTAATGCTGGCAGCCATTCTATTCGGCGGCGCGCCCATTTTCCGCAACGTTATACGGGCGGCATTGAGAAAGCAGGTCACGTCGCACACGCTGATGACGGTGGGCATGCTGGCGGCGATTGCCGTGGGTGAATGGGCGGCAGCAGCCGTCGTCGTCTTCTTTATGCGCGTCGGCGATTACACGGAGCGGTTTACGGCCGAACGGGCGCGGCGGGCGCTGAAGGACCTGGCTGCGCTGGCGCCGCAGACGGCGCGCGTCGTGCGTGACGGCGTCGAGCAGGAAGTGGCTATTGAGAAGGTCGAGGCCGGCGATACCGTGGTCGTGCGTCCCGGCGAGAAGATCCCGGTGGACGGCGCGGTCGTGGAAGGTCAGGCAACGGTGGACCAGGCAGCGATAACGGGCGAGTCGATGCCGGTGGAGGTAGGGCCAGGCGCCGAGGTCTTTGCGGCGACGATAGCCCAACTGGGCAGCCTGCGCGTGCGCGCAGAGCGTGTGGGTGCGGAGAGTACGTTTGGCCGTGTGATCAAGATGGTGGAAGAAGCGGAAGCGCATCGCGCCGACGTGCAGCGGGTGGCCGACAGCTTCTCGACCTATTATTTGCCAGTGGTGGCCGGCGTTGCGGCGCTGACGTACCTGTTCAGCC
>JAWVYQ010000209.1:0-4357 GCA_033722615.1 Promineifilaceae bacterium (SeqCode)
CTTGTAGAAATAAATCCAGCCCGTACAGGCTGGCTCCTCGTTCACGTAGGCGACGTAGATAGACAGATAGTCCGGCACCTCCAGATGGCTGCCCATGCGCTTCCTGATCCACTCAAAATTCCCACCCCACACCTGTTCCTCCACGGCAATGACGTCGTCCAGCTGGTCGCGCGTGATCGGCCGCACGTTGGCCGTCACCGGTTCGAGCAACGAGGGCGGCGCTTCTTGCAGGTCCAGGACCATGATGGCGTCGGCATCCTCCGGCTCGAAGCCGTACGCCACAAGCCGCTCCCTGAGGTCCGGCGGCGTATCGTGGGCGTACACTTTCCACTCAAATGGCTGGTTGTTCGCCGAAAAGTAGGCGATCTGCTCCTCAATGGCGGCGTCGGCGCTTTCCTCGTCAAGGCGGCTGTACAGGACGAAGCTCATGCCCGGTGCCGGCCGCACAAAGCGCACGACGTGGGGCAGCACCTGTTTCTCCATGTCAGGATATTCAATTTCGATTCGCTGTTCTTTGTCGAATAGGGTCAAAATCTCTTGCGTGTCCATCATCTTCCCCGTTCTCTCTAAGGCCCCCGCTCTTTGTTTTGCCCTCAGCCTCTACTCCGCGCCGAGGAGGGCGTCGCGCAGCACCTCGGCCGGGTGGAGAGGCCGGCGCCCGGTGGCGTGCTCCACCTGATGGCGGCAACTGGTGCCGGCGGCGGCGACGATCGCCTCCTGCCCGGCCGCGCGCACGGCCGGAAAAAGGCGGCGCTCGCCCATCTCTAGCGAGATGTCGTAATGCTCCGCCTCATAACCAAAGGAACCGGCCATGCCACAACAACCGGAATCCACTTCCTCCACCGTGTAGTTGGGCGGCAGGCTGAGACTTGCCTTGCTTGGTTCCGTGCCTACCAGCGACTTTTGGTGGCAATGGCCGTGCAAGAGAATGTGGCGCGCGCCGTCCGCGAAGGACAGATCCAGGGCTCCATTTTCCGCCTGCTCCGCTATAAACTCCTCAAACGTGCATGCCTGCTCGGCCACCATTTCGACGCGCGGATCGTCAGGCAGCAACGACCGGTATTCGTCGCGCAGCGAGAGGAGGCAGCTCGGCTCCAGGCCGACGATGGGAACACCCTGCTCGGCATAGGGCGCCAGCCTATCGACCACGTCGCGCGCTGCCGCCCGCGCCTGCTCCACCAACCCTTTCGAGATCATCGGCCGCCCGCAACACGCGTGGCCGGGGAGCGTCACGTCGTAGCCCGCTTCCTGCAACACCTCGGTGGCGGCGATGGCGACGTGGGGATCGTTATACGTGTTGAACGTGTCGTTAAAAAGAACGACCGGGCGTAGGGCATACGGTGTATTTTTCGGCGCGACGTGCTTCTCATACCAGGCCGTGAAAGGTTCGCGGGCAAAAGAGGGCAAGCTCCGTTCCCGGCTGATGCCCACGGCCTTCTCCATCAGCGTCCTCACCGCGCCATTGTTCAACGCCCAGTTGGCCAGGGGAGCGCGCCAGCCGCTGCTTAGCCGGCTGAGACGGGCGATATCCCCCAGCAGGCGCGCGCGCAGCGGCGTGCCATTTTCCTCATAGTAATGGGCCAGCCACTCGAACTTAATCTTGGCCATGTCCACCGAAGACGGGCACTCTGCCTTGCACGCCTTACAGCCGATGCACAGGTCCATCACCTCGTACATGCGGGGGCTGGTAAACGCTTCGGCCGGCAACTGGCCGGAGATGGCAGCCCGCAGCATATTCGCCCGGCCGCGCGTGCTGTGTTCTTCTTCGCGCGTCACCATAAAGCTGGGGCACATCGTGCCCGTCGTGCGCTTGCGGCAAATGCCCGCCCCGTTGCACATTTCGACGGCCCGGTGGAAGCCCATATCTTCGCTGAAATCCACGTGCTCGCGCAGGGAGATCACGTCATATTCCGGCCCGTAGCGCAGGTTTTCCGTCATCGGTTCCGCCTCGACGACGGAGCCCGGGTTGAGCAGGTGTTCGGGATCGAAGATCTGCTTCACCTGCCGGTAGAGGCCATACAATTCCTTGCCGAAGAACGCCTCGTTGAGCCAGCTTCGCGCCCGGCCGTCGCCGTGTTCGCTGGAGAGGCTGCCGCCGTACTGGCCCAACAGTTCGGCCGAGAACTGCGTAATTTGCGGCAGCTTCGCCACGTCGCGGGCGTCTTTGGCGTTTATCAGCGGCCGGATGTGCACGCAGCCGGCGCTGGCGTGGGCGTAATAAGCGACGTCCGTGCCCAGTTCGTTGCAGAACGTCTCCACCCGCGTCACGTACTCCGCCAGATGCTCCGGCGGCACGGCCGCATCCTCGATGAACGGGATCGGTTTGTGATCCCCCTTGATGCTCATTAGCAGCCCCAGGCCCACCTTCCGCACTTTCCACACGTTAGCCTGTAGCCCGGGGTCGAGCGCCGGCGTGACGGCCGTTATCGGGATCTGTTGCTGCCGAAGATGGCGTTGCAGACGCTCGATCTTGGACTCCAGTTCGGCCTCCGTTTCGCCGTAGAACTCGGTGAGCAGCACACAGTTTGGCTCTCCACGGATAAACGTCGACAGCAGGCGCGCGTATTCTGGCACCTCCCGGCACAGCGTCAGCCCCAGGTTGTCCAGTAGCTCCACGGCCGTGGGATCAACTTCTAAAATGGCGGGCACGGCCGAAAGGGCTTCGTAGAGGCTGTCGAAGTGAACGATGGCCAGCGCCGTGCGCGTGGGCACCGGCACCAGGTTTAGCTTTATCTCCGAGATCACGGCCAGTGTCCCTTCGGCGCCCGAGACCAGCCGCGCCAGATTAAAGCGCGGATCCGGTTCCCAGTTAAAGGAAACGCCCTCGGGGATGAAGCGGTCCAGATTATAGCCGCCGCAGCGCCGCCAGTGGCGGGGCGTCCCCTCGCGGATGATCTGTTGGTTGTCCGGGTCGCTGGCCAGCCCGTGGATGCCCCGGTAGATTTTCCCTTCCAGGCCACTGCGCTCCAGGCGCTGCTCCAGCGCGGCCGGCGAGAGAGGGCCGAAGTGGGTGGTTGAACCGTCGCTCAAAATAACCTTCATCTCCAGAACGTGGTCGGCCGTCATGCCGTATAGGATGGAGTGGCTGCCGGTCGAGTTGTTGGAGACGATGCCCCCCATACAGGCCCGGTCGCTGCTGGCCGGGTCGGGCCCAAATTGTAGCCCATAGGATCGTAGATAGAGGTTCAATTCGTCGAGGACGATGCCCGGTTGCACCCGCACCCACTGCTCCTCTCGATTGACTTCCAGGATCTGATCCAGGTGGCGGCTGAAGTCCACGACCAGCGCTTCGTTCACGGCCTGACCGGCCAGACTGCTGCCGGCCGTCCGCGGCAACAAGGGCACGCCATACTCTGTGGCCGTTTCCACGGCGGCGTGCACGTCCTCGACGCTTTCCGGGATGCAGACGCCGTAGGGCATCTTCTGGTAGATGCTGGCGTCGGTGCTGTAAAGCGTGCGGCTGGTGATATCCGACCGCACTTCTCCGTGCACCCGTTTCCCAAGCGTCTGAAGACACGCCTCTACGGCAGAATCCTCTACATTATTAGCAGAGCCTTTCATCGGATGTCGCCTCCTCGGGGTGCTGGCGATTCGTTTTCGGCAACGCCTATTTTAACCTGTAGACGCCGTTGCTCGCCACGCCCGGATGACTTCGGCGACGCCCCAGGCCTGCGCGATGCAGCCGTGAGGCATAAAGGGCGGATCGCCGTCAAAGATTTCGCTGATGCTCCCCACGCCGTGGTCAACCAGATGTTGGATCAGAGGCCGGAGATAGGAACGCGCCTTTTCTTTATCTTCGTAGACGCGCAGGTGGGCTATCGCGAAAGGCCCGGTGAGCCAGCTCCAGACGCTGCCCTGGTGGTAGGCGCCGTCGCGCTCCTTCTGGTCCCCGGCGTAGCTGCCCGTGTACTCAGGATCATCGGCCGCCAGCGTGCGCAGCCCAAACGACGTGACGAGCCGGCGGGCGCATACGTCGACGACGGCCTTCTGCCGTTGCGGCGGGAGGGGGCTGTGGGGTAGGGAGACGGCGAAGATCTGGTTCGGTCGCAGCGCGGCGTCGTGTCCGTCCGGGCCGTCCAGGACGTCGTAGCAGTGGCCGGCCCCCTCATTCCAGAACCGGTCGAAGCCGGCCTGCGCCTGGTCCGCCATTTCGTCGTAAACGGCGGCCGATCCCTCTTCCTCCAGTCGGCGGGCAAAACCGGCCATCGTCCGCAGGGCATTGTACCAGAGAGCGTTGACCTCCACCGGTTTGCCGATGCGCGGCGTAACGACCCACTCCTCCACCTTGGCGTCCATCCAAGTCAGTTGCATCCCCTCCTCTCCGGCGTAAAGGAGGCCGTCGCTTTCGTCCAGGTGA
>JAWVYQ010000210.1:0-4260 GCA_033722615.1 Promineifilaceae bacterium (SeqCode)
CGGCCGAGGGCCAGATGATGGCCAAGGAGGGAGGCGAAGGCGTCGTCGTGGAAGAAATCTTCATTGCGCGAGAGCTTACCGGAATGGGGATCGACGCCTTCGCTGAGGTGCAGATCGCTAAGGACGAGATAATTGTGTGCCATGGCCGGCCGAGCCTCCTTGGTTCATGCCATTTATGAGGGGGTCAGTAGCTGTTTAGAGACGATGCGACGGGAATCATTATAACAGATAAAATGGCGTTTACCGGGAAATGGTCAAACGGTATGAGAAGGAGTATGAGATGAGCCATAACCTGCGCAAGCGAAGTGAAATTCCGATGGCTGACACCTGGGACGTGGAGAGCATTTTTCCGTCAGTGGATGCGTGGGAGGAGGCATTTTCCCGTGCGCCGCAGCAACTGGAACGGCTCGCCCGTTTCGAGGGACGGTTGGGCGAGAGCGCGGCGACGCTGGCAGATTGGATGGATGCCCTGGAGGACGTTTTCCTGGAGCTGGCTCGTATCCGCGTGTACGCGAGCCTTGGATACAGCGTGGAGATGACGAACCAGGAAGCGGCCGGGCGTCACGACCGGGCGCAGGGGTTGCTAGCGCGGGCGCGGGCGACGACGGCGTTTGCCGAGCCGGAGATATTGACCGTTGGGGAGGAGAAGTTGCGGCAATGGATGGAGGAGGAAGATCGACTGGCGACCTACGAGCATTATTTTGATCAGCTGTTTCGTCAGAAGGAGCACGTGCGCTCGCAGGAGGTGGAGACGCTGCTAAAGGAGGTGCAGGATCCATTCCGGACGGCGGCAACAACCCATCGCGTTCTGGTAGATGCGGACCTGAGTTTTGAACCGGCCGAGCCGGCCGATCCCGAGGCGGAGCCCACTGAGATCATCCAGGGCAACATCGGCGCGCTGCTGACGCACGAGGAGCGGGCGGTGCGGCGCACGGCGTGGGAGCATTATGCCGACGGTTACCTATCGTTTAAGAACACGCTGGCGAACGCATTGACGGGTGGAGTGAAACAGAACGTCTTTATGGCGCGCGCCCGGTGCTACGAGAGTGCACTGGAGGCAGCGTTATCGCCGAACCAAATTCCGGTGGAAGTGTTTCACAATACAGTTGACGTCTTCCGGCGGCATCTGCCGACGTGGCACCGTTACTGGCGCGTGCGCCGGCAGGCGTTAGGCAGCGATCGCTTGAACGTCTACGATATTAAGGCGCCGCTGACGGACGAGAAGGTGGAGGTACCATTCGAAAAAGCGGTGGCGTGGATCAGCGAGGGGATGCGGCCGTTGGGTGAGGAGTACGTGGCAGTAATGCGGCGGGGCTTGCTGGAAGAGCGGTGGGTGGACAAGTATCCGAACGTGGGCAAGCGGTCGGGCGCTTTTTCTAGTGGCGTTCCGGGCACGCATCCTTTTATTTTTATGAGTTACACGGACGACATATTCAGCTTGAGTACGCTGGCCCACGAGCTGGGGCACTCTTTGCACTCTTACTTTGCGTGGAAGACGCAACCTTTCGTCTACGCACGTTACACGCTCTTCGTGGCGGAAGTGGCTTCGAACTTCAACCAGGCGCTGGTGCGCGCTCATTTGCTGGAGACGAATGACGATCCGGCGTTCCAGATTGCAGTTCTGGAGGAAGCGATGTCCAATTTTTACCGCTATTTCTTCATCATGCCGACGCTGGCGCGGTTCGAGTTGGAAATTCACCAGCGGGTGGAGCGGGGAGAGGCGCTGACGGCCGATGTGCTCATCGGGCTGATGGCGGATTTGTTCGGCGAGGGATATGGGGAAGAAGTGGTGATGGATCGAGAACGGATTGGCATTACCTGGGCCCAGTTTCCCAATCACCTGTACGCCAATTTCTACGTCTATCAGTACACGACGGGTATTGCGGCCGCCCACGCGCTGGCCAACCGGGTGTTGAACGGCGAAACAGGAGCGGCTGACGCTTATCTCGATTTTCTGAAGGCGGGTGGCTCGCGCTATCCGCTGGAAGCGTTGAAGATGGCCGGCGTGGATATGACGACGCCTGAGGCTGTGGAGCAAACCTTTGCGGTTCTGGCCGATTACGTGGATCGGCTGGAAGCGCTGACGGATGGGAATTGAGTTGGCTCTAAACCATGGCGGCCGACGAGACGTCGGGGTTTTCGCGCATAAAGGTGACGATCCTATCGAGGTAGCTGGTGAAGGAAGGGGCGCGGATCCCCGTGCCTTCCAGATCTTGTAGGGTGTTCTCGCAAGTGTAGGTCGTGGATAGGACGAAATACTCTACCGATTCGGGCTCAATGCCCATGAATTGTTCCATGCCGGGGAGATAGACCAGGGATCCTTTTGCCAGGGCTTTGGGGAGGGGGATGCGGAGAATGTATTTGCCCGTTGCGGCCTGGATAGCGTCGATGGTCTCTGCTACGGATGGGGGATCGGGATCGCAAAGGTGGTAGACTTTGTTCAGAGATTTCTCGATGCCGCTTAGATGGGCAATCGCGTCGATGACGAAGTCGCGGGGGACGATGTTAACGGAGAGGGTGTGGGTGTCGCCGACGACGGGAAGGAGGGCGACGGGCGTGGGTTGGCGCAGGATCCAGCGGATGTAGTAGAGGGGGCCATCGTATTTTTGGGTTTCGCCGGTGCGGCTGTCGCCGGTGACGATGGCGGGGCGGTAGATGGTGGTGGGCAGCCCCTGAGCCATTGCCTGCTGCACCTGGAGTTCGGCCAGATATTTGGTCTCTTCGTAGTGGTTGTTAAACGTCTGGCTCTTGCTGAGGTCGGTTTCGGTGAAGGTGCCGGGGTAGCGGCCGCTGACGTAGCAGGTGCTGACATATTGGAGGCGGTGGAGGTGGGGACAGGCCTGGGCGAAGGCCAGCACGTGACGGGTGCCGTCGACGTTGACGCGCATGGCCAGTTCCCGCTCTACGCCGAGGTCGTAGACGGCGGCCAGATGGTAGATTTCGACCGTCTCTTCCTGTAGCCTTTGACGATGCCGGCCGAGACCCAGGTCGGGCTTTGTGACGTCACCTTCGTAGAGTTGGATGCGCGCGGCCTGGTCTGTGGTCGCCTCTTCAATTCTGGCGGCGCGCGCCGCGGCAAGGTCGCGAAATTTGGGCTGGATGAGGCAGCTGATGGTTGTGCTCTGAGGGGTGCGGGCTAGCAGGCGCTCGACAAGGGCCGAGCCGAGGAAGCCGGGGAATCCTGTAAGAAAGATGGTTGCCATGTGTGCTTTCTCCTAATCGGCCGGTGACGGGGCGGCAGTTGAGCCAGGCGCGTCGCACCTGCGGAAAATGGAGGCCGATGGCGCCTATTGTAGCGGGGTCGAAGGTGGCCGACCATAAAATAGCACCTTCGTATAGCGATTACAGGGCCAGCAAAGAGAAAACATACAAAGTGTGTTACAATCGGCGGCATGCGATTCTTGTTCTCGACGGGCTCGCTCTGGCCCTACGGTATTGAGCGCTGTTTCGCTCTGGCTGCCGCGGCCGGGTACGATGGTCTGGAAATAATGGTGGACCAGCGCTGGGATACGCGCCAGGCGGGGTATTTACGATCGCTGTGCGAGCGTTTTGGGTTGCCGGTGGATGCCGTTCACAGCCCGTTCTGGCCTAGCGTGCCGGGATGGCCGGCCGGCCATCCCGGCCGCATCCAAGCGTCGGTGCAACTGGCGGAGGCGGTGGGGGCAACGGTGGTCGTGCACCACTTACCGGCGCGGGTAGGGCACGTGACGTTGCTGGTGGGAGCGCGTATGCTTCGTCTGCCGGTACCGGTGTGGCGGCGGGAGACGGCGTATCGACGTTGGCTTGAGGAGGCGTATGAAGCAGTGCAGGCAGAGACAGAGGTGCGTCTGTGTATTGAGAATATGCCGGCGTACCGGCGCGCCGGCCGGCGTTGGAATCTGTATTATTGGAATGAGCCAGAGGCGATGAGACGGTTTCCTAATGTGACGATGGATACGACGCATCTGGGGACGTGGGGGCTGGAACCGGCCGAGGTCTATCCACGGCTGAACGGGCGGGTGGGGCACGTGCACCTGAGCAATTTCGACGGCCGGGAGCATCGCCGGCCGGAGGTGGGCGAGCTTCGCCTGGACCGGTTTTTGCAGCGGCTGGCGGCCGACGGTTACGGGGGGGCGGTGTCGCTGGAACTGCACCCAGATGCGCTGGACGCAGGTGAGCCGGACGAGGCCGTGATCGAACGCATGAGGACGAGCCTTCTCCATTGCCGGCAATGGGTGGAAGGGGTGTGAGGGGAAGAAGGTTATGATTCAGGATCCGCTC
>JAWVYQ010000211.1:0-4205 GCA_033722615.1 Promineifilaceae bacterium (SeqCode)
GCCATTCGATGACGCTGGCGCGGAAGTCAACGGCCTCGTCATCTTCTATGGCGATGCGCGTGCCGTCGGCCGCCGGCGTCATGCAGGCCATCACGATCTGGCCCTCGTCGTCCTCTTCGCCCTGGAACTGTTTCACCGCGCACTGGCGGCAGGCGCCTACCGAGCCCAGCGCCGGATGCCAGCAGAAATAGGGCAGATTCAGGCCCAGCCCCAGGCAGACGTCCAGAAGATTCTTATCGCCGTCGACTTCGTACGCCTTGCCGTCAACGTAAATCGTTGCCATCAATGGCCTCCATTGTAGTAAGGGCAGCCGCCTTCTTCGATGTGCCGTTCAAAATCGTCGCGAAAATGTTCGAGCGCGCTCTGCAACGGTTCCATGGCCCCCGGCGCCAGCGCGCAGAAAGTACGCCCGGGGCCGAGGAAGCGCGTATGCATCTCCAGCACGTCCAGATCTCGTTGCTGGCCACGGCCCTCTTCCAGCGCCTGCAAGATGCGGGCCGTCCAGGGCAGCCCTTCGCGACAGGGCGTGCACCAGCCACACGACTCCTGGGCGAAGAAGCGCTCCAGGTTGCGCACCATTCCCACCGGGCACGTCTGATCGTCGAGGACGATGATGGTGCCCGTGCCCAACCGGCTACCCGCTTCCTGCACCGAGCTGAAGTCCAGGCGGACGTCCAGGTGGTCGGCCACCAGGAAGTCAGTGGAGGCGCCGCCGGGCAGAGCGCCACGGAAGCTCAGGCCGTCGCGCATACCGCCGGCGTGCTCTTCGACGATTTCTCGCAGCGTCGTCCCCATAGGCAGTTCCCATGCGCCGGGGTTCTTTACCTTGCCGCTGGCGCCGTAGATTTTCGTGCCGCCGTCGTCGGTGTGGCTGAGATCTTTGAACCACTCCGGGCCGTTATTGACGATGTGGGGCACACAGTAGAGGGTTTCGACGTTGTTGACGATGGTCGGTTTGCCCCACAGGCCGCTGGTCTGGGGGTAGGGGGGCTTGGCGCGGGGGATGGCCCGCTGCCCTTCGAGGCTGTTGAGAAGGCCGGTCTCTTCGCCGCACATGTAACGACCGGCGCCCGTGTGCAGGTAGAGGTCGAAGTTGAAGCCGGAGCCCAGGACGTCCTGGCCCAGGTAGCCGGCGTCGTACGCTTCGTCGATGGCCCGGCGCAGGCGGCGGGCGGCCGTGCGATACGCCCAGCGCAGGAAAATGTAGCCCACCTCTGCCTGCAGGGCATAGCCGCTGACGATCATGGCTTCCACCATCTGGTGCGGGTCGCCCTCAAGCAGTAGTCGATCTTTGAAGGTGCCCGGCTCCATTTCGTCGGCGTTGGCGATGATGTACTTCGGCCGCGGCGCGTCCTCGCCCATGGGCACGAAGCTCCACTTCATGCCGGTGGGGAAGCCGGCGCCGCCCCGCCCGCGCAGGTTAGATTGCTTGACCATCTCGGTCACGTCGCCTGGCGCCATCTCGCGCAGCGCTCGCCGAACCGACTGATAGCCGCCGGCCTCTTCATACGCTTTCAGGTCCAGCGGTTCCTCGCCCGGCCGGATGTTTTGTGTCAGTGGTTTCTCCATAAAGCAGGCCCGTGCTCTCTTTCTCTTCCGTTTCTGTTAGCGATAATCGTCGAGAATCTGATCCACCTTCTCCGGCGTCAGATCTCGGTGCAGGTCTTCGTCCACCATCATCACCGGCGCATGATCACAGGCGCCGAGGCAGACCATGGGCAAAAGTGTGAAGCGCCCATCCTCGGTGGTCTGGCCAAAGTCGACGCCTAGCTGCTGGCGCAGGTGGCTGTGAAGGTCTTCGTAGCCCATGAGCCAGCAACTGACGCTGTCACAGAGCAGGATCACGTGGTCGCCTACCGGCTGGCGGAAGATCAGGTTGTAAAAGGTGGCCACGTTGTCGATCTCGTCGGCCGTCATCTCAAGGATGCCGGTCAGATCCTGAATGCTTTCGTCGGAAATCCAACCCCGTGTCCGTTGCAGGATCTTTAGGGCCTCGATACAGGCAGCCTGCCGGTATTCGTAGTGCGCTATTTCGGCTTCGATTTCGCGTCTTTCTTCGTCACTTAACATCTACTCTTTCCTCATACCGTGCAGGCGGCTCGGCGATGTTTGTCGTGAGTTTGAACCAACCTCCGGGAGGCTCAGCGAGCGGTTCCCATAGGGCGAAAGGCGTTACTGAGCTCCGGGAGGTTCACGGATTCAGCGGTTGAACCACTTAGCGGTCGACGTCGGCCAGCACGAAGTCGATGCTGCCCAGAATGGCCAGCAGATCGGCTACGGTCAGGCCGCGGCTGATCAGGGGCACCATCTGTATGTGGGGGAAGGACGGCGCGCGAATGCGGGTGCGGTACGATTCGGTGCCCCCGTCGCTGATCAGGTAGTAGCCGTTGTTCCCTTTGGTGGCTTCGATGCCGCAAAATGCCTCGCCGGCCGGAATGACGGGTCCCCAGCTGACGCTGAGGAAGTGGGTGATGAGCGTTTCGATGTCCTTCATCGTCCCTTCTTTGCGCGGCGGCGTGGTCAGGGGATGGTCCGCCTTGTAGGGGCCGGAGGGCATGTTCTCTACACATTGTTCGATGATGCGCAAGCTCTGGCGCATTTCCTCTACGCGCACAACGGCGCGGTCGTAGCTGTCGCCATTGGTGGCCGTCGGTATCTCGAAGTCGAACTGGTCGTAGCCCGAGTAAGGGCGCTTTTTGCGGAAGTCCCATTCCAACCCGCAGGCGCGCAGGCCGGGGCCGGTCACGCCCCATTCAATCGCCTCTTCCAGCGTGTACTGCCCGATCCCTTTAGTGCGCGCCTGGAAGATGCCGTTTTCCATAACCAGGCTATCGTATTCGTCCAGGCGCGCTGGCATATAGTCAAGAAATTCGCGGATCGGGCCGTCCCAGCCGTTGGGCAGGTCCTGGGCCACGCCGCCGATGCGGAACCAGTTGGGGTGCATCCGGCCGCCGCAGATGGCGCCCGTGATATCAAAGATCTTTTCGCGGTCCGTAAACATATAAAAGACGGGCGATAACTGGCCCACGTCCTGGGCGAAGGTGCCGTACCAGACCAGATGGCTGGACAGGCGGTACAGCTCGGCCATCATCACCCGGATCACCTGGGCCCGCGGCGGAATCTCGATCCCGGCCAGCTTCTCCACGGCCATCACGTAGGGGAAGTTGTTCATGACGCCGCCCAGATAGTCGACGCGGTCCGTGTATGGAATGTAGGTGTGCCACGATTGCCGCTCGCCCATCTTCTCGGCGCCCCGATGGTGGAAGCCGATGTCGGGCACGGCGTCGATGATCTCCTCGCCGTCGAGCTGGAGTATGATGCGCAAGACGCCGTGGGTCCCCGGATGTTGCGGCCCGAGGTTGAGGAACATGAAATCGGTTTCCTCGCTGTGCCGCTCCAGCCCCCACTCTTCGGGGCGGAATCTCAAGGCTTCCTGCTCGCGGTCCTGCTTTTCGTCCGGCAACTGGAACGGCCCCATCTCGGTGGCCCGCGCCGGGTGTTCCTTGCGCAGCGGGTGGCCTTCCCACGTGTGCGGCATGAGGAGGCGAACCAGGTGGGGGTGGCCGTCGAAAGTGACGCCAAACATGTCCCACACTTCCCGCTCGTACCAGTTGGCGGCCGGCCAGATGCTTGTGGCCGTCTCCACCTGGGGGCGCTCCCCTCTCAAGGGCACCTTCAGCCGCACGTCGGCGTTGGCCTCGAAGGAGAGGAGGTGGTAGACGACGGTGAAGTCACTCTCGGGCTGGCCGTCGCGGTGCTCGCGGGCGCGCTCGTCGATTGCCGTCAGGTCGTAGAGCATGGGGTAGGAGGGCGAGGCGTCTTCCTTCAGGTAGCGAAGGACGGTTGTAATCTCCTGCGGCTCGATCCAAATGGTCGGTATCTCGTCGCGCGTGGTCTGTTGGCTTAGGATGGCCTCGCCGTGTGCTTGCTTCAGTTCCTGGAAAATGTCGTTGTCCTGGACCATGCTTCTCTCATTTCTTGAACGCTCGTTTTCTAAACACCCGTTTTTGAATGCGCCCGTTCTTCGAACGCCTTTTCTCGGGTGGCCGGCGGGTCGCTCCCGCTTAGATTTCGTCGGGGGTGCGCAGTACGGTGGCCTGCTGTCGCTGCTGCCGCTTTAGGTCGCGCATGGACGGTTTCTCTCCCTTGATCACGCCCTGCGGGCCCAGCGTCCAGCTCAGCGGCCGCTTTTCGTTGCCCACCGC
>JAWVYQ010000212.1:0-4115 GCA_033722615.1 Promineifilaceae bacterium (SeqCode)
GCAGCTTTGGCCAGCGCCCGGTAGCCCTCTGGCATTTCGAAGGAGTTGATCCACGTGCCGCCACTGTAAAGAAAGACCATCCCGCGATAGATGCTCAGGGTGCCAAGCGTGGCGATAATTGGCGGCACTTTCCCGGCCGTAATGATCAAGGCGTTAAAACTGCCCAGGATGCCGCCCAACAACATGCCCAAGAGGATGGCCAGCGCCGGCGTCACAGAGGGGAAAGCCACCACAGTGAAAGAGACCATCATAGCCACCAGGCCGATCATGGAGCTCACCGACAGGTCGATACCGCGCGTAATGATCACCATCGTCTGTCCCAGGGCGACGATGGCCAGAATCGAGATGTTGAGGAGAATGTTGCGGAAATTGTCGGCGGTGAGGAACGAAGGTGTGTTGACGGCTACGATGCCGATGAGCAGCAATATAAAAATGATGATGCTCAATTCGCGGAACCTGGCCAACGTCAGGAAAATGCTGCCTGTTTCTCGTTCTCCGGCTGAAGCAGCACTCATATTCGCGCTTCCTCTTCTTCGCTGCCGCCTGCGGCAGCCGCCGTCGTCGCCCGGGCCATGATCTTTTCCTGTGTTGCTTCGGCGCGCGACAGTTCTCCGGTTATCTGACCTTCACGCATCACCAGGATGCGGTCGCTCATACCCAGAATCTCGGGCAGTTCGGACGAAATCATGAGGATGGCTACGCCCTCGTTCGCCAGATCGCTCATGAGTTGGTGTACGGCCGCCTTGGTGCCCACGTCGATACCGCGCGTCGGCTCGTCCAGAATCAGAATGCGTGGATCGGTCTCGAGCCACTTAGCCAGGACCACCTTTTGCTGGTTGCCGCCGGAGAGCTCCCTTGCTTTCTGGCCAATCCCGGCACTCTTTACTTCGAGCCGGCGCGCGGCCTTTGCCGCAACCTTACTGGCCTGGCCCTCGTGCAGCCAGCCGGCCGTGGCGAAGCGCGGCAGGATAGGCAACGTGACGTTGGCCGCGATGCTCATGGGCAGCACCAGACCATGATGCTGCCGGTCTTCAGGCACAAATCCAATACCCAGATCCATCGCGTCGCGCGGGTGGCCGATGGTCACGTCTTGCCCCTCGATCTTGATAGAGCCGGACTGGATCGGCTGGATGCCGAAGAGGGCGCGGGCCACGTCCGTCCGGCCGGCCCCGACCAACCCCGCCAGGCCGAGAATCTCACCGGCGTGGAGGGAAAAGCTGACGTTCTCAAACTTGCCAGGGGCTGTAAGATTCGAAACTTCCAGCAGCGCCTCCCCCACGGGAGCTTCTTGCTTGGGAAAGAGATCGTCCACCTGGCGCCCGACCATCATCTGAATTAGGTCTTCGGTCTTCACCTCGTCCATGTCGCGCGTGCCAACGTAGTGACCGTCGCGCAATACGGTGACGCGGTCGGCGACGGCGAACAGCTCTTCCAAGCGATGGGAAATGAAGATGATGGCCGTTCCCGCCTCGCGCAACTGGCGAATGATGCGGAATAGCTCCTCGACCTCCGTCACCGTCAGGGAGGAGGTCGGCTCGTCCATGATCAGCAGTTGAGCGTCCAGAGAAAGGGCGCGGGCGATCTCCACAGTCTGCTGCTGCGCCACGCTGAGGTTACCCGCCTTCGTGCGCGGCGTGAGCCTGACGCCGAGCTTTTCTAGCAAGCCTTGCGACTCGCGGTACATGGCGCCCCAATCGATGCGGCCGGCCCGCGTCGGCTGGCGCCCGGCCATGATATTCTCCGCGATGTCTAGATCGGGAAAGAGGCTGGGTTCCTGGTAAATGGCCCCGATCCCTTGCTGCTGCGCCTCGCGCGGCCCGCCAAAGCTCACCAGCTCGCCGTAAAGGTAGATCTCTCCACTGTCCGGCTGGTAGACGCCCGTCATCGTCTTGATGAGCGTCGACTTCCCGGCTCCGTTCTCCCCCAGCAGGGCATGCACCTCCCCGGAATATACGTCCATGTGGACGTCATTCAGCGCGTGGACACCCCCGAACGACTTGTGGATGTGCTCCATGCGAATCACGGGGGCGGTGGCGGGCATACGCTGCTCCTGTTACGCCAATGAAACGGTCAATCGCGAGAGTTGTTCTGTTTTTGTTGAAATTTGTTGGAAATTGTTGCGTATTGACGAAAGCGTAGCAGATATGTTACAGTTTGTCAAGCAGAGGCTTTGCCAACAAAGGACGAAGCGAGGACGCCAAGCCCATGGTCACCAGATTCGAGCGACGGCAAACGATCCTCCGGCTATTACGTGAGCAGCCCGGCATCAAGGTCACACAGATGGCCGAACTGCTGGACGTCTCGGCCGGCACCATCCGCAATGACCTCAACGCCCTCGAAGAAGAGGAAAAAGTGAAGCGCGTACTTGGGGGCGCCGTCCTCACGGAACCGGCCCTTGACGACTTCCCTCACACCGACGGCCAAGCAGCCCCGCCCCGCAACGTACCCCACGCCGAAGCCAAGAAGCGCATCGGCCGCTGGGCCGCGGAAACGGTCGAAGAAGGGGACGCCATCTTCATGGACGCCAGCACCACGGTCCAGCACATGATCCCCTACCTGCAGCAATTCAAGTCCCTGACCATCGTCACCACCGGACTGGAGACGGCGCGCCTCTTGAGCCGCCACCCCGCGCACATCGTCATCCTCGTCGGCGGTCGGGTCAGCGCCGACGGCCATGCCATCGTCGGCGAGATGGGCCTGGAGATACTCCAAAACCTGCACCTGCGCTCGGCTTACGTTTCCGGCGTCGGTTTCTCGCCGGAGGTGGGCCTGATGGAAAGCGACATCGAAGAGGCGCGCCTGAAGCGAACCATATTGGCCGACATGCGCCACATCGTGGCCCTGGTCGATTCCTCCAAGCTAGACAGAGAGGGCGCGGCCCCTGTTGCGCCCGCCCGGCGCGTCGGCCGTCTCTACACCGACAGCGACATCACGGCCGATTGCCTCACCACCCTGCGCGCGGCCAAGGTCAACCTAATCGTCTGCGGCGAAAACACTGTCCGCTCCTACCTGGCCCACGATCAGGAGACGAAATACGTCATCGGCTTCGCCAATCAGAGCGAGCAACTGCCCTTCGCCGTCGACGTGCGCCGCGGCCTGGAACGGGCTGTCAAAGGGGTCAGTAACGTGGACCTCGTCGTCGCCGACAACGCCCTCAGCCCGGAGCGAGCGCTGGACATCGCCGACCGCCTCATCCGGCGCAAGGTAGATCTGGCCATCGAATACCAGATCGACTACAAGACGGGCAACCTGATCATGGACAAGTTTAAGCAGGCGGAGATTCCCGTCATCGCCGTGGACATACCCATGGTCGGCGCTACCTTCTTCGGCGTCGACAACTACCGCGCCGGCCGCATGGCGGGCCTCGCCCTCGGCGAGTGGCTTCATGACAACTGGGACGGCTGCTTCGACGCCCTCATTGTCCTCGAGGAGTCGCGGGCCGGGTCGCTGCCGGAAGCCCGCATCCAGGGACAGATGGACGGCCTGGAGGAGATCGTGGGGTCCGTCGCGGAGGAGAAAGTGGTCTCCCTCGAAAGCGGGAACACAAGTTCCTTCAGCGAGGCGCAGGTGATGAAAGCACTGGAAAACGACTGCGAAGGTGATCGCATCGCCATCATCTGTTTCAACGACGACGCTGCCATCGGCGCGCTGCGCGCGGCCCGCCGCCTACAGCGCGAGGACGAGGTCGTCATTGTGGGCCAGGGCGCCGACCGCCGTGTGCGCGAGGAACTGCGTAAGGAAAGGACGCAGATCATCGGCTCTACCGCATATCGGCCAGAGCGCTATGGGGAGAAACTGCTAGAATTAGCCCTTAAAGTATTGAACGGCGAGAACGTACCCCCGGCCGTCTATATTGACCACGTCTTCATCACGCCCGACAACGTCGATCGCTACTATCCCCACGGCGACCCGGCATAGCGTAGGCTAAGATGCCTCCTGTCCCACGTGAACGCCCATCAATACGCCCAGAAACGGTAACCACCGAGAGGAGATTGTGCCATGAAACGCGTTGGCTTTCTGCTCAAAGTCAAAGAGGACAAAATCGAAGAATACAAAGAACGCCACGAAAACGTCTGGCCCGAGATGAAGGAAGCCCTGCGCCGCAACGGCTGGCA
>JAWVYQ010000213.1:0-4086 GCA_033722615.1 Promineifilaceae bacterium (SeqCode)
TGGATCGATCCCCGCCGCGTGCCGGACGTTGCGGCCGAAATGGACCGCCTCCTCGAGGAACTGGGCCTCCAGGGGATCAAGATCCATCCGCCGCACCAGCTTTTCCGGGTCAACGATTACCTGCACGGCGACGAGCTGCGCGGCCTGGCGACGGTTTACGAGAAGTGTATCGAGTACAACGTGCCGGTCATGGTTCACACCGGGACGTCGGTCTTTCCGCGGGCGCGCAACAAGTACGGCCGGCCGCTGGACCTGGACGACGTTATCGTCGATTTCCCGGAGCTCAAGATTATCCTGGCCCACGGCGGGCGGCCGCTATGGATGGACGAGGCGTTGTTTATCCTCCGCCGTTCGCGCAACGTGTACCTGGACATCTCGAGTGTGCCCCCCAAACGGCTTCTCCACTACTTCCCGTGGCTGGAGCGGGTGGCGGACCGCACGATGTTCGGCTCTGATTGGCCCGGCCCCGGCGTGCCGGATCCGCTGAATAACGTGGAGCAGGTTTACGAGTTGCCCCTGCCGGACGAGGCGAAGCGGCAGATTCTTTACGAGACGGCCGACGGTCTCTTCCCCCGGCCGTAAAAGCGATTTCCAGGCGACAATTGGTCCGGTAGGCCTACAGAGCAGTTACGCTGCGACTCGCTTACTCGGACAAATCGCGCAAGAGCGGCCAGGGATCCATGTAGCCCTCCGGCCAACCGGGAAGACGATGGCCCTTTTTCTTGAGGGTCAGGTGCAGATGGGGGCCGCTTGAGTTGCCCGTGTTGCCGCTGAAAGCGACGACGTCGCCGGCCTCCAGCCGGTCGCCAGGCTTCACGGGGACGTCCGGCCGGGCGTGAGCATAGAGGGTGGAGTAGCCGTTGCCATGGTCGACGATGACGTGCCAGCCATAGGCCGACGGTTCATCTGAGGAGCGGCGCCTGTCGCTGACCCAGATCACTTCGCCCGGCGCCACACAGAAGTAGGGTGTGTCCAACGGCGAGCCCAGGTCGATGCCCTCATGGCCGGGCAGACCAAACTTTCTGTAATCCTCCGGGTTTACGCCGAAGTGCTGGTTTATCCGTCTTTGCACTGTGGGCCAGGCGCTAAAGTGGAAGCCGCCCGGTTCTTCTGACGTGTTTGCCGTCGTGCGCATGGGATCGGCGTGGGCCAGGAACTCGCTGCTGACGAAACCGAGGCGTCGGCCGGCGCGCACGCGCGCCCAAGCCCCATGTTCTTCCAGCACTCGCACCTCCGTACCGAAGGACAGCGTTCCCAGGATTTCGTTGTCGCTCGAAGGACCGGCACGCAGGTTCAGGCCAGTCGTCGCCGTGACGAAGCGCGTGACAATTGACGAACCGGCGCCACCCGGTTCCGGCCGATCTACGACATCCCCGGCCTCCGGCTCAGTCGATGCCTGTTCCTCCAAGAAGACGATCTCCAGCCGCGTCTCGCCGTCGAGAGGTACGGTGACGGCGTCCAACTTTTCCCACCAGCCGGGACCGGCGTGCCGGCTTACCTCCACGCGCACGTGTGTGGCCCCCCTGAGCTGGGACAGGCTCATCGTTCGCCGGTTCACTTCCTTCATTCTGGCCATTGTATCCTCCGGTTACGTCTTTTAAATGCCGAGCTTTCGTTACGTGGTTACGGCGACCGGTTCGTCGTTCACCGTTAGGGAAATGTGGCTGTGATGAGATGTACGCATCGCCGCGTGCAGGAAGCACGTTTGCTCGCCCATGCTCAGGAGCCGGCGCGCGTCCTCCTCCGATTCATCGCAGTGGACGAACACGTGCGTATCCACCGGCATAGCGAACGCCCGCTCGTCGCCTTCCTCGCCACGCCGAAGGGTAAACGTGTTGTCCTGCACGATGCGGTACGACGCGAGCTCCTGCTTGACGATGTGTGCGTAGCGGCCGAGCTGCGTCATGAAACAGAAACCGACCCCGGCCGAGAGGTAGGCCAGCGATGGCGGCGCCTGCTCCGCATCTCCCTCGTCACATAGGAAGCGAAAGGTACTGCCGAGGGGCTTGAAGAGTTGTACGATGGCTTCCATCAGACCGTCGTCGTGCATGGTGGCGACGCCGCGCACGTGCAAGACGCGCTTCTGTTCAGATTGGAGGCTGCTGCCCGCGCCCCCTTCGACGCCGACCAACGTCTCGGCCGCTTTGAGCTTGCGGATGATCTCCGGCGTGAAATCGCCGGCCTGCGGCTGTAATCGCTCGAAGGTTTCGGCCGGATCGTTGGCCAGCGGTTCCTCTGACGGGCAGACACGTTCGACGGAGAGTTCGTGCCCGTTGAGGCTCAAGGCGAAGGTGTTCTCCAGGACGTCTCGCATATAGGCCTGGGCCGGCGACCGCCTTTCCGCCCGCCTGACGATTTCCGCCACCGTTTCCGGCGAACCGTCGCACGCGACTTCTACCTGCAGTTCCACCGGCCGGGCGCCGCCGGTCATATCGCCGCGGATGGCCGAACCTTCCATCGTATAATAGTTGTCCTGGGTGATCGTCACGTCGTCGATAACGATGCCCCTTTCCTCCGCCCCACTGATGATTTCGCTGAGGAAGGAAAAAGCCATTCCGGCCGTGTAGAAGGCGAGAGGAAAGGGGGCCAGGTCGGTGCCGTTCAGATAGGGCCCTTCGTCACTCACCATGCGCCACGTCGTGCCCGTTGGACCGTAGTGGACGATGGCTTCTTTTTGCATCCCCTCCAATGCGCGTACGGCCGTCCGGATCCCGATAGTGCTCTCTCCGCTCTGCGACGCCTGCGGTAAACGGCTCTCCGCGTCTGCCTTGAAGACCAGGGGCCAACCGTTACTTTCAATCGTGGGCATCGTCACAACCTCCCTTCGATAGCCGTTCTAATGATGCGAAAATGAGGATTTTAAGTGAGGAGGGAGCATTCTCAGATGTGAATGGAGTGGGTTCTGAGGACGCCGTCTCCTCCATCTCTCACTGGCTATTTAAATTCGTGCTCAGCAATTGTGTCGCGCACGAATCCTCCCGGAGGCTCCGTCATGCGCAGCCGTTTCGGCTTGCCTGACAGCCTCCGAGAGGAGTCCGCTTTGGTGGTAAAGTCGCGCTTAGTCGGACACCGGTTCCAGCGTCACGGCGAGGGCGATGATCTGAGTCGTCTGTACATCGTTGAAGTTGTTGTCGCTGACAAGGATCAATATCCGTCGGCCGTCGGGCAGCGTCGGTCCGAAGCGCATGCCTTCGACATTGTCCGGATCGATGCCCAGATCGGTTTCGAGGTCGGCCACCAGTTCTTTGCTCACCGGCTGGTAGCTGGCGGGCGGGCCGAGGACCTGCCGGTCCGAGACGTCGGTGGCCCCGTCGGTGGAGATTTCAAAGAGCCTGATGGTGTTGCCCACGCCTACGGCGAAGGAGCGCTCCATCGCCAGGAAGGTCCCGTGGCTGTCTAGCGCCTCGATTTCAACCAGGCCGTTGTCGGCAAAGGCGCCTTCGGGGACCGGCGCCTGCGGGATCGGACCTACCACGTAGACGAATTCCCGGCCGGCGGCTACCGGCGCCAGGCTTAACTCGAGTATACGGGAGGGGCTGGTCTCGGTGAGGGAAGCGACGGCGCCGTCGGCCTCCAGCGCGTTTTCTGTCGCGGCGAACAGGGTCTTTCCGTCCGGAAGCGCCGTCAGACTCTCGAAGGCCAGGTTATCCCGGACGCTGTTCGCCCCGCCCGAGAGGAACTTGTCCGGGATAGGCAGCGCCCGGTTCTGGCGACCGGTCACGTTAAAGCGGTCAATAAAGGGATCGACGTTGGGGATTGCTTCCATATCCCCTTCAGTGGAGATGAAGAGTTGGCCCGGCCGGGGCAGCACGATGCTCTCTGCATCGGCCGCGCCCTCCAGGAACAGGCGGTTCCCCCGCTGGCGCAAGGGCGTCAGGTCCAGGAAAGTTACGTCTCCCTCGTCCAGCAAGCCGTCGCCGAGATCGATGTCCAGCGTGTAAAAACGGGACGGACCTTCATCTTCCTCGCCCTTGGCGTCCGAGACGACGTAGTAGACGTCCCGGGCGGCGTCGTACGCGACGCCGGATAAGCCGCCGACGAGTATGTCCTGATAGGTGAAGTCCGTCGTGTAGGTCACCATGCCCA
>JAWVYQ010000214.1:0-4022 GCA_033722615.1 Promineifilaceae bacterium (SeqCode)
AGCATGCCGGAGGGCATTTCAATCGTCACGACTGCCGCCTCCGCACCGGCCGGCCCCACGACCTCCTTATGCTCTACCGTGGTTGTTGTAGAGAACGCCCGTGCGCCGACTACCAGACCGACGGCAATCAGACTGACGAGAATGAGACCGGCCACGAGGCCGATGACAAGGTAACGTAACTTGCGAGAACCAATCTTCATTTTGAGCTATTCCTCGTTCGCTCGAACTGCGTTCACACACCTGTGATAAGCCGGCTGCGCCGGAAGCGCCGTACCCCAAACCACAACAAGGATCCATCCACCAACCACAACAACACGCCCAGCAGGAGCACCAGGCCCAGGCTAAAGTACATGACGCCCGTCGCCTGGCCGATCACCAACACGACGATGGGGATGACGACGGCCCGTTAGACGCTCTTCCAGCGCCGGCGTCTCTGTGAGCACGCCCGTATGGCGGCGCAAGACTGGGCCCTCGCCGGGCAACGAGCACCCTGCGACCCGCACGTTCCCTTCATCGGCGTCAAGGGCGCCGTTGAGCAAGCGCACGGTCGTCGTCATGCCGGCGCCGTTATGTCCCAGGAAGCCAAAAATCTCTCCACCATAGACATCCAGAGAGCGGTCGTCAACGGCCACCATCGGGCCAAAGCGCCGCGTCAAACCTCGAACCGATATCACTGCGTTTCTGCTCATCGCCGTCATTCGTAACGGAAGCGCCACACGGCGAGGCCAAAGAAGGCCAGTGTGTAAACCAGCAAAACGCCGGCCGGGAGCAGCACCGAGCTGAAACCCAGGCCCCGCAATACAATATTCTGGAAGCCGTCCATAGCCCAGGCCGTAGGCGTGAAATGCCCGATAGTCGCGAACGTCTCGCCCGTCACTTCCAGCGGAAACCACGCCCCACCCAGGGAGGCGAAAAGAAACATCGCCACCAGCGAGAGAACGATAACCTGATCTTCCCCCTTAGAGAGAGCGCTGATCAACAATCCCAGGCTGGCCGCCCACAGCGACAGCGTCACCGATACCACCAGCACGGCCAGGGGCTCGCGCAGATAATCGACGCCAAAGAGAAACTGGCCCAACCCAATCAATATCAACTGCTGCACGAAGACGACCAGAAACATGGCCAGGACGTGCCCGCCGATGACCTCTGCCGGCCGGATCGGCGTCGTCATCAGCCGTTGCAGCGCCCCCGTCTTGCGCTCCAGCACCAGGACCATGGCGGCCGTAATCAGGCCGAAGATGGCGAACTGCACCATCATCCCCGGCGAGGATTGCACGAAGCCATTCTCGGTTTGAGGGGCATCGGCCGGCTCCGCCAGATTGCCGCGTTGCACCGTCACCGAGAAGGGGGGCGCCTCCCAGGCAGCGATAGCCCGGCTCGCGCCCTCTTCCACGTAGGCGCGGCGCGCGTCGGCGTTGGAGAAGCCGACGTGCGAGGCGAACGTTTCCGCGCTGATGTGCGCTGCCTCGACGGCGCCTAGCAAACGGTTACTGGCGCTCTCCACGGCCGTGACGGCCGTTTGCCCCGCGGGTGAACCCTCATCGGCGATGACGGCCAGCGTTGCTCCCTCATCGGCGAGCAACCGCTCGCTATAGCCGGCCGGAATGGTCACCGCGGCCGCCATGTCGCCGTCTTCCACCAGAGCGTGGGTCTCCTCGGCCTCGCTTCCATCGAGAATCACCGGCCGGATCACGCTCGACGCCTCCATTAGAGCCGCCAGCTCCTCTCCCAGTCTGCCCTCCGCATCTTGATTGTAAACCCCAACCGGCAGGCGGGGGTCACTCTCTTCGGCCGCAAAGATCGGGTTCATGACGAGGCCAAAGAAGAGGGTAAACAGAATGGGCATGACCACCAGGAAAAGCGCCGACTTCCAATCGCGCACAATCTGTAGCAAATCCTTGAGGGCAATATCTAAAAGACGCATCAGAACGTTCCTTTTCAACTAAACCGGCGCCGGAACAGCCACACACCAACGCCAAAGAAGACGGTGCCCATTCCCACCAACATCATTGTCGGCAACAACACTTCATCAGGGCCGGCCCCTGCCAACGCCGCTTTCCAGCTGCGCAAGGCCCAACCCTGCGGCGTCAACAGGGCAACCAGGTCAAAGGCAGCAGGAAGCTGGGGCATACCGGTAGTGAAGAGCCCGCCCAACATGCCCATCACGGGGAATACGCCGCCCAGCACAGGGCCAGTCTGGCGCGTACTCTTAATGAAGGACATCAGCAGCAGGCCAAAACCGGCCGCCGCCACAACCAGACCGAGCGCTGCCAGCAAAATCGTCGCCGGCTGCCCCCAGTCGATGCCAAAGAGAAGGGCTGATGAAACGAGCAGTACGATTGTCTGCACCACTAACGCCAGCACCACCGCCACAAACTTGCCGCCAAGAATGCTGCCCTGGGTCGTTGGCGTTGTAAAGAGCCGCTCCAACGTTCCCTCTTCATCCTCGCGAATGATCGACTCGGCCCCATAGGCGCCGATAAAGAAAACGAAGAATATCATCATCCCCGCCATCGTCGGCTCTAAGACAGAGGCTCCGCCGTCATCTACCTCTGCCTGACCCGCAGGCAGTTGCACGGCGATACTTTCCGCCTCGTGGTGTGCGCCCGAATTCAGCCAGGCAGCATATTGCACGGTGGCGCCTTCTAGAACCGCGGCGTCAACTTGCGCTCCCTGGGCCGTTAGCTGCTGCGCCGTTAGGCTGGCGGCGATCTGGGCGCCGGAAAATCCATCCAGGAAATGGGCGACCAGATCCTCGACGATGCCCGGCCCAATGGACAGCGTCGGATCCTGGTAGAGGGTGACCGTCGCCCGTTCGCCGGGCGTCGCGAGCGCATCCGAAAAGCCGGCCGGGATGATCACGGCGACGCCCGCTTCCTGGGCATCCACGGCCGCTCGGGCGCTCGCCTCGTCGGTTGCAACCGTCACCGCCAGAACCTCGGCCACCCCCTCGTCTTGCAGAAACTCAACCAATCTCGCCCCTGCCGAGAATTCGGTCGGCGAAGCAGCTTCATCCTGGTTGACCACCTGCACGGGCGTGCGAACGAGGTCAAACCCACCGTCGCCGCCCAGCAAGCCGCCAAAGGCAAAGTACAACAATCCCGTAATCAGCAACGGGGCAGCAAACGTCATCACCAGGGCAAAGGGGTTACGAAACGAGCGCAATAAATCCTTCAGAGCAATGTCCAAACTCTTCATCTTAAATCTCCCTGGCCGAGTCAGGCTGAGGCCGATTCAATCGCTCGGCCACTCAATCCTGCTCTCCAATCTCTCAATCTCGCAACGCCCGCCCGGTGAGGTGCAGGAATACGGCTTCCAGGTTCGGCTCCTGGACGTCCACCGAATTGATGCGTGCGCCGGCCTCTGTCGCCATTTCGAACAGGCGCGGCAGCACCCCATTGCCGTCGTCTACCAACAGCGTCAGCGTGCCGTCTTCCGCCGAAATCTGGTGCACGCCCTCCAGGTCTTGCCATCTCTCGACCATGCGCGATGCCGGCACGTTGAGCGTCAGATCGACCCGGTCTTGCTCGCCCACGATCTTCACCAATTCCTCATGTTCGCCGCAGGCGATCAGACGCCCATGGTCCATAATAGCAATATGATCCGACAGCTCTTGCGCTTCCTCCATATAGTGGGTCGTGTACAGGACCGTCACCCCCTCCCGATTTAGCGCTTTTACGTTCTCCAGGATGTGGCGGCGGCTTTGGGGATCGATGCCGACGGTGGGTTCGTCCATGATGATCACTTCCGGTTTATGCAGCAGGGCAATGCCGATATTCACGCGCCGCTTCATCCCGCCGGAAAAAGCCTCCACCCTGTCCTTCTGACGTTCGGACAGGCCAATCACCTCCAGCACCTCGTCGACGCTTTGCTGCAACGGCCGGCCGCGCAAGCCGTACATCTTTCCCCAAAAGGTCAGATTCTCGCGGGCAGAGAGATCGGGATAAAGCGCAATCTCCTGCGGCACGACGCCGATGGCCTTCTTCACGGCCATAGGCTCTTCCATAACAGAGTGACCGCTG
>JAWVYQ010000215.1:0-4007 GCA_033722615.1 Promineifilaceae bacterium (SeqCode)
CGTTTTCACGGTTTTTTCACCAATGCTCAGTTCGCGAGCGATCTCCTTGTTGGCCAGCCCTTCGGCGAGCAGACGCAGCACTTCTAACTCGCGGGGAGTCAGTTCGTCCGGCGCTTCGGGTGCGCGTACCTGGCGCATGAGGCGGGCAGCGGCGGCCGGCGAGAGTTGCACCTGACCGGCGGCAGCGGCCTTGATGGCCCGACACAACTCATCGGCCTCGGTGTCCTTCAGCAAATAGCCGATGGCGCCGGCACGGATGGCACCGTACACCTTGTCATCTTCTAGGACGCTGGTCAGCGCGACGACTTCTGTATCCGGCATCTCGCGGCGAATGGCCATCGTCGCCTCAATGCCGTCCATGCCGGGCATGAGGAGGTCCATGAGGATGACGTCGGGTTGCAGTTCGCGCGCCCGGCGTACGGCTTCTGCGCCGTCACGGGCTTCGCCCACCACTTCCAGATCTGGATCCAACTCCAGAAACATGCGCAGCCCCTGACGCACAACGCTGTGATCATCGACGAGTAAAACATTAACAGCCATGAACCTATTTCTCCGTCCTAAGTATGAGATGTCGTTCAGTCCAGCGCCCGATTCTAGAATCTTGACATTCGCCTATGATACAGGCATCTGCAATGGGGCTTCTCGCATACCTATTATAGCAACAGCCGGCTTGCAGCCTATCCTTAATTTCGCGTGCAGAGCACGCACCGTGCGCCTGACGGCGCACAGGAGGTAAAAACGATGTCTAAGAAGGTGTACCATTCTGTGGGGATGCTCGGATTGCTGCTGCTGGCCGTAATGGCCTTCGCAACACTGCCGGGCAACGTAGAGGCGGCCGACGCCACATGGCACGCTGCTTACTACAATAATATGACGCTCTCAGGGACGCCTGTCGTGGAGCGGCAGGCGAACAACATTAACTATAATTGGGGGGAGGATGCGCCGTGGCCTGGCGTCAACGCGGACCGATTTTCGATTCGCTGGACGCGAACGGTTGACCTGCCGGCCGGTAATTACCGCTTCAGCGCCACGATGGACGACGGGATGCGCGTTTGGGTGGACGGCGCGCTGATTATCGACGCCTGGCGCGACAGCCAGCAGCACACGGTCACGGCCGACCGGCAACTGAGCGCCGGGGAGCATACGTTCAAGGTCGAGTACTACGAGAACGGCAAGAATGCCGTCGCCCGCTTCTCGTGGCAACTGGCCCCGGTAACGATTCGCAACTGGCGCGGACAATACTTCAACAATATGTCCCTGGGCGGCCAGCCAGTGGCTGTACGCGACGACGCCAACATCAACTTCAACTGGGGCATGGGTTCGCCGCTGGCCGATCTCATTCCCAATGATCGCTTCTCGGTGCGTTGGACGCGCAACATCGAAACGGGTGGCGCGGGCCGCTATCGTTTCTCGGTGACGGCGGACGACGGTGTGCGGCTGTGGGTGAACAACAGCCTGGTGATCGACCAATGGCACAATCAGCCGGCGACGACCCATTGGGCGGACGTCGACCTGCCGACCGGTTCGATCCCGGTGAAGATGGAGTACTACGAAAACGGGGGCGACGCTCTAGCGTTCCTCTCGTGGACGCCGCTGTCGGCGCCCGCGCCGGTCACGATCAATAACTGGCGTGGCGAGTACTTCGGCAACACGACATTGTCGGGCATCCCGCGGCTTGTGCGGGACGACGCCAATATCGCCTTTAACTGGGGTGACGGGCCGCCGGCCAGCGGCTTCGACCGCGACAACTTCTCCGTGCGCTGGACGCGAAATATCATCTTGCCGCCGGGCCAATACCGGTTCACCGTTCGCACCGACGACGGTGTTCGCCTCTGGGTGAACGACCGACTAATCGTGGACCAGTGGCACGCGCATACGGTGCAATCCTACAGCGGCGACATTACGCTCTATGGCGGCCCGGTGCCGGTAAAGATGGAGTACTTTGAGCGGACGGGTCTGGCAGAAGCACACCTGAGCTGGACGCAACTGACGAGCCCGCCCACGGGCGGGCCGGGCACAGGCACAGCTACGGTGACGGCCTACGCCCTGAACTTCCGCAGCGGGCCGGGGACAGAGCACAATGCGATCGGCGCCCTCGGCCGGGGTACGGTGGTTAACCTAATGGGTTATCGCAGCGCTGATTCGAACTGGATTATGGTCGCGCGGGCCGACGGCACCCGGGGCTGGGTCCACGCCGCCTACGTGCAGACGAGCGTGCCGGTAAGCAGCCTTATCGTCTGGAACGGTCAAAGCGGTGGCCCGGGCACACAACCGGGGACCGTGACGGCGACTGTGACCGCCTACCACCTGAACGTGCGCAGCGGACCGGGCACCAACTACAACATCCTGACTGTGGCGAGCCTGGGCAGCCGCCTGACCCTGACGCACCGCAATGCTGAAGCTAACTGGGTGCGCGCCACGCTAACCAACGGGACCCAGGGTTGGGTTCACGCAGCCTACATCCAGAGCAGCGCCCGAATCAGCACGCTGCCGGTCTGGAGCAACTAAGAAAACGGGGCGAGCTTTCCGTAGTAAGGAAGAGCGCCCATTACTGAGAAAGAGGCCCCGGCGATCTGTGAGGACGCCGGGGCCTTTTGTGTTGGAGCAAGGGGAAAGTGCGCTCGACTACTGGGGAGTCCTGTATTCAGGGGGGAGCGAACAGGTGGACTGACGCAGATATTGCCGGCACTCGGCCGGCGTCAGATCGCGGGTCGCCCGGGATTGGGCAAGCGCCATCAATTCGGCCGTGGAGGTGAGGTAGATGCGTACCAGGCCGGTGCCGCTGGTCGCGGCCAGGAAGCGACCGTCGGGACTGAAGGCCACGTCCCGGCCGTCATTGTTCGGCCCCAGGGAGAGAAGCTCCCGGTTGAGGGGTTCTGTGCCCATTTCTTCGCTAACATCCCACAGCTTGACAAAACCGTCGGCCCCGATGGAAGCCAGCCGCTGGCCATCGGGGCTAAATGCTACTCCCCACACCCTGCTTTGATGGCCTGTCAGCGTAAGGAGCAGTGGAAGGTCGGAGGCCTCCGCCGTTGTCAGGCCTGCGAGGTCGGCCGTGTTCCATATCTTGACGAGGCCGTCACTGCCGGATGAGGCCAGCCGGTCGCCCCCAGCATTAAAGGTGATGCCCAATACTTGCCCTTCGTGGGCCGCCAGCGCGACGATTTGTGAGCGCTTCTCCAAATCGAAGATGCGGACCGTACCGTCGATGCCGGCCGAGGCCAGGTGGCGGCCGTCGGGAGCAAACGTCACCCGTTCAACTCCGAGCTCATGCTGAGCAAACGCGTGGCGTTCCTCTCCGCTGGCTGCATCCCAGAGGCGCACGGTGCCATCAAAGCCGGCCGTCGCCAACAGATGGCCGTCGCCGTGGAAAGCGACGTCGGTCACTCGCCCCTGGTGCCCTTCTAGAACGCGCAATCTTTCGCCGCTGTTTGCATCCCAGAGCACGACCGTGCCGTCGAAACTGGCTGTGGCCAGCCGCTGCCCGTCCGGGCTGAAGACGGCGGCAGCGACAGGGGCGGGCGTCGTCATCAGCGAATGGAGCTGCTGCCCGTTGTTGGCGTCCCAGAGAATGGCCGTGCCGTCAAAGCTGGCAGTAGCCAGCCGCTGGCTATCGGGGCTAAAGCGAACGTCAAAAGAGACGTCCTGATGTCTGGCCAGGGTGAGCCATTCGCGGCCGCCTTCTGGCCTGATGTCCCACGTACGCACGGCACCGTCCAGACTGCCGCTGGCGAGCATGTCGCCATCGGGACGAAAAGCCAGGTTGACCACGGTGCTGCTGTGTCCGGCCAGAGTCAGGAGCCGTCGGCCGCTGTCCACGTCCCACACCTTTGCCGTAGCGTCATCACCGCCGGTGGCCAGCAAGCGGCCGCCCGGTCCGAACGCCGCGGCGTAGACGGGCCCGCCGTGCTCGCCACCGGTAACGATGGTACGTTGTTCGGTAGCGGAAACTATGTCGCCGTCCCACACGAGGTCCCAGACCTTCACGGTGCCGTCACGGCTGGCAG
>JAWVYQ010000216.1:0-4006 GCA_033722615.1 Promineifilaceae bacterium (SeqCode)
ACCTTGGTCAGGTCTTCGGCCGCGATCATGACGTCAGTGTCGAATTCTGTCATCCAGATCTCCTCTGCAAATGGGTCGCTGATTCACGCAGACGAGGTGAAGAACACGGTGAAAGTCACTGTGAAATACAGATGTGTGTCGCTGCGATTCGAAGCTGAAGTGCACCAAGTGAAAAATATAGCGAAGCGGGCGCTCACTGTCAAACGGGCGTGGGGTCATTAGCACGCATCTCTCACGTGATATATAGTTGTTTTGTTTGTAGCGCTGTTAGAAGGAGTGTGTAACGTTGCAGTCAGAAAGACGTCAGCGGCGAGATGGATGGTGGCTGGCAATAATCTTAGCTATCGTTGCGGGAGCGGTCTGGATTGTACTTAACCCAGATTTTCCGATTCGCCCGGGCCTGGATTTGCAGGGCGGATTACAGGTATTGTTAGAGGCGGACGTGCCGCCGGAAGAGTCGGTGGATCCGGATGACCTGACGGCCGCGCGCCAGATTATCGGCCAGCGAGTGAACGCCCTGGGCGTGGTCGAGCCCCTGGTGCAGGTCGAGGGTGACCGGCGGATCCTGGTGGAGTTGCCGGGCATTGAAAACGCGGAGGAGGCGATTGACCTCATCCGGGAGACGGCTTTGCTGGAGTTCGTGGATACGGGCAACCAGTCGCTGCCGGAGGGGACGTGCGTGCGCACGTCGCTGAACGAAGGTGAGCCCTCGCCGTGTGAAGAGGGTATGCCGGAAGGAGAGACGCCGCCGACTTACGAGACGGTATTGACGGGGGCGGCGTTGCAGAACGCGAACGCGCAGGCGGATAATTTCGGGCAGACGTATGTTGCGTTTCAGATGACGCCGGACGGGGGCGAGATTCTGCAACAGCATACGTCGGCCAACATCGGGCGGTTCCTGACGATTGTACTGGACAAGCAGGTGATTTCCAGCCCGCGCATCGAGGCAGCCATCGGCAGTGAAGGGACGATTACGGGCCAATTTACGCTGGAGGAGGCCCAGAACCTGGCGCTCCAGCTTCGTTACGGCCGGCTCCCGATCCCGCTGACGGTGGAGAGCACGCGGGAGATCGGGGCGACGCTGGGTGAGCTTTCGATTGAGGCGAGCATCGAGGCGGGAACGATTGGCGTGCTCGTGGTGCTGCTCTTCATGCTGATCTATTACCGGCTTCCCGGCCTGCTGGCGGACGTGGCGCTGTTGATCTATGCGCTATTGAATTTCGCCGTGTTTAAGTGGCTGGCGGTGACGCTGACGTTGCCGGCGATCACGGGTTTCTTGTTATCGACGGGGATGGCCGTCGACGCCAACATTCTGGTGTTCGAGCGGATGAAGGAGGAACTGCGCCGGGGTAGCTCGATCCGGAACGCCATCGTGGCCGGCTTCTCGCGGGCGTGGACGTCGATCCGGGATTCTAACGTGGCGACGCTGGTCATCTGCCTCATTCTGTGGGGCTTCGGCCGTAACTTCGGGGCGAGCGCCGTGCAGGGGTTTGCCATCACGCTGGCGATTGGGGTGATGATCAGCATGTTTACGGCGATCATCGTCACGCGAACGTTTGTCGGCCTGGTAATGGGGCAGGGTCGCGCCTGGTTGAAGGAGCGGGAGTGGTTGCTGGGTGCGTAGGCTCACACGCAAAAAGGTAGCGTTTGCTCTCTTCTCGATGAGCCGCTTGTGGAGCGGCCGTTCACTTAGGTTATATAAGGTAGCAGGTAAAGATGTTTAATCTGGTACAACGCCGTCGAGCTTACTTCATTTTTTCGGGAATACTCATCAGCCTGGGGATAGCGGCGATGATTATTTCCACCATTCGTATCGGGACGCCGTTTCTGGTCGGGGTTGATTTCCAAAGTGGGACCCGTTTTGAGTTACAGTTCGAGGAACCGGTTTCGGAAGACGAATTGCGGGCAGTCTTCAACGACTTTGGGGTGGCAAACCCGGTGGTGACCTCTCTCCAGGGGGAGAACCTGGAAAACGCATGGCAGATTCGCAGCGAGTTCATGTCGCCGGAGGAGGCGACGGAGATACAGCAGGCGCTATCGGAGCAGGTGGCGCCCCTGGATGCGGACGCCACGCTGGTGCAGACGGTGAGCCCGTCGGTGGGCGCGGAGGTGACGCGGGCGGCGTTCGTGGCGGTGCTGGTCGCGGCGATTATCGTTTTGGGATACATCATGTTTGCCTTCCGCCAGGTGCCGAACCCGTTCCGCTACGGGGCGGCCGCGGTGGTGGCCATGGTCCACGACATTACGATCACGTTCGGCTTTATTTCGATTGCCGGCCTCCTCTTCGGCTGGGAAGTGGACGCGCTGTTCCTGACGGCCGTCTTGACGGTGACCGGTTTTTCGCTCCAGGACACGATTGTGGTCTTCGACCGGATCCGGGAGAATATCAGCAAGCGGCCGTTGGAGGACTTTGAGATGCTGGTCAACCGGTCGGTGCTGGAGACGATCCACCGCTCGCTGGCCACGCAGCTTAACGCGATGTTCGTCATGGTCGCCATTCTGCTTTTTGGCGGCGCGTCGATCAAGCATTTCATTGCGGTATTGCTCGTGGGCCTGTTGAGCGGGACGTACAGCTCGATCTTTAACGCGACGCCGCTGCTGGTTACGTGGGAGAAGCGGGCGATGGAGGCGTGATGGCGCAGCGGCAACGCGCGGGGGGCGCAGTGGGGGAAGGCCGCGACCAACGCGACCAACGCGGGCGCGGCAGGCGCGGATGGCGCCGGTGGCAGTTGTGGCTGTGGGTAGGGCTGGCGCTGGTGGCGCTGGCGGGGTGCGGGCAAGAGGAAGGGGCGACGGAGACGCGGCCGGCGACGACGCAGGCTGCCCCGGCGATCACGCCCCGAGAGGCGGACGTGCCGACGCTGTACCCGACGTTTACGCCGGTGGCGGCGCGGGCAACGCCGACGCAGGCGATGCCGGCGACGCCGACGGCCGGACCCTCTCTGGATTTTTCGCAGATAGCGGTCGAGTTCCGCTACCGGATCCCGGCGCTGGGTCTGGACAGGCGGCTGGAGGGGACGATCGGGGCGGAGGTTACGGTGGTGGATGAGACGACGGGGCTGGCCGCGATCTTGCAGAACCAGACGGGGACGATGTTGGAGTTGCAGCAGTCGCTGCCGGAGCTGGAACTGGAACCGTTGCCGGCCGATTGTGACCGTTGTGTGGCTTTCTCGTACGAACTTCCCCTGGACGGTGCCTCCGACGAAGGGTGGTTGCGCGATCCGGTGATGCTGGCCAGCGTGGAGAATTACACGACGCTGGCGCTGGGCGCCCATTTTCCGCCGGGGACGGTGGTGGGACTGCGGCGCAGCGCGACGCCGTACGACGTGGCGCATTCGCTGGCGCTGACGGCCGACGGGGCGTTGTGGCGGTGGCTGGCGACGGCGCCGGAGGTGGCGGAGCCGGCGGCCGCGGCGACGGTAAGCCCAAATCTGGCAGCAACGGCGGCGGCCGTTCCGCTGGACGCGCTCGAGGAGTCGTACGTGGTCGATTGTACGGGGGTGGCGGTGGAGACGCTGAGGTTGCGGCCGGAGGAAGGTGAGGCGCGCGACGTCCACATTCGCTGTCCGGCGTTCTCGTTGCCGACGACGTTGCTGCCCCTGTACGTGCAGGTGGATGCTTTGTTGCAGGAGACGGTGGCCGAGCAGGGGTTGCCCCGGCCGCCGTTGGAGATACCGCTGGCGACGTTGCTGGATTACCAGCGCGGCGACGGCAGCCGGCTGACGCTGTTATTGGACGGTACGGCGCGGGCGACGGATCCGGCCGGCGACGTCTTTACGAGCACGGTTGGGGCGAGCCAGGTGGTCAGCCTGACGACGAGCCTGCACGAGAGCGGGGCGCTGGCGCCGGGCGTGGAGGCGTATGCGGCCGGGGAGGCAGCGAACGTGATGCTGGTGCGCGGCCCGGAGGGGATGATGGAAGTGGCATGGGATGGCGGGGCGCCGGCCGGGCTGGAAGCAGGCCTGGAGGAGTTGGACCAATTGCTGGCGGAGATTGCGGGGGTGGG
>JAWVYQ010000217.1:0-3935 GCA_033722615.1 Promineifilaceae bacterium (SeqCode)
AAATAGACCGTAATCTCGCTCCGGTTGTGGAAGAGGTGGCGCGCGCTCAACCGTTCGTAGGCGCGATCCAGAATGTTGAAGGCGTGGTCGATGACGGTTTCGCGATTGTATTCGGGCAGCTTCAGCGTCATGATCGCCCGGCCGTGACGATAGAGGGCGGGGGCGTAGTCTACCATCAGCCGGGCCGAGTCCCGGGCGTCCAGGCGCATGTCGTTGAGGATCAGGTCGAACTGATCCGGGCCGCTCTCCAGGTACGCTTCGGCCGTCATCTGCTGGTGGCGCACGTTGGGATCCTGCTCCAGACGCTGGTGCAGGCGGCCGGGGTCGACGGCCGTCACGTATTGCCCCTTCTGGCGCAGCACGCGCGTCCAGCCGCCGGGCGCCGCCCCCAGATCCAGCGCCACGCCCCGCTCCGGCAGCGGCACGTCGAACACCTCCAGCGCCTCCAACAACTTGAACTCCGCCCGGCTGATCTGCTCCCTTTCGCGGGCAAAGCGCCGCTTGCCCCCGGCCCAGTCTGAAAGGTTATAGACGGCCGGCGACAGCCCGAGGAGGCCCGTCGTCTGCCCCCGGTGCACGGCGATGACCACCGACACGATCTGCTGTGGCGCGCGTACGTCTAACGGCGCGCCGCTCTCCGCCGCTAGGCTCTGAGCCAGCGCTGTGTTAACGTCGTACGCTTTGTACGTGACGTCGCAGAAGAGGCGCGTCTGCACGGAGAAGGGGAGGGTGGGGTCCATCATCTCGCCGAACGTTTCGGCCGCCAGCGCGCGCAGAGCGTGGACGGCGTTGAGCCCGGCCGGCAACGGGCGCGTCGCCTGAACGGGGTTGACGTGGCGCACGAAGATGGGCGGTTCCTGGCGCCACGCTTCGGCCAGTTCCCAGAATGAGCCGGGCAAGGCCAGCAAAATTGCCTCGCCGCCGAAGGTGTCCAGCCGCTCGGCGCCGGGCGCGATCTTTTCCAGCTCGCGAAGGGCCAGATCAAGAAAGTCCGGATCGGCCGTCAGGATCAAAGACGGTGCGGGCGCGTCACTCACGCCGTCCCCGTTCTTTCTCCTCCCGGTCAACGCCCCATTCCAGCCGCCGCAGGTGGTCGATACGGTTGTGATAGTGCAGGCGCCACGTCTCCCGGCGCGGGTGGTCTACGTACTCGAAATGGGAGACGCCCGTGTTTTTGTCCCACACCTCGCAGCGGCGGAAGACGCCGGTGTTGAAGGCGTGGTCGAATGTGATCTCGACGACGCCTCCGTGGCAGACGATAACGATTGTCTCGTCCTGATGCTTCTCGACCATCTCTTCGATGAACAGGCCGACGCGGGTGCGGAAGTGCATCAACGTTTCGCCGCCGTCCACGACCGGCGTCACCGGCGAGAACGGCCGCTCGCTGGCCCAATAGTCGGCGTACTGGCGGGGGAGATCGTCGTTGGGCCAGGGGGAGTGGTCCAGCCGGTTGTTCCCGATCTCGCGCAGCCGGTCGTCGTAATGGATGGGCAACCCGTACGCCTCGGCGACCGCTTCCGCCGTCTCCTTCGCCCGGCGCATCGTGCTGCTATAGAGGATGTCTACGCCGTCCACTTCCTGGGGCAGCCAGGCGGCGAGGGCGGCCGCTTGCTCCTGGCCGAGGGCGGTCAATCCCTCGTCGGTGTTTCCGTTGTTCCACTCCTCCAGATTAACGTGACTCTGTCCGTGTCGAATCAAATAGAGATGCATAGTCGTCCTTTTGTGCGTAGCCTTATTATAATAAGAGCCGCCCGCTTCGGGGGCGGGCCATCTGTCCGATCCCTGAGCGCCGACCCAGCACGCAATTATATAACAGTCGATTATGAAGCGTAGCGCCATCTGGCAACTCTTAACCGGCCGTTTACAGAACCTTATCCTTTCCTCTTTGTTCCCGGGGCCGGCGCACACGGTGTTTCCGGCCCCTCTTTTTCCGCGATTACCGCTATTACCTGATCTGACATTAGCGGGCGAGAAAGGGCTGCGTTTTACCGGCTACAATGGCCGACGGTCGCCGCGCGGCCGGAGCCCCGTTTTACGGCGCTAACCCGAATATATGGGCTGCTGGCAGGGGGCGGGCCGTATACCTGGACGGCGACGGGCCGTGCGCAGACCTAATGTTAAAAGACTCAATCCTCTCTCGTTTTTCAATCCTAAAAAATCAAACCTTTTAAGAAAAATGGGCGTTCTTTTCGTTGCGGAATGCCCGTTCATTGACTAGAATAAACGGTACCTTATCGCCAGCCGTTGGGCGTTGGGGACGACGATAACTTCATCCGGTTACAACCTTCAGGAGGATCATCGTCGTTGGTCGCGCGGATGAAAGAGGGTGGGTAAGCCAACGTGAAATGGTGATGTTGGCGTCGTGCGTGTCAAGCCATCATAGCCACAGTCAATCTATCCTGTACGAAGTTTACTAAAAATTGGCGCGGCCGCTCTTTAGCTGAAATTATTGGGACTTATTGGTGTTATCTATGTTGCCTGAAACTGCCTGGAAAGCGACGCTGGGGGAGCTCGAGTTACAGATGACCAAAGCAACTTTCAACACCTGGTTGAAGGACGCCCGTTTGCTGGCCTATGACAACGAGGAATACGTCATTGGCGTCCGTAACGATTACGCCAAAGATTGGCTTGAGAACCGGCTGGAGGGAGCGATTACGCGCACGCTGTCGGCCATCGTCGATCAGGACGTTGACGTGCGTTTTGTGGTGGGGGCCGCCGTGCCGGCCGAAGTACGCCGTGAGAACGGTACGAGCATGGAGCACGCTCCAGAGATCGTCGCCGGCGATTTGGAGGTGGAGGAAGAGGCGCCCCCGGAGGATGTCATGCACGAAAATGGGAGTTCGCACGGCGAGAATCTGAGCCGCCGCTATACCTTTGCCACCTTCGTCGTCGGCCCCAGCAACCGCCTGGCGCACGCGGCCGCCCTTTCGGTCGCCGAGCAGCCCGGCCGTTCCTACAATCCCCTCTTCATCTACGGCGGCGTGGGGCTGGGCAAGACCCACTTGTTGCACGCCATCGGCCACAAATGCGAGAACAACGGCTACACCGTCTGTTACGTCTCGTCCGAAACTTTCACCAACGACCTCATCCAATCGATTCGCACGCGCAAAATGGAGCAGTTCCGGGAAAAGTACCGCACGCCGGACGTGCTCCTCATCGACGACATCCAGTTCATCGCCGGCAAGGAGAGCACGCAGGAGGAGTTTTTCCACACTTTTAACCACCTGCACAGCAGCGGCAAACAGGTCGTCCTCTCCAGCGACCGGCCGCCCAAGGCGATGGTCACCCTCGAGGAGCGCCTGCAATCGCGCTTCGAGTGGGGGCTGATGACGGACATTCAATTGCCCGACGCCGAGATGCGCGCAGCCATTCTCCACGCCAAGGCTGAAGAAAGCGGCGCGCGCGTACCCGAGAGCGTTATCGAGGTCATCGCCCACCACTTCCGCAACAACATCCGCGAGCTGGAAGGGGCCCTCAACAAGGTGATCGCCTTCTCCAAGCTGACCAATCAGCCCATCGACATGCGCCTCGTCAACATGGCCCTTGCCGACCAGGTGCACCGGCCGACCAAGCTCACGGTGCCCCAGATAATGGACGCCGTGGTCGACTATTACCGGCTATCTGAGGAGAAGTTGTGCAGCCGCAGCCGCAGCCGCGTCGTCTCCTTCCCCCGCCAGATCGCCATGTACCTGGCCCGCACCGAGACCGACGCCTCCTTCCCCCAGATCGGCCAGCACTTGGGCGACCGCGATCACACGACCATCATCCACGGCTACGAGAAGATCGCCGGCCTCATGGAGACGGATGAGAAGGTGCGCCGCGACGTGATGCAGATCAAGGCGGCCCTTTACGAGTCGGCCCCGGCCTGAGTGGGCCTCTGCCGGGCGCAAACGGGTCGTTTCAGTTCGCGAACGCCAGCGAACGGCCGCTCCACA
>JAWVYQ010000218.1:0-3831 GCA_033722615.1 Promineifilaceae bacterium (SeqCode)
CCGCCACCGTCCCTTGCATCTTCACCCCGGTCACGCCTGAGGACGACTACGGCAACGGCAACGTCGGCCTGCCCCTGATTACCGACGATCTGGTTATCCGCGGTGAGGACGTCGACGTGGTGATCCAACGTAACCCGGCCGACACAGACAACTTCCGCCTCTTAGAGAGTACGGCCGACCTGACGCTGGAAAACGTCACCGTGCGCAACGGCCGCACGAGCCCCTCCTATCAGGGTGGCGGTATCTTCGCCCACCAATCCCTCACCCTGACCAACGTCGTCCTTACTGGCAACGTCAGCTATGGCGGGGGCGGGGCCTACGTCGGCGGCTCCCTGACCATGAGCCGGACCGTTGTCGCCGACAACGAAGCCCTCCTCGGCGATCCCGCCTATGGCGGCGGCGTCTGGGTCGCCGGCGACCTGACGGCCGAGGCGATTACCGTCACCGGCAACTTGGGCGACAACGCTTACGGCGCCGGCCTCTACACCGTCGGCGCTGCCCAGATAGATGGCGGCACGTTTGCTGAGAACGACGGGAGGCGAGGAGCAGGACTCTACGCGGCCGGCGACCTGACCCTCACGGGCGGCGCTTTCTACAGCAACACAGCCGATTCCTACGGCGGTGGCCTTCTTGCCACCGCCGACCTCTCGATCGCAGATACCACGTTCGCCCACAACGAAGGGGCGTACGGCGGCGGCCTCTACCTGGAAGAACCGGCCGGGCCGGATGTCGAGCTGACCGGCACCGTCTTCGAGCACAACGCTGCTTCTGCGTCAGGCGGCGGCCTCTACGTCTTGCGCAACGTCGAAATTGAAGCTGGTCACTTCTCAGCAAACCGCGCGGCCGAGGGGGGTGGGGGCGCCTTCATTGCCAGCGGCACTATCTCCGAGTCTCTCTTCACGGAAAACACGGCTGCCGGGCTGGGCGTTGACTATGCCGGCGGTGGCCTGATGGCCCTCTACGATGCTACCGTGCGCAATAGTCGCTTCGTGAGTAACTCTGCCCCCTCCGGTGCCGGCGTCTTTCTGGCCCACGTTCCACCCGGGAACGCCAGCGTGCTCGTTAACAATAGTTGGGTTGACAACCACGCCAATGAAGGCTCCGCTATCTTCGCCGGCTACACAGCAGACGCGGACGAGAATGGGGGGCATGCTGAGATTAACCACAACACCATCGTGCGCGGCACACAGGATGGTAGTGCTGTACAGGTCGTGGAGGGGTCGGCCAACGTCATCAACAATATCATCACCCGCCACACTGTCGGCGTCAGTTCCAGCCCTAATCTGACCGTCATCTCCGATTACAATCTCTTCTTCGAAAATCTCGTCCGCCATGCCGGGGTCTCGCCAGGCGCAAATAACCTTGACGGCGATCCCCTCTTTGTGGACGCCGCGGCCGGCGATTTCCATCTCCGCTTCGATTCACCGGCCGTGGACAGTGGTACCGACCTCGGGATCGCCGTCGATTTAGACGGCGTGACCCGGCCCGAGCGTGCGGGCTTCGACCGCGGCGCGTACGAGTACGTCAATGCTCCCCCCACGGCCGCCGCCGACGTATATACCACTACGGCAGCCATGCCGCTCACCACCTCGGCGCCCGGCGTCCTGGCCAACGACGGCGATTTTGAAGGCGATGACTTGTCCGCCGTCCTGGCCAACGCTCCTGCCCACGGCGACCTGACCCTTAACCCCGACGGCTCCTTCACCTACACCCCGGCCGCCGGCTTCACCGGAACCGACACCTTTACCTACCGCGCCGACGACGGCTATGACCGCTCTCCCCCGTCGACCGTCACCCTCGTCGTCGAGTCCGTTTACGCAGTCTACCTGCCATCCGCCCTGGGGCCTTAACAACCTTCAGTTTCCCGGAAACTTCTCAGGCAGAGCCCGTCTTTTTAGGGTACCGTCCACCGTTCCTGCCACTATCCGTTTCCGGGAAACTCGGCCCGCGACTTACTTCTACAGCGCCCCCAGTCGCCGCTCAAAACATCACTTCCATGTTGCGCAAGAACCACACCGCCGTCGCGCCGTCGCCCATAACCGTCACCCTCTCGCTCGCTTCCTCCACCGTGATCCGCCCCGAAGACCGCAGACAAAACGTGAACGCATCCATCTCAATCGTGCAATCGGGGTCGGCCGCTCCCCCAAACAGGTAATTCCCGCCCGCTTCCCCCGTCAGCCGCAGGGCCACGCTCCGGTCCGCCAGTTCCTGCCTCAGCTTGTCCGCAATGTCCCGCAAGACCAGGGCCACCATACGGCCGTCGTGCGCCGCCGTCACCTCCATCTCCCTTCCCGTCGCCGCGCAAATGTCGTAACGGTGCATCCACTGGTCCCGCGGGTAAATCGTGTCCATCAAATACTCAAACGATGTCAGCCCCATCGATCCCATCGGCACGCGGAGCTTGCGCAACAGCCACGGCAGGTTCTGCCGCTTCCGCACCGCAATCTGCCCGCTTTGGCGAAATTCCTCCACCAGTTCGGCCGTCGTCTTCCCCTCTCGTTCCTCGATTTGCAGCTTGTTCGTCCCGTCGACCGGCTCCTCAAACTCCTTCACGTACGGATTCTGCATGTTCTGCCGCCGGAACTCGGCAAAGCTTGTGCTGCCCGTCACCGCCCCCGCCAGATGCGCCACCATCTCGCGGACGTTCCACTCCGTACAATACGTCGGCTGAGCCCAATCATCTCCCTCCAGTTCCTCCAGCAATGCCAGCACCCGTTCATATTCCGTTTGCGCCAGCCGCCCCGCTTCGGCGTGCGTCACTTTGGGAATCTCGCTCGCCCGTTGCCCAGCGCCCTGCGCCCCTTTCACAGCGACGTCCATTGAAACACCCATCTCACCTTACCTCCTCAACTAAAACATGTGTATGAACGTTTGGCCTGCCAGAGCGGTTACTTGGGCTCTTGCCCCTTCTGCCAGGCATCCAGGATCAACTGCACGGCCGGCGAGATCAGCTTCCCAAAGCGCCCTTCGCCCACCGGCCGGTCAGGATCGTTGGCCAGATGAAGTTCTGTCAGCCCGTGTTGCAAAGCCAGGAACAGATCCAACGCTTCCGCAAACGGGAGTCCGATGGATAGCTCATTACTCCGTAAGACGTCGGCGAATTGCCTGCGTGCATCCTCCAGCCGGGCCAGACTCACAGCCATACTCTCTTCAGACGGTTCAAAACCCGGTACCGGCCGCTGGAACATCAACTGGTACAGGTCAGCATTCTCCTGGGCAAAGCGCATGTACGTTTCCATGACGCTCTGTAACTCGTCGCGCAGCGGGCCTTTCTGCCGTACGCTTTCGTCCATCTGCCGGCCGAACTCGATAAAGCCGCGCCGGAACAACTCGTCGTAAATCGCGTTTTTGCTGTCAAAGTAGGTATAGAGGGAAGGCGGCTTCATCCCCAGGCGGCGGGCGATACCATTGAAGCTCAGCGCTGCCACCCCATCCTTCTGCATCATCTCCCGCGCGATGGCTAGGATGTCCTCGATCATCCCTTCTCGGTATTGCTGGCGTCGCTCTTCAACCGTGGGCACCGAATCATTCATACCCGTTACCTCAGATATCTAATAGTATATAATATACCTAATACTATTAGATTCGTGACGGCTTGTCAAGCAATTGCTCGCCGGCCTGTTATTCTTCAGCAAATCTGTCATCCCTTAATTCTTCAGCAATAATGTCACCCTATGAACGAGAGGGTGATGTTGAACAGCAAAGAGCAGAAACGCCTTTTGGTCATGAACGAGATATTGGCAGGACGAATGGCTGGACAGGATGCAGCTGAGATGCTTGGCCTCTCCTTACGTCACACCCGCCGGCTCATCGCAGCCTATCGGCGGGAAG
>JAWVYQ010000219.1:0-3816 GCA_033722615.1 Promineifilaceae bacterium (SeqCode)
GACGGCCGGCCCGTCCTCGCCAACGTCTTCATCGGCCAGACCGACTTCCGCAAGGGCTCCATCTCCATGTAACCCTTTACGTATGCTGAGATACGCCGTATCCTGAGATGCGCCGTATCCTGAGATACGCCGTTTCCCGGAAACTGCTGCCGCCCGATCGCCCGCCTTCCGAACAACGTCACAACAACCAGAACCGTTTCCGGGAAACTGAAGGCGAAGGACATCACCATGACCGGCGACAGTTTCGACTGGCAAACCGAAGAACCGGCGGACGAGCGCCAAAAGAAGGACGCTCCACGGCCGGCCCGCTTGGCGCGTCGCCGGCTCCCCCTGCTCCTCATTGGCCTGCTGACCGGCGTGCTCGCCCTTGCGGCCGGCTTCCTGTTGTGGCGGCGGGCCGAACGGCGGATGCAAACGACCCAGGAAAGATTAGAAGCCGACGTCCGCTCCGCCTACCGCCTGGCCCTGGAGGCCCTGCAGAATCGAGACAGAGAACGCCTCCGTTCGCTATTGCCGCCCGGCGACGAGGCATGGGAGGCTGCACAGTTAGCCCTGCTCGAGCAAGGCCAACTCCTCGGCGGGGCCCCGCGTGCCCTCGGCTTGCTATCCCTCTCCGAAGAACCGCAAGAAGAAGTTGACGTTCGTCTGGCCCCCAACCTGCGCGAAGCTCAGGTCCAGGCTCGCTGGGCATACGCTGTCTCCGCGACAGAGACGGTAACCTTCACCCAGACCGCCTTCTTCCGCCTGGAGGACGACCGCTGGTGGCTCTCGCCACCGGCCGCCGACGATTGGTATGAGCGGCATGCCGTTTCCGGCGAGCGCATAACGCTGGACGCGCCCACCCGTGATGCTGCACTGGCCGAACGCCTTGCAGGCGATCTCGACGCCCTCCTCGCCGATATGTGCCGCACCGTCGTCCACTGCCCGGATCGTTTCCGCGCCCGCGTCCACCTGCAAAGCGAGGCGCTCAGCCTGGCGTCGTTGGACCCGCTTGCGTCCACGCTTACCATCGGCGCCGGTGACCCGACGCTGCCCACGCCCTCCCTCGTCGGCCTGCCGGCCGGTGAAGCGGCTTATGACGCCCTCTTCCGCGGTTACGCTCGCTACGTCATCGCCGCCGTCGTGGCCGACCTTATGGAGTACGACTGTTGCGACCAGGCTCTCTTCTTCCGCGCCCTTCTCGAACGGCAGTTGGCCCATTTGGGGTTACAACCGATGCCCTCGGCCCCCGTCGGCTACCAGTTGCTGGACGAAGGCGCCTCGCTAGACGTCGTCCAGGAGTACTGGTGGGTGGACCGCCCGGACGTGCCGTCGCCGCCTACCGTCCACGCCTTCCTCGCCTTCCTGTCAGGCACATGGGTCGGCGGCCCGGCCGCAGAGCCGGTGGAGGCCGCCCTCATGCGCGCCCTCAATGAACCGGTCAACGTCAACTTCTGGGCCTGGATAGCTGACCTTCCCCGCGCCGGTGAAGGGCCCGTCGACGAGTCCATCACCAAAAGTTGGCGACGCTACGTCCTCGACCGCTTGCAGGCACAGGGGAGCCTGCAAGAAGAGCCACCGCTCAGCCACGATCTCCTGGCAGCCTGCGAGCCGGCAGGAGGCGGCGCGCTGAATGTCCGGCGCTACGATGTGACAGAGGAGGAGTGGTTGCTCGACACGCAACTTCCCGCCAACGCTGGAGCCCCCCTCAATCATGCCCACCTCATCTCCTTGCCCGGGGGCAATTACATCTTCCGGCCATTCTTTCCGCAGGACAGCTTCAATTCGTGGCTGGTGCGCGGGGACCAGCCACGCTTCAGTAATGAGCGCCTCCTTGCCCTCAGCGAGGCCGGCAACCCCCTGGTGGAAGTAATCCCCTTCAATCGGGGTCCGGACGGCCGCCTCGCCGCCTTCCTCGACAACAAAGCAGGGGACGCGGAGACCCTGCAGTACGCCCTCTTCGACCCGGAACGCTGCGGTGGCGTCAACCCCGGGTGTCCCTTGTGGCGCATTCCAGGCCGCCCCATCTGGTCCCCCGATGGCGACCAACTGCTGGCCCTGCGGACCTGGGGTGGCACGCCGCCTGACAACTACGTCCGCCGATTGCACCTCCGCCGGGAGCTCGAGAATGGCGACGAAGCGGGCTGGGAACTGCTTAGCGAAGCCCCCATCGCCCATCCTTTCTGGTTAAACGGCGGGACGGTCGGCTATCTGCGCGATCGGGGGCCGTATGGCTACCAGGAAGTCGTATTGAATGCGCTGGCAACAGGCGATGAACGCCTACTGCTGGACGTCGGCGACCTGCTATTGGAACTGGACCGCGATTTCGCCGACCTCGAACTGGTCTGGGCAGCCCGCCATCCGTTAACGCCCGATTCCCTCCTCGTCCTCGCCACCGCGTTCGAAGAGCAGAACGCCATCTTCTTTGCCGTCGAACGGCCGGCCGGCAACTCGTGGATGAAGGGAGCACCCCGCATCCGGATCCTGGGCGATATTGGCGCCGCCCCCCAGGCGGCCTCGATGACCGAACCCCACGTCTCTCCCGACGGCCGCTGGCTCAGTTTCGTCGCCCCCTGGATCGATACAGCGCGTAGAGAGACCGGCGCTCGCTTCTGGATCTTCGATCTCCGCCATGAAGAGACCATCCTCAACGTCAGCGCCTACATTCCGCGAGAACGCTACTTTGCGAGTAGCCTCGGCCTCTACAATTGGTCTCCTGACGGAACGTGGCTGGCGCGCCTCATCGAAGGGGGAGTCGATCTCTTTGCGCCCGCGAGCGGAACCCGGCGCGTGGTCCCCCACGACTTCGCCCGCTGCAGCAGCGTGGCCTGGATTGGCGACGGGTAGGCAACCGCCGCCCTCATTGCGCTATCGGCCAACAACGCCATCTTCCCGCTCTCATACTCTTCGGGTACCCTCGCATTAAGAACGTCACCGTCCGTATCCCATCTCGTACGTGACCGCACCTTTATTTTCTTGCCGCGAGTACCACTGAACTCTATCGAAATTATATCTCGTCAATCTAACGACGATAGATGCGAGTCTGAAACAGCTCGTTTATCCTCACAGTAGCTCGCAGTCAAAAAGACAGAAACAACGCGTAGCAGTAGCAGGTGGGGCGCTCATGCTATCTTCAACTACATCAGTGCAGCGAACCCATGCTGGACGCGGTATTGACAATGCGTGTGGAGCCGGAAGGTGACGGAGCGCGCTTCCATCACCAGACACAGTTCAAGATGCTACCCGCGTTTCGGCCGCTGGGGTGGGTGATGGAGCAACTCTTCGGCAACATGGTAGAGCGAGAGATGTCGCAAACCGTAGAGAATGCAAAGAACATTATCGAATCAGAAACAGCGTTAGAGAGGCAAACCTATGGCACAAGCTGAAGATGTGATGACGGAACATGCAGAAGACGTGATTAAGAACCCTGTGACCGGCGAAAAGGCCGTCTTTCGGCAAACCGGCGAGGAGACCGACGGTCAGTTGTTGCGGTTTGATATGTTTGCGGAGCCGGGCGGCTTTGTCGCGGCCGAACACATTCATCCGGCTCAAACCGAACACTTTGTCGTCAAAGAAGGAGAGCTTCGGCTGCGGAAGCACGAGGAAGAACGGACGTATCAGGCCGGAGAAGAGGCCACCATCCCCCCCGGCACGCCCCACGTCTGGTGGAACGACGGCGAGAGCGAGCTTCACGCGACGGTGGAAATACGTCCTGCCGATCGCTTCGACGCCTTTCTCACCAGCTTTTTCGCCCTGGCGCAGGAGGGAAAGACAGACGAGCAAGGTATGCCCAACCTGCTGCAGCTAGCCGTAATGATGGAAGAGTTTGACGACGTC
>JAWVYQ010000220.1:0-3770 GCA_033722615.1 Promineifilaceae bacterium (SeqCode)
GGGAGGGCCTGTGCTCCGGCGATGGGCGCGAAGTGGGCGCAGGCATTCGCCCGGCCGCTCCCGTTTCGGGCCTTGTCGCCGACGCCGTCGCTACTTTCAGCGCGCCCGTTGTTTTAGTCGGGGCGACTGTGACGGTGGCGCCAGCCGGCGCCCTGGCGCCGCCCAAAAGGAAGCCGGCTAGCAGCAGAATGCCGGCCAGACATAGAGAGTTGATCCAGTTCAAAATGGCGCCCGCTTGCCTTCCGCTCGCCACCCCTTAATTCTCTACCGGCAGCTTGGCCGTCGTCCAGTCCCGGAGGCCCCCTTGCATGTTGATGACCTCCTCAACTCCGGCCGCCTGGAGAATGCTCGCGCCGATCGCCGAACGCGCCCCAGTGCGGCACTGGACGACGATCGGTTTGCCGTCGATGACTTCCTGAGCCCGTTCCGGTAGGTAACCCAGCATGATGTGTACCGCCCCGGGAAGCCGCCCCTCGGCCCATTCACTCTCGCTGCGCACGTCAAGAAGCGTCACCTCCCGGTCGAGAATGCGGTCGGCCAGCCGCTCGGCCGTCGCCACTTCGTACGATTGAGGCGGGTGCCCGGCCTCCGCCAGCACGTCGATCGCCCGGGGCTCAAAGTAGCCGCCAATGTCGTCCAGGCCGATGTAAACCAGATCGTGGACGGCGCTGTCAACCGCTTCGGTATCAATGATCAGGTAGAGGGGGCGCTCGTAATCGATCAGCCACCCCGCCCAGTTGGCCAGCTCCGGCAGCGGAATGTTCAGCGTCCCCGGAATGTGTCGGCCGGCAAAAGCCTCGGGATCGCGCGTGTCCACAATCGTTGCCCCCTCTTCCAGCAACGCCAGAAGGCGCCGCGCCGGCAGGTGCTCCGGCGTGGGCAGCGTGTGCAGGACGGGCGGTCCCTCCTTGTTCACCCGTTTCATCACGGCGAAATATTTCGGCGGTTCCGGTTGCCCCTCCAACAACGCTTCGACAAACATCCCTTCGTCTGCAAAGGACAGCGCCGGGTTGAACATCTTCTCGTATCCCACCGTTGTAGAAGGAACAGCCCCCAACCCTTTGCCACAGGCGCTGCCCGCTCCGTGCGCCGGCCATACTTGCAGATAATCGGGCAATTCCTTGAAACGCTGCACCGAGTGGAACATCTGGCGGGCGCTCGAGACGGCCGTATCCCTTATTCCCGCCGCCTTCTCCAGCAGATCGGGCCGGCCGACCGACCCGACGAAAACAAAATCCCCGGTGAAGATGCCCATCGGCCGGTCCGCGCCGGCCGTATCCGTCATCAGGAAAGAAACGTGCTCCGGCGTATGCCCTGGCGTGTGCAGCACGTCAAAGCGGACGTTGCCCACCATGAACCGGTCGCCGTCTTTAAGCAGGACGTGATCCGTTTCATCTACAAATTCGTACTTCCACGCTTCGTCGCCCTCGTCCGACAGGTAGAGTCTGGCTCCCGTACGCTCCGCCAGTTCGCGAGCCCCGGAAACGAAATCGGCGTGAATGTGCGTTTCGGCCGCGGCCACAATTTGCAGATCGTTCGCCTCCGCTTCGTGCAAATACCCCTCCACGTCCCGCCCCGGGTCGATGATGATCGCCTCCCCCGTTGCCTGACAGCCCACCAGGTAAGAAGCATGCGCCAGCTTCGGCTCGTAAAAATATTTCAACAACATCTTTGACCCTCCGGTCCAGTCCAGGCTCCTCCCGTCGTCTGGGTCCTTATTATGGTGCTTACTCGTCGTTCCCGTTATCTCTCCCAGTAAGTTTATACGCTTCGGGCCTCGGTTTCAACGGTCTCTTCAACCAGTAAGGGCGCCGCGTGCCGTCCGGGCTCACCTTCGTCGCCGGCCGCGTCATCTCCCGCCACTGGCGATACACCGCCATCGAGCGCTTAACGTCCACCCACACGTCGCCGTGCTTCTCGCCCGGGCCCGCCTTGCGCACGTTAACCGCCTTCTGCAGCCAGCAGTGAGCGCCGCTGATCGGGTCCGGGTGCACGGCGTGCGTCAGGTTCTGGTGGACGCCCACGTCCCGCCACCACACGCGCTCCGTGTCCGGGTCGAACGTCTTCCACGCGCCCCCGCCCTTGAGGATGTTCAGTCGGTGCCCCCCTTTGCCGTCTTCTTCCAGACGGGCCAGGTTCGACATACCCGGGTTGACGCCCACGTCGTCCTGAAGCCGCCAGCGGCCCAGGTGATGGCTCATCGCGATGATCCCCGGCTTGATCCCTTCCGTGACCCACACCTTGTCGATCATGTAGCCGATCTCCGTCTCCACGCGTACCAGGTCCCCGCTATCCACGCCCAGGCGTCGCGCGTCCGAGGGGTGCATCCAGATCGGGTTCTTGTGACTGATCTCATACAGCCACTTGGCGTTCGCGCTTCGCGTGTGGATCAGCGTAGGCAGGCGGAAGTTGGGTAGCAGCAACATCTCCCCCTCCTCGCGGTCGATGTTGTCCGGGTGGACGTGACTCTTCAGCGGCCAGGGAATCGTGTGCTGACGCTCCGGCCAGCCCCATTCGTAGAGGGTAGGGCTGAAAAACTCGAACTTGCGGCTGGGCGTCGTCAGGCCCACCTTCGCCTCGCCGTCCACCATGATTCCCACCGGCCGCCCATCTCGCAAAATCCGCTGGTGTTCATCCACCCGGAGACTATCGCTCTCCGCTGCCGAGGGGGGGGCCTCCGCTATCTGAGCCGCTTCCTCCACCACCTCCTCATACGGCTGGAAATTGTCACGCGTCACCTCAAAAGCCCCGTACTTGCGCATATATTCCAGGGGCGTGAGGCCCTCGGCCGCTGCCGCTTCCGGAAGGCCGGGCACGCTGTTCTCGAAAATCCAGCGGTAATACTCTTCCACCGTGATAATCTCCCCCGGCCGGTAAGGGCTCTCGAACCATTGGCGCACGCCGAGGCTGCCGTCCGGATCCATGCGCGCTGACAGCTCGATCCACCACTCATTCTCCTCCCACACCTCGCCCGGATTCGCCTCATAAGTGAACCGCACCGGCTGGCCCGCCTTCTCCATCGCCACTCGACGCACCGGCTGGCGGAACGCGATCCATTGGCCCGCGTGCGTCTCCTGGCTCATCAAATCGTGCCGCTCGCCCGAGTGGCCCATCGGCAGCACGTAATCCGCAAACCACGCCGACTCATTCCACGTCGGCGTCAGCGCCACGTGGCACCGAACCTTCTCCTCGTCCTGCAGCGCCTTCAACCACATAAAACCATCCGGGTTGATCCACATCGGATTGTAGACGCGCGTAAAGTAAACGTCGATCTCCCCCCGCTCCTCCTCCAAAAAGTGGGGGAGCAAGAAACTCATCTCGTAAAAGGCCAACGGCCACTCGTCAGGCAGGTGTAGCTCGTTCCAGGCGCTGTTCGGCGGCGGCGTCTTGAACGGTTTGGGCACAAACTTATTCCAGCTATTGGCCGACGTGCCGCCGCGCGTCCCAACGCTGCCCGTGAGCACGTTGAGGAAGAAGAGACAGCGGGCCACCTGCCAGCCCCCGAGATTGCCGATGGTGGCGCTGCGCCACGTGTGCGTCGCCAGCCGGCCCTGTGCCGCGGCCACGTACTCGGCCGCCTCCCGAATCCGTTCGGCCGGCACCTGTGATTCTCCGGCCGCCCGTTCAAACGTAAACTCCCGGTAAAGGGCCTTCAATACCCGGTCGAAGCTCTCGAACGCCACCGGTCCACCGTCCGCGATTTCCGCCTGGAGTGCCTCGTCGTCCAGCGCCAGCTTTTCTTCCTTGATCGCCGTTAATGTCTCTTCCCA
>JAWVYQ010000221.1:0-3755 GCA_033722615.1 Promineifilaceae bacterium (SeqCode)
AGCGTCGCCGATGACCTCTGTGTCCGGATTGAGGAGGAGGATATATTGACCCCGCGCCTGCTGTATGCCGATGTTGTTTACCTTCGGGAATCCCACGTTGTCCGGCCGGGCGATCAGCCGCACGGGAAACGCTTCCTGCCCAAACAGCTCGTCCACCATCTGCGGTGTGCCGTCGCTGCTCCCGCTGTCCACGACGATGACTTCCAGGTCCAGGCCGCCCCGGCCGGCGGCGATGGAGCGCAAACAGTCGCCCAACAAATCGCGCACGTTCCAACTGACGATGATGATCGACAACTGCAAAGAGGAGGGACGAGCGCGTGCAGCAGGCGACATCAATTCGGAGGTCCGACGCTCCTCCTCCATTAACGCAACAGATGGCGGCCGAAGAGGCACGCAGCGTTATCCGTCGTCATCGCCGCGATGGTTGCCTCCTTCAACCCCAGAATTTCTGCCATCTGCGTCGCTATCAATTGTACGAACGCCGGTTCGTTGCGCTTCCCCCGGTGCGCCTGCGGCGACAGAAAGGGAGCGTCCGTCTCAATCAACAGCCGGTCCAGGGGCACCCGCTCGACGACGGCTCGCAGTTCATCATTCTTCGGATACGTCAGCGGGCCGGTGAAACCCAGATAATATCCCATCTCCAGCGCCGCTTCCGCCGTCTCCCACGTCGTTAGGAACGAATGGAGCACGCCCGGCCGTTCCTTGCCGCGCAGGGGCGACTGAGCCAACAGGCGCAGCACGTCGGCGTCCGACTCCCGGTTGTGGATGATCACGGGCAAATCGAGTTCGGTCGCCAGCGCCAACTGCTTCGCGAGAGCCCGTTGCTGCGTCTCCTTCGCCGAGCGGTCCCAATAGTAATCGAGGCCGATCTCGCCGATGGCCACCACTTTCTCGTGTTCTGCCAGCTCCCGCAACCGGTCGATCCACCCGTCCTCCCAGCCGGCCGAGCTATTGGGGTGCACGCCCACGGCCGCGTAGACTGCCTCGTAACGGTCGGCCAGGTCCAGGACAACGGGCGCGTTCTCCAGGTCCAACGCCGGGACGACGATCCGCGTGACGCCGGCCGCGGCCGCCCGCGCCACAACCTCATCCCGATCCTCGTCAAACCGCTCGAAGTCCAGGTGACAATGGGTATCGAACAACATGCCGCCTACTCCAGCAGATGTTCCGGCATGCGCACGCACACCGCTTCGCCGCGGACCGTCTCTTCTCCGTTAGCGTACAGCGAAGAATGGACGACCACCTTGCGCCCTTTGAGTTCCTTCACCCAGGCGCGAATCTCCAGCTCGGCGTCGATGGGCGTCGGCCGGAGATAATCGACGTGCAGCGAGCCGGTGACGAAGCGCAGCGGCGGGTCGCTGCCCGGCGGCCGTCCCTCGGCGTCATAGGAGGCCGCGGCCGCCGTCCCCGTACTATGACAGTCGATCAGCGAAGCGAGCAAGCCGCCGTAGACGTAGCCGGGAATCGCCGTGTGATACGGCTCCGGCTTGAAGTGACAAACCGCCTCCTCCCCATCCCAGTAACTCTTGACGTGCAAACCGTGTTCGTTCAGACGGCCGCACCCATAGCAGACGGCCGCCGCCTCGTCGTAACTGTCCTGAATCGCCTTCTCAGCCATGTCGGCCATACCGCGCTATCTACCCTTCAGATCCGCCAGTTCGATCCCTTGCTGCAAGATGTCGTCCAGCTTCTCCTCATGCGTCGTCTCCGCGTAAACGCGAATGATAGGCTCGGTGCCGCTGAAACGGATGAGCAGCCAACCGCCATCTTCCATAATGAACTGGTGGCCGTCGATGGTCACGATCTCTTCCACGCGCAGACCGCCCAACGTCTCCGGCTTGGCCTGCGCCACGTTCCGAAGAATCGTTTCCTTGCGATCTTGATCGAAATAGCTGTCGATACGCTTGTAATAATGGGGGCCGACTTTCTCAAACAGGACGTCCAACAACTCAGACGGCTTCTTGCCCGTCTGCACCATCAAATCCAGCAGGTAGAGGCCGGCCAGAATCCCGTCGCGCTCCGGCACGTGACCGCGGAAAGCGTAACCGCCGCTCTCCTCACCGCCGATCATGGCGTCCACTTCCAACATCTTCGGGGCAATGTACTTAAAGCCGACGCCCGTCTCGTGTACGGGCACGTCGTAGATGCGGGCAAGCTTGTTCAGCATCTTCGTCGTCGAGATCGTCTTGACGATGGGGCCGCGCTCGCCGCGCACCTCCAGGAAATAGTAGCCCAACAGGCCGTACACCCGCAATTGGTCGATAAACTCGCCGTTCTCATCGCCAAAGCCAACCCGGTCGGCGTCGCCGTCGTTAATGATGGCCACGTCTGCCCCGACCTCCTTGACGAAGGCCAGGCCGTGATCGACGTTCGGCGGTATCGGCTCCGGCCGCGTCATGTGCGGGAAAAGCGGGTTGCGCTCGGCGTGTACTTCGTGCACATCCGTCGCGCCGCCACCCAGCAGCCGCGGAAACCAGCCCGCGCCGTTGCCCCACATGCAGTCGACCAGCACCTTATAACCGGCCTCCTGCAAAGGCTTGATCGCTACCAACCCGCGCAACAGATCGAGGTAAGCCGGCGTCGGGTCAAACCGCTCCACCAGCCCGTCAGTCAGCGCGTCGTCCAGGTCCAGGCGCTGCACGCCGCTCATCGCCGGTGGAATCAGCGCCTCAATCTGCTTCAACTCGTCAGGAGCAATCGCCGCCCCCCGCGGGTCGCGCACTTTAAACCCACAATCCTCGGGCGGATTGTGGCTGGCCGTGATATTCACCCCGCCGCCCGCTTTCCGGTCAAAGGCGGCGTAGGAGATGGCCGGCGTCGGCATCGCCCCGTCGGTCAACCAGACGCGAATGCCGTTACCCGCCAGCACTTCGGCCGTCGCCGCCGCAAAATGCTCGGCCGAAAAACGTTTGTCATGGCCCACGACCACGCCCAGGTCCGCCAATCCCTCGCGCTGGAGGTAGCGGGCAAACCCTTGCGCGCAGCGGCGTACGTTGTCATACGTGTAATCTTCGCCAATCCGCCCGCGCCAGCCGTCAGTGCCAAACTCAATCACGTCAGACATTCATGGCCCTCCTTATCATTTATTGCCTATTGCCGTGTTCGTCAAATTCTATGCGCCGCACTTCCCTGCGCCACGCCGCCCCTACATCGGGGTTTCGCCGTCACGCAACATCTGCATGTCCGCGTCAACCATCAGGCGTACCAGTTCCCGGAACGAGACCGTCGGCTCCCAACCCAGCGCCCGCCCTGCTTTGCTCGGATCGCCCACCAGCAAGTCAACTTCGGCCGGGCGCATGAATTTCGGATCCTGGACGACGTAATCGTGCCAATCCAGATCGACGTAGCCGAACGCCTCTTCCAGAAAATCCTGAACGGAGTGCGTCTCGCCGGTGGCGATCACGTAATCGCTCGGTTCATCCCGTTGTAGCATCATCCACATCGCTTTGACGTAGTCGCCGGCGAAACCCCAGTCCCGCCGCGAGTCCAGATTGCCCAGGCGCAGCTCGTCTGTCATGCCCAGTTTAATCTGGGCGACGTGGTGGGTAATCTTGCGCGTCACGAACTCCAGGCCCCGGCGCGGGCTCTCATGGTTGAAGAGAATGCCCGACGTGCAGTGCATGTTATAGCTCTCCCGATAGTTAACCGTGATCCAGTGACCGTAAACCTTGGCGACGCCATAGGGGCTGCGGGGATGAAACGGCGTCTCTTCTCGCTGCGGCACTTCGCGCACTTTGCCGAACATCTCGCTGGAG
>JAWVYQ010000222.1:0-3734 GCA_033722615.1 Promineifilaceae bacterium (SeqCode)
ATTGGACTTTCCAGATCGCATGAAACTCAACAAAAAACGCCCAGATCGGAATTCTGGGCGGTGTGTTGAAAATGTATTGAAAAGCCGATTCAGATTTCACAATATCTGTCAATGTCACTATACCGGATCCGTCACGCCCCGTCAATCGGATACGTCGAACGCGAAAATTCAAAAAACAGAAAAGCACCCCTTGACAAAGCCATTACAGATATGCTAGAGTACTCTCCGGTGCGCCAAGAGATTTTAGCCCAGTCGCACCAAATTGTTCGAAAAGGAGACGCATTAATGGCAGAAAGAATTCGTTTCTACGCGCAAGCGGTGAACCGTGGCGGCGGGTTCTCCCTGCCGCGCCGTGGTGCGTCTATGGGCTGTTGACATAACGTAACGTCAGCGACAGACCGCAGCGCACCACCAGGTGTCTGCGGTCTTTTTTGTTTTCTCCCCTTCTGCTCTCTCAGCGAAGCGGTTCTAACGAAAGAAAGGACGCAGGCACCGGATCGAAAACGTCCGGCCGCTCTGCGTCCTTTTTTCGATCCGATGTATATGAGAAGAAGGTTTGGCAACCATTACCCGAGACAGGCATCACAATAAACGAGAAAGGTGACAGAAGATGACAGGTTCTGAAGGTAAGATGATCAAAGCGGTGATATTCGACGTCGGCGGCGTGCTTGTGCGCACCTATGACCGTGGCCCCAGACGCCGTTGGGAACGGCGACTGGAATTGGAAGAAGGGGAATCGGAAAGCATTGTCTTCGGCGGCGAAATGGGAACCAAGGCTCAATCCGGCGAGATTAGCGAGGAAGCGCTTTGGGAGTGGATCGGGCGGCGTCTGGCCCTCGACGACGAGACGTTGCGCGCTTTCCGCCGCGATTTCTGGGCCGGCGACGTGCTCGACGAGGAACTAGTCGCCTACATTCGCTCCCTCCGCCCCCGCTATCAGACGGCCATTATCAGCAACGCCACGGACAGGCTGCACGCCGTACTGGCGGACGTTTTCAACATCGCCGACGCCTTCGACGTCATCGTCGGTTCGGCCGAAGAGAAGATCATGAAACCGGACCCCGCTATCTTCCGCCGCACGTTGGAGCGCCTGGGGCGCGAGCCCGAAGAAACCGTCTTTATCGACGACTCGCCCCCAAACGTTGCCGGCGCCCGTTCCCTGGGCATGCACGCCATCCACTTCCGCGCAGGAATGGACGTACCGGCCGCCCTGTCCCGGCTGGGAGTCGAACCGTCAGGCATAAGCACTAATTGAAAATGGAGGCAAAACAATGTTGGCTCAAACGAACGTACCGACACCTTCGACCATAGGAAAACAAGAGCGGACGCACTTTTATACGAAGGGAGACAAGATCATGTACATTCGACCATTCAGCTACGACGATGCCGATTATCGTGCCATCGTAAGTATATCCAACGCCATCGATCCGGATAACCCCAGTTCAGTGACGGCCTGGAAGCATTTTGACAGCAGCCGCCAGAAGCAACACGTCTTCCAGAGGTTCGTTGCCGAAAGACCGGCCGCCCGGGGGAAGGCAGGCGTCGTCGTCGCCGTGGCGGCCTACGGCCACACGCACTGGTCCTACGCCCCGGACAAGTACTTCGTCAACGTCCAGGTCGATCCCGAGGCGCAGAATAGCGGCATCGGCAGCGCTCTTTACGACTTCGTGATGGGCGAATTGCAGCCGCGTCAACCGGCCAAGCTCGTCAGCTATACCCGAGAAAACCGCGGGATAGCCATTCGCTTCCTCGAGCAGCGCGGGTTCAGACAAGTCATGCGGATACCAGTTTCCCGTCTCGAATCGGTCGCCTTCGACGCCGACCCCTTCGCCGAAAAAATCGCTCGCCTGGAAGAATCAGGCATCGCCATCAAAACGCTGCACGAACTGAGCGAGGAAGACGCTGACTGGAAGCCCAAAGCGTACGAACTGGAGTGGGAATGCGCGCAGGACGTACCCACCACCGATCCCCTGACGAAACAGCCCTTCGAACAGTTCGAGAAGCGGACGCTGGGCAGCCCTAACCTGTTGCCTGACGCCTGGTTCGTGGCCGTCGACGGCGACCGCTACGTAGGTCTAAGCGTCCTCTGGAAGAACCTGGCGACCGACAGTTTGCTGGAAACCGGGCTCACCGGCGTCGTCCGCAGCCATCGTCGCCGGGGCATCGCCACGGCCATGAAGGTACGGGCCATCCAGTACGCACAGGAAAACGGCGGCGCCGCCATCGTGACCGATAACGAGGAAAACAACCCGATGTTCCAGCTCAACCTGCAACTCGGATTCGAGCCACAGCCGGCTCATCTGGACTTCGAGCTAAAGCTGGACACCTGAGCGCGGTAGCCGCTCGCGCTGCGCCCGAATGGGCGGCAACGGACGCGAGCGGCTGCCGACACCAACGGAGAGAAACAATGACTTACCGGATACGACCCTTTACGACAGGCGATTACGAAGGCATCGCGGCCGTGCTTAATGCTGATACGCCCGAATACCCGACGACGGCCGGCAACATACGCGACCGCGACGCCCGACGGCCGGAGCGATTGACGTGGCTGAGGCTGGTAGCGGAAGAAAACGGGGCCAACGTTGCCCCGGTCATCGCCGGCGTCGTCACGGCCGCTCAAGTAACGTGGATGTACCACCCACAAAAGTTCTTCTTCGACCTCAACGTCTATCCGCGACTGGTTGGAGAAGGGCTGCGCGCCGCCCTGTACAAAGCGATGTTGGAAGCGCTGGCTCCCCATGACCGGCTCCAGCTCAACACCCGGGCTCGCGAGGACGAGACAGACCGCCTTCGCTTTCTTGAAGCGCGCGGCTTCGTCGAGTTCGACCGCGACTGGGAATCGCGTCTGGATCCTTCACGGGTCGAACTCAGGGGGTACAACGGCCTGGAACCGGCGTTACGAGAGCGGGGCATTGTGATCAGGACGCTCACCGAACTAATGGAAAGCGATCCGGATTATGCCCGCAAGCTTTTCGACCTGGATTGGGAAGCCAGTCAGGACGTCCCCCTGGAGGATACAGTGACGCGGCCGAGCTTCGACGAGTATTGCGCCGAACACTTCGAAAGCCCGAACATTATGCCGGACGCCTACTTCGTCGCCGTTGACGAAGCCAGCGGCGATTACGCCGGCGTCAGCAATCTGTGGCGCAGCGCGGCCGATCCCGGCGAACTGTACACCGGCTTTACCGGCGTGAAACGCGCCTACCGCCGGCGGGGGATCGCCCTGGCCTTAAAGCTCAAGGCCGTGGCATACGCCCAGGCGCACGGCAACCCGACGATCAAGACGTGGAACGCGCAAAGGAACCGGCCGATGTTGGCGATCAACGAACGCCTGGGCTTCGTCAAACAACCGGCATGGATCGCATTCAGAAAGAAGATGAACGAGGTCAACCCATGACGTTACCCGTACTCCACCTGAGCGGAACGCCGTACGAACAAGGCCTGCAACACGGCCGGCAGTTACAGAATCGCATCGCCCACAACCTGGACGTCTACTTCGACCGCTTTCTGCGGGAGGGAGGCGTGTCTCGGGAGGAAGTGCTGGCGCGAGCCCGGCGTTACGCTACGGCCATCGCCGTTCAGAATGGCGCCTACCACGAGGGCATGCAGGGCATCGCCGCCGGCTCCGGCGCCGCCTTTGAGGAGATCGTCGCGCTGAACGTGCGTTACGAAATCCTCTATTACCAGTACGCGGTCAACGCCCTCCAAAACCAGATCAGCCCGACCGATGGCTG
>JAWVYQ010000223.1:0-3691 GCA_033722615.1 Promineifilaceae bacterium (SeqCode)
CAAGCCCGGGTTCGGTCCCCGGCTTGACAGCGCCGCGCAGTGGGTTGGCCGCCTGGGCCAGCTCGCCTAGCGATACGCCGCGGTCGGGCACACCTTTCACACGAACTTCGCCCTCGACGATCTCCAGATCCTCGGCGGCCGCCTCGAGCCGCTCGCTGGCAAAGCGCAAGATCTTGGCGCGCACGTCCTTGGCGGCCTCGTTAATGGCGTTGCCAGCCACGACGGCGCCGCGACTGGCGAAGGTCCCGGCGCCCCAGTAGAACTGGTCGGTATCGCCGGTTACGACATCCACGTCGCGGACGTCTACGCCAACCTGGTCGGCCACAATCTGGGCAAAACTGGTGAAATGGCCCTGCCCCTGGGTGCCTACACCGGTGACCACAGAGACCTTGCCGCTGGGCTGAACCTGCACGCGCGCTCCCTCGTAGGGGCCGATGCCGGTGCCCTCAACGTAGGCGACGACGCCGATACCCACAGAGCGCCCCTCCTCCCGCAGGCGGGGCTGGATCTCGTCGACGAACTCCTCATAGCCGATCATCTCTAACGCCTTATCGAGCACGGGTTCGTAGTTGCCGCTGTCGTAAAGCAGGGGAGCAAAGTCCTGGTAGATAATCTCGTTGTCGTATGGAAAGGCATCGGGGGAGATGAAGTTGCGCCGGCGCATCTCGTTGCGGTCAAGCCCCAGTTCGTGGGCGGCGAGGTCTAAGAGCCGTTCGACGACGAAGACGCCGTGCTGCCGGCCGGCGCCGCGATAGGGGGTGACGATGGGCTTGTTGGTAAAGAGGGCTTTGAATTCTGAGTAGTAGTTGGGAATGTGGTACGGACCGAGCAGCGTACATTGGCTGTTGATGGGTACGGTAAGGCCGTAGGGCATGTACGCGCCACCGTCGTGGAGAAATTCGTCGTGAATGCCTAGAATACGGCCGTCGGCGTCGAGCGCTATCTCAGCGTCGTGGATCTGGCCCCGCTCCTGAGTGGTCGCCAGGAAATTCTCCGAGCGATCCTCGATCCACTTCACCGGCCGGCCCAATTGCATGGCCACCCAGGGAACGAGCACTTCCTCAGGGTAGAACATCATGATCTTGGGACCGAAGCCGCCGCCGATGAAGGGTGCGATGACGCGCACCTGACTTTCGGTGAGGCCAAGCATGGCAGCGAGCCCATTACGGATGGGAATGGGCGCCTGAGTCGTATCCCATACGGTCAGCCGCTGGGCGCGGGCGTCCCAACGAGCGACGATACCACGGTTCTCAAGGGCGGCCGCGGTGCCACGATCGTAATAGAAACGGCGACGGATGACGACGTCGGCGTCAGCCTTGGCCGCCTCGTAATCACCCTTGGTCTGTACGACGTGAGCGCCCACGTTGTCGGGGAGGTCCTCGTGTACGCGCGGGCGGTCAGGATCCAGCGCGGCTTCCAGATCGACCACGGCATCCAGCGGCTCGTAGTCAACTACGACGTCGGCGGCGGCATCCTCGGCGACATAGCGGCTGTCGGCGACGACCATGGCCACGATCTCGCCCAGGTGACGCACTTTATCCCGCGCGAGAGGCACCTGGGTGCGCTCATGGAAGACGATGTCATCAATGGGCGGCGGCTGCACGAGCAAGGGACCGTGCTGCCAGTAATCGCCCAAGTCTTCGGCCGTGTAAACGGCGATGACGCCCTCGCGCTCCAGGGCGGCCGAGGCGTCGATTTCGCGCAGACGCGCGTGGGCGTAGGGGCTGCGCACGAAGGCGACGTGAGCCATGTTCTCCAGATGGACGTCGTCGACGAAAAGAGCACGGCCGGTGAGCAGCCGTGGATCCTCGTTCCGCCTGATGCGCTCGCCGAAGAATTGGGTCGTCATACCCTTTAATCCTCCACGAAGGCGATGGCCCGGCAGAAAGCGGCCTCACCACCCTTGAACAACCAGGGAAAAGCGGCCAGGGTAATGCGGCGGTTGTGGAGAGCGGGGTCGCCGATTTCGCCACCCAGGTTTTCCACGTGGAAACAGTCGTGAGGGAAGAGGGCATTATGGGTGAGCTGGTACGCCCTCTCGGGGAAGAGGTCGTCGACGTTTTCGGCGCCGTATTTCTCTTCTACCTGGGCACGAACACCCTGCCAGTGCTCCAAACCGCCCCGACCCAGAAAGCGGCCGATGGGGAGATTCATCGGATGGTCGGTCGAGATCATGTCCACACCCCACAGATGAATCTTCTTCTCCAGCAGCCAGTCAACGATGTCGTGGTGTGGTCCCGGATGACGATGGATGTATTTCTCCTCGTCGGGCTCGTCGCCAAACTGAGCGTGGCGATGCCAGCCGGTATGGATGAAGAGAATGTCCCCCTCCCGCACTTCCACCCGGTCCTCGATCATCTCCGGGGTAAAGACGTCCAACTCGTCCAGATCATCGCTCAGATCGACGATGACGCCCTCACCATAGAGCCACTCAAGGGGCAGTTGGTCTATCGTCTTGCCGCCGGTGACGAAGTGGCGGGGCGCGTCCAGGTGGGTGCCCATATGATTGGAGGTTTGAATGTACTGGGCGTTGACGCCGTGCTCCGCCTTGCGCTTTATATATTTGACCTCAAAGGGTGGGTAAAAGGGCCAGAAGGGTGCATCCTGATTCAGCGGTTGGGACAAATCGTAAAGCTTCATCGTTTCCTCCGTCTTTGATGATCAATTGGGTGGGAGTTTATTACAGCCCAGTCGTTACAGGTAGCGCTCGCCAAAGGCGACGAGGGCCTCCTCGAAAATCTCCATCGGCGGCCGGACGAGTCCGGCTCCAACCTGGCCCACGCCCGGCTCTTTGTGAGCAATGCCGGTATTGATACGGGGCGTCAGCCCCAGCTCCACGACCTTGCGCACGTCAATGCCGGTCGGGGACCCACGGAAATCGAGGGAGGGGATGGTGAATTGCTCGTGCTCCGCCTCGGTGATTTCGTACATCTCCAGGGTAGCGTTGAGGGCGTCCTGGGGAGTGCCGCTGATGAAGGTGACGATAGCAGGCGCGGCGGCCATGGCGAAAGCGCCGATGCCGGCCGTCTCGGTGATAGTGCTGTCGCCGATGTCGCCGCTGGCGTCTTCGGCCGTAAAACCGGGGAAGTAGAGGCCGTCCGGCTGGCCCACGGACCCGGTGAACCAACGGTCGCCCAGACCGCTGACGCGAATGCCAAAATCGGTGCCGTTACGCGCCATCGCCGTGACCAGCGTACTTTCCTCAACGCCGTGGGCAGCGTCGCACATCGCCTTACAGGCGGCCATGACGGGATTAAGAACGCTGAGCGCGTTCTCACCGAGGAAGGCAAGCACTTTGGCCTCAACCTCCGGATCGTCAACGACGCGGGCAATGAGGGGGGCCAGCTTGGCGGTGAAGATGATGGAGCCGGCCTTATTCCGGTTGTGGCCTTCGTCTCCCATGTGTAGCGATTCGGCCAGCAGGGCGCGAATGTCGATACCGCCGTCGCTTTCCGCGACCGCGGCCGCCAGGATCGGTCCCAGCGTCGTGTTCATCCAGCGCAGCTTTTCGATGACTTCCTCGCTGTAGGCGCCATAGCGCAGCACCTTACCGTAGCCCTCGTTCAGGTTGGAGTAAGCCCGATTGCCGTGGGTGACGTTTTCCAGAATGTAGACTTGCATCGAAGCCGACGTGACGCCGGCCATCGGCCCGACCGTGTTGTGATGGTGGCAGGGTTCCAGAGCAACCTTA
>JAWVYQ010000224.1:0-3687 GCA_033722615.1 Promineifilaceae bacterium (SeqCode)
CTCCAGGCGCACGTACTCGTCGGGGCCGAGATCGGTCAACGGTTCGCTGACCGAAATGAATTGTCCCTCGCAGACGGTGTCCTGCGCGGCCGAGGGAGCGGCGAAGGACGCGCTGAAAAGGATGACGAGGAGAAACAAGCAAGTGGCTCTGGATAAGTGGAACTTCATAGCACGTTACCTTTTTCGAACGTTTTTTGGCAGTTATTCTCAGGCGTCTCGCCCGCTGCAAAGACGGATGCTCATCTCTGGGCCAGGACGGCCGCGAGGCGCCGCACGCCCTCCACAATTTCCTCCGGTCGCAGACCGCTGAATCCTAGCAGGACGGAGGGTGGGGGATCGGGCTCCAGATGGTAAGTTGCCCCGGGATAGACGCGCACGCCGGCTGCGGCCGTTCGCCGTACGACCTCTTCCTCGTCGCAGGTCGGATCCAGATAGAGCATTACGTGGAGGCCGGCCGGCTCTCGTGAAAAGTGGGTGTCACCTGGGATCAGGCGTTCCAGCGCCTCGATGAGTGTCTCGCGCCGTTCACCGTATGCCTTGCGCAGCCTACGTAGGTGGCGCTCGAAATGACCCTCGACGATAAAGTCGGCGACGGCGGCCTGCGTCAGCGTCGGGGCGCCCCGGTCGACGATGGCTTTCCCCCGCACAAACGGTTGCAGCAAGGCCGGAGGGAGGATGACGTAGCCCAGACGCAGCGCGGGAAAAAGCACCTTGGAAAAAGTGCCCAGGTAAATGACGCGTCCCTCTTCATCCAATCCCTGTAGCGCTGCCAGCGGCCGCTCCTCGTAGCGCAGAGCGCCGTCGTAATCGTCCTCGATCACCAACGCGTCGGCCTCACGCGCCCACTGTAACAGGGCCAGCCGCCGCGCCAGCGGCATTGCACCTCCTTTCGGAAACTGGTGAGCCGGCGTGACAAAGGCCACGCGCGCTTGCGAATCGGCCGGAATCGCTTCGACGGGGAACCCCTGCTCATCTACGGGCAGCGCCCGCAGGCGGGCGCCGTGCACGCGGAACAGGGCGAAGGCGTCGGTGTAGCCCGGCGTTTCTACCAGCACTTCATCCCCTTCGTCTAGCAACAGGCGGGCCAGCAAGTCCAGTGCCTGCTGTACGCCGTTGACGACGACCACCTGTTCGGTGGTGCAGGTGACGCCGCGCAGCCGCTGCACGTAATCGGCGATCGCTTCCCGCAACGGTTGGAAACCGGACACTGAGCCGTAGCGGGAAAGCATGGCGTCGTCGGTGCTCAGATAGCGGGCCAGCAGCCGACGCCAGACGCCGTAGGGAAAAATGTGGGGGAAGGAACGGCCGAAACCGAAGTCAACGTCGAAGTGGGCGTGGCCGCCGCGGGCGTCGCTGGCCGGCTGGTAGCGGTCACCAAAGGTCTTGACCCGCCGCCCCCACTGCGAGAGTTCGGGAACGAAGCGGCCGTTTTCCCCGTCTTCCTCGGTCAGGGCCGGCAAATCTTCGGCTACAAACGTGCCGGCGCCCCGCCGGGCCTCCACGTATCCCTCTGCTTCCAACTGGTTGTAAGCCTGGATCGCCGTCAACCGGCCGATGCCGTGCTCGTCCGCCAGAGAACGCGTCGGCGGCAATTTGCTGCCGGGAGGGAGCCTGCCCTCCAGGATCGCGTCGCGCAGCTGTGCGTAAATTTGCCGGTAAAGGGGATCGCCATCCCGCTCTCTCAGCTCCAACCTGACCATCATAAACCCATTGTAAACGAGTTGCCGTCTCCGGCAATCTCGCCGGGCGGCGTCCAAACCGTTAAAATAAACCTCCCATCATGACGATCAGCAACAGGTAGGTCGATGACTCATTACAGAGAAAGAACGGTCAATGACGTGTATGACGTAGTCGTCGTCGGCGCCGGTATCTTCGGCGTGACGGCCGCCCTCTCCCTGCGACGGCGACAGAATACGGTTGCCTTGCTCGATCCGGGCTCGTTGCCGAATCCGCGGGCGGCCTCTACCGACATTAGTAAGGTCGTGCGCATGGAGTATGGGGCTGACACCGTGTATATGGCCATGGTTGAGGAGGCGCTGGAAGGGTGGCATCGCTGGAATGAGGGGTGGGATGAGCCCCTTTATCATGAAACGGGCGTCGTCATGCTCGCACGGGCCCCTCTGACGCCCGGCGGCTTTGAGTACGAGAGCTACCAGGCGCTGCTCCAGAGGGGGCACCGGCCGGAGCGACTGGACGCGGACGAAATTGCCCGTCGTTTTCCGGCCTGGAAACCCGGCGCATTTGTCGACGGGTTTTTCCACGCCCGCGGTGGGTACGCCGAGAGCGGCCGCGTCGTCGCTGCCCTCATCCGCGAAGCCGAGTCGCGAGGGGTGGACGTTTACGAAAGGCAGGTCGCGACCGCCCTGCTTCGCGACGGCGACCGGGTGACCGGCGTGCGCACCCGTTCGGGAGAGACGTTTGCCGCCGGTCACGTGCTCGTCGCTGCCGGAAGCTGGACCTATCTGCTGGTGCCGGAACTGACCCCCTATATGCGGGCCACAGGACATCCCGTTTTCCATCTGCGACCGGCAGATCCCAAAATGTTTGCTCCGCCTCGCTTCACCGTCTTCACGGCCGACGTGAGTCAGACGGGGTGGTACGGCTTTCCGTTCCATCCCGGAGAGGGCGTCGTCAAGATCGCCAACCACGGCGTGGGCGTGCGCCTCCATCCTGACGATGACGAGCGGGTCGTTACCGCGGAGGACGAGGCGCGTTTGCGCGCCTTCCTTTCAGATACGCTGCCCGGCCTGGCCGAAGCGCCCGTCGTCTATACGCGCCGTTGTCTCTACGCCGACACGCTGGACGAGCACCTTTGGATTGACCGCCATCCTGACCTGGAAGGGCTCACCGTCGCCACCGGCGGCAGCGGTCATGGCTTTAAATTCGCCCCTATCCTGGGCGACCTTATTGCCGACGTCCTTGAGGGGGCCCGTGGAGGGAAGGAAAACGATTGGCTGGTCCGCTTTCGCTGGCGCGAGCTGTCGGCCGGCACGGCCGGGGAGGAGGCTGCCCGCCATCATCCTTAGGCAGATATGCCCGGCAGCCGTGCTCGGCATCGTCCCCCACGGTCCATTACACGTCTCTTACTAACCGTTGGTAAAATGGATGTGACTTATTGAGGAAAAGAAGGGATCCGTTTTGGCTTATACACCACCACCGCGCGTACAGCAGATATTAGAGAAGTTGCCCAGCCGGCCGGGCGTCTACCTTCATAAGGACGAAGACGGAAACATCCTCTACATCGGCAAATCCGTCAACTTGCGCAATCGCGTACGCTCCTATTTCGCGCAAAACGTCGATTCTTACAAGACGTTGCACCTGCGCAAGCGCATCGCCGATGTAGAAATTATCACCACCGAGTCGGAGCTGGAGGCGCTGCTTCTGGAGATGACGCTCATCAAGAAGCACAAGCCCCGCTACAACGTGCGCATCAAGGACGACAAGCGGTACCCGTACATCAAGGTGCACTGGGCCGATCCCTTTCCCAAAGTGACCGTCACCCGGCGCATGGTACGCGATGGCTCCCGCTATTTTGGTCCCTACACTTCTGTTTGGGCCGTTCATCAGACTCTCGACTTGTTGCGCAAGATCTTTCCTTATCTCACCTGTGATCGCACCATCACGGGCGAGGATGAGCGAGCGTGTCTCTATTACGACATCAAGTTGTGTAACGCGCCCTGTATCGGC
>JAWVYQ010000225.1:0-3608 GCA_033722615.1 Promineifilaceae bacterium (SeqCode)
ATGATGCGGGGATAGACGGTCAGGTAGCCGGCCGACGTTTGCTTGAGTTCTTCTTTCCAGCCGAAAAGGTCGCCCGAGCGCACGCTCAATGGCCCAAGACGATAATAGCCGCGGCGTGTGGCCTGCACCTGGTACGTAAAGGAACTCTCTTGCCGGCCGCGCAGAGAGAGGGCACGCCGGGGGGCGGCGCCCAGCGACAACTCCGGTGGCACGCTCTCCACTGCCTGGATCCATGGCAGAGGGAGGCGCCCCTCATTACGCAGCGTCACGGCGACGGTTACTCGCTCGCCGAGGAAAGCGTGGTCGTTAAACGAGCGCTCTACGCGTAGCTTGCGAAAAGCCCGCGGCGTCAACCATAGAGACCAGACGTAGATGCCGACGATCACGTAGATGATGTAAAAAATGAAGTCGACCTGCAACAGCAGGGCCAGCAGCAGTAAGACGAGGATGAGAAGGGAAAGCTCGCTCATAACTCGCCGATGTCTAGTTCCGTCTCCTCGATCGCGTCGTTGATAATCTTACGAACGCGGATTCCCCGAAGAGCGCTTTCAGGGTGGACGATACAGCGATGGGCCAGAATGGCCGGCGCCAGCCGCTTTACGTCGTCGGGCAGCACGTAGTCCCGGCCGCGTACGGCGGCGAAGGCCTGGCTGCCCCGATAGAGCGCATAGCTACCTCGGGGGCTGGCTCCGAGAAGGAGGTCGCCGTGCTCCCGCGTGGCGGCCACGATACGCACGATGTAATCGCGCACAGTATCATCTACGTGTATGTCCCACACTTCCTTCGCCAGCTCGGGCACGATGTTCCCGTCCACCTGTTGCTCCAGCTTCTCGATCGGGTGTTCGCGGCCGAGGTTGAGCAACATCTGGCTCTCCGTCTCCACGTCCAGATAGCCCAGGCTGAGCTTCATGAAGAATCGGTCGAGCTGGGCTTCCGGCAGAGGAAAAGTTCCCTCGTACTCCACCGGGTTCTGCGTGGCGATGACGAAAAAGGGGCGGTCCAGCCGGCGGGTCACGCCGTCCACCGTCACCTGTCGCTCGCCCATACTCTCCAGTAACGCCGATTGAGTTCGTGGCGTTGCCCGGTTGATCTCGTCGGCCAGGAGGACGTTGGTAAAGGCCGGACCGGGAATGAAGTTAAACTCTCGCGTCTTCTGGTTGAAGATCGAGACGCCGGTGACGTCGTTGGGCAGTAGGTCGGGCGTACACTGTAACCGTTTGAAGCCCACGCCCAGCGAGATGGCCAGCGCCCGGGCCATCATCGTCTTTCCCACGCCGGGGACGTCTTCCAGGAGGACGTGGCCCTCGCAGAGCAGGGCGACGACCACCATCTCGACGACGTCCCGCTTGCCGATAATTACCCGCTCGACGTTGTCAATGACCTCTTGTGCAAAGCTCTCAATCGTCGTCATGTTATCCGGTGCGACTGCCTCCATTCATCTCGATTGCCGACCCATATTGCGCCGCATATTCTGAGTATACAGGAAACTCTCAAAAACTACTTGCGACTTGCACCGATCCGTTTCTTGGGGAAAAATGAGGGCGGCTTGAACTTCCGGCAGGCTGGCAGGTCGCCTCACGTAACGTGTAGTATTCGTCAGGCCTTCTGGAAGGAAAGCGGAATACCACTTCAGATCAGACCTATCAAATCGAAGGACCCTCGTGCCCCGACCCGATCAGCACGCGCCTTCGGCCGCCGCTCGCCGGTTGGCCCCGCTGCCCATCGACCGTTACTTCGACCAGGCGTTTGCCGACGAGATGGCGCGCCTGGAAGCTTATAACAAGCACCACTACCGGCCCAATACGTACATGCACAAGTGGTGGGCGCGCCGCTGTGGCAGCACCTTCCGCCTCATCCTCAAACATCTGTTAGCCGAAGAGGACGAGCGCGACTACTATGCGCCGGGCGGGCTGGAGGGCGCCGTGATTCTCGACCCGATGATGGGCGGCGGCACGACGCTGCACGAGGCCCTGCGCATGGGGGCCAACGTCGTCGGCGTGGACATCGATCCCATTCCCGTGTTGCAGGCCCGGGCTACCCTCTCGCCCGTCCCCCTGGCCGACCTGGAAGCAGCCTTCGCCGACTTTTCTCAGGCGTTGCAGGCGAAGCTGGCCCCGCTCTACCGGACGTGCTGCCGCGAATGCAGCGAGGAGGCGCCTCTGCGCTTCGTGCTCTACGGCTCGCGCCGGACGTGCGCCTGCGGCCCGGCCGTCCTCGTCGATAGCAACGTGCTTCGTTACGAGGGGGACGAGCCGGCCGTTCGCCTCTGCCCCTGTTGCCACGCCGTCGTCCACGAGGGGGAGAGTTGTGCCTGCTCCCCTTCGCCGGCCACGCCGCCGCTGGTGCCGAAAGAAACGTCCGTTTGCCCCACCTGCGACCAGCCGTACGCTGAGCTCTCAGACGTTCCCTTTTATGCGCGCTACACACCCCTCGTCGTCGTCGGCCACTGTTCCCAGCACGATCTCTTTTTCGCCTCGCCCACACCCGATGACAGGGAACGGTTGGCGGCTGCCGACGCCCGCCGGCCGTCGCTGGCGTTGGGCTCGGACGCCGCGTTTGCCGTGGATGGTGGTCCCAAGTCGCGCGACCTCCTTAGCCACAACGTGGACGGCTACCTTGACCTCTTTTCCAGCCGCCAGTTGCTCTATCTGGAACAGGCGATGGCCGTTCTGCCCCGCTTCGACCCGCTGATTCGCCTCAACCTGTCGCTCCTCGTTTCCACGTCGCTGGAGTTTAACTCCATGCTCTGCGGCTACAAAGGAGCACGGCGCGGTCAGCGGCCGGGCGCCATTCGCCATACCTTTTCTTACCACGCTTACAGCTTCCCCTACACGGCCCTGGAAAATAACATGCTTTTCCCGCAAAAAGCGTCGGGCACGTTGGAGAAGTTGTTCCACGACCGCATCCGCCGCGCCCGCCGTTGGGCTGCCCGGCCGCGGGAGCGTAACCTGGCGCCGGACGGGCCACGTTTCGTCACCATCCAGGGCGAGCGAGAGGGTGGGGAGGAAGTGGCCTCTCCACAGACTTTGCAGACGGGGCAACGGCGCTTTCTGTTGCGTCAGGCCTCGGCCGCCACCCTCGATTTGCCCGACGACAGCGTCGATCACGTCGTCACCGACCCGCCCTATTTCGACAGCGTGCAATACAGTGACCTGGCCGCCTTCTTCCGCGTCTGGTTGCGGCGCCTGTTGCCCGATGCGGCCGATTGGGAGTACGATCTTTCCGCTTCGGCCGTTGATCCCGAGGGCAACGGGTCGGGCCAATACACGGCCGTCCTCAGCGACATCTTCGCCGAGTGTCGCCGCGTGCTACGCCCCGGCGGCCGGCTCATCTTCACCTTCCACCACTGGAGGGCCCGGGGCTGGGCGGCGCTAACCCTGGCCTTGCAGCGCGCCGGCTTTCACCTGGTCAACCATTACGTCGTCCACTCCGAAAATCCCATCTCCGTGCACATCGCCAACATGCGAGCGCTGACCCACGACGCCATCCTGGTGCTCGCGGCCGGCGATGATGGTGTGACCCACTCCTGGGAACGCCCCCCGGCCGTCGGCAAGGAAGACAGCGCCCAATTTTGCGGCGACTGTGCGACCCTGCTCGGCTGGCTCCTG
>JAWVYQ010000226.1:0-3416 GCA_033722615.1 Promineifilaceae bacterium (SeqCode)
GTTGCGTAACGCCCGCGGCTTCGCCCACTTCGACGGCCTGGCCATCATATAAGGTTGGAGGACCACCATCATGATTGACTTTGAATTACCAGAACGGATTGAAAACGAACTCTCCATGGCCCGCATGGTGGCCGAGCAGGTCATGCGCCCCAATTCGCGCAAGTACGATGAGAACGAGCACGAGCGGCCGGTCGAATACATCAACATGATGTGGCAGGTGCTGCGCGAGCAGCACAAGCGCCGCTTCGAGAAACAGATGGGCAACGGCGACCGCCCAGAACGCGAGGGGCCGAACTGGTCTACCGTGCGCCTCATTGCCCTGGTCGAGATGTTGAGCTGGGGCGACGCCGGCATGTATCTCTGCACGCCCGATCCTCTGCTGGGCGGCGCCGCCATCGAAGCAGTGGGCACCAAAGAGCAAAAAGTGCGCTTCCTTAAAAAGTTCGGTGAAGGCGATCCCAAGTGGGGGGCCATGGCCATCACCGAATCAGGCGCCGGCTCCGACAACAGCGCCTTGCGCACCACGGCCGTGCTCGACGAAGAGACCAATGAATGGGTGCTCAACGGCGAGAAGATCTTCATCACCAACGGCAAGCTGGCGCTGGAGGAATCGGACGGCGTCTGCGTCGTCTGGGCCACGGTGGATCCCGACGCCGGCCGCGCCGGGATCAAATCCTTCGTCGTCGAGGCCGACACGCCCGGCGTTGAAGTCGCCAAACAGGAGGACAAGCTGGGCATCCGCGCCAGCGACACCGTCTCCCTCGTTTTTGACGACGCGCGCATTCCCTACGACAATATCCTCGGCAGCCCGGAGGTCCGCAAGAAAAAATCGACCAGGGGCTTTAAGGGCGCCATGAAAACGTTCGACGCCAGCCGCCCGGCCGTTGCCGCCAGCGCCATGGGCGTCGCCCGCGCTGCGCTGGAGCTGGCCGAAGAGAAGCTGGCAGAAGAAGGGATGGAGGTTGATTACACCAAACCGCGCCACGAGATGTGCGCCTGGGAGCGCGACCTCATTGAGATGGAAGCCAAACGCAAGGCCGGTTGGCTCCTGACGTTGAAAGCGGTCGCCGAGATGGCCCACGGCCAATCGAATCGTCTCTCGGCCAGCATGTGCAAGGCCCGCGCCGGCGAAACGGCGACCGAGATCACCCAGAAGACGGTGGAGCTGCTGGGCCCCCTCGGCTACTCCAAAGAACTTCTGGCCGAAAAGTGGATGCGCGACGCCAAGATCAACGACATCTACGAGGGCACGAAGCAGATCAACACCCTCATCGTCGCCCGCAGTATTCTGGGCTACACGCGCCGTGAGTTAAAATAACATTGGTAGGGGGGCGTTTCGCGAAACGCCCCTCTTACTAGAAGCCAGGATCGCGATGAAAGCATTCGACCTGCAAGACAAGGTAGCCGTCATCTCCGGCGCTTCGCGCGGCATCGGCGCGGCGATTGCCCGCGCCTACGTGCAAGCCGGCGCCAGCGTCGCCATCAGCAGCCGCAAGGCAGAAAACGTCGAGCCCGTGGCCGAGGAGATCAACAGCGACTACCCCGGCCGCGCCCTGGCCGTTGTCGCCCACGCCGGCCGGCCCGAGGAGGCCCAGACCTTCGTGCAGCGCGCCGTCGACGAATTCGGCCGCATCGACATCGCCGTCAACAACGCCGGCACCAACCCCCACTTCGGGCCGCTGCTGGACGCCGAACCGTGGCAATGGGACAAGATCCTTGAAGTTAACGTCAAGGGCTACTTCTGGCTCTGCCAGGCGGCCGCCCGCCAGATGCAGGCCCAGGCCGGCGAGGATTCCGGGCAAAAGGGTGGTAAAATAATAAATATGGCATCGATTACCGGCATCGAACCAGGGCCGATGATGGGCATCTACAGCGTCAGCAAAGCGGCCGTCATCATGCTCACCAAAGTCCTGGCCGTTGAACTCGGGGCCGACGACATTCAGGTTAACGCCATCGCCCCCGGCTTTGTCAAGACACGTTTTAGCGCCGCCTTGTGGCAGAATGAGATGCTTCACCAACGAATAACAGACCAGACGCCGGCCGGGCGCATGGCCGATCCCGAGGAGATCGTGGGCGTTGCCCTTTACCTGGCCTCGGCCGCATCCGATTTCACCACCGGCGCCGTCTTCACCGTCGACGGTGGTTACACATTGACCTGAACGCGCTATGTGATACCTCCGCGAGCGCTTCCGGAATGGGGGACAATTCGCAAGCCTCCCGGAGGTTCATGCCTTAGACAAATGAGAGGGTGGATCATCAGATCTGCCCAGACCTTTATCTGATGATTACACTGGCACAAGGAAAAGGAGAAACGATGAAAAAAACCGGCAAGAACTACCGCATACTGTCCGAGAACGGAGAGGCGCTCCTCATTCCCGCCCGCTCCTTCCACTGTATCTTGCGCTCCCTGGCCATCCTCGCCGAAGGATCGCCCGCCGAGCGCCAGAAAGACCCCCGCAAGAAATGACACCTTTACCATTTCCCGGCAGCTTCTGATTTAAAACATTCACACCCGCTTAGCAGATTACGAGGAGGCCACGCCCATGAGCTATCGAATCGAAAAAGTCGCCGTCATCGGGGCAGGAACGATGGGCGGCGGCATTGCCGCCCACCTGGCAAATATCGGCATTCCCGTCCTCCTGCTGGACATCGTCCCCCCCGACCTGAGCGAAGGCGAAGAGGACGATCCGGCCGCGCGCAATCGCATGGTGCGCCAGGGCTACCAGCGCATGCTCAACGCCAAACCCGCGCACATCGCCCGCGAGGACCGCACCAAATTTATCGAGCTGGGCAACACCGAGGATGACTTCGAGCGCATCGCCGAGTGTGACTGGATCGTCGAAGCCATCATCGAACAGTTGGGGCCCAAGCAGGAGCTGATGGCCCGCATCGAGGAAGTGCGCAAGCCGGACAGCATCGTCAGCAGCAACACCTCCGGCATCCCCATCCACCAGATCGCCGAGGGCCGCTCCGACGATTTCCGCGCCCACTTCCTGGGCACCCACTTCTTCAACCCGCCCCGTTACCTTCACCTGTTAGAGATCATCCCAACAGAAGAGACCGACCCGGCCGTCGTCGATTTTATGATCACCTTCGGCCGGCGCGTGCTCGGTAAGGGCGTCGTCGTCGCCAAAGACACGCCCAACTTCATCGGCAACCGCTTCTTCGCCATCTCCGGTTCCCACGGCGTCGAGTATGCGTTGGAGCACGGCTACGCCATCGAAGAAGTTGACAACATCACCGGCCCCCTCATCGGCCGGCCCAAGACCGCCACCTTCCGCCTCCTGGACCTCGTCGGTCTGGACGTGATGGCTCACGTCAACGAGAATCTTTACGAAGCCATCCCCCACGACCCTTACCGCGACGTCCTCAAAGGCAGCCACGCCTCGGCCCTGATCCAGAAGATGCTGGACAAC
>JAWVYQ010000227.1:0-3372 GCA_033722615.1 Promineifilaceae bacterium (SeqCode)
ACGTCCGAGGGCACGGCAGCGAAGAAGACGCCGGGCGTCGTCCAGGAGTTGTTGAACGCGTTTAGATCCGGGGCAGCGGTCACGGACGGACCGAGTTCCTCACCTTCGTCGTTCGTCCAGGGCTCGCCGGCCACGTCCGACCACGCAGCGGGCACTTCGACCTCCAACTGGCCCGAATTATCGCTGACGGTCACGTACTCAGAATAAGTTTCGCCGCCGGCCGCGCTGCCATCCTCGGCGACCTGCTCATCCAATTGTTGGGAAAAGGCAACGGTCATTTCCAGTTCGTCTCCGTTGAGTTGCCCTTCCAGCACCTCCTGGGCCGACAGGCGTAACACCTGGATGCTCATGGTGCTGCCGCGCTCGCGGCTGCGCAGGATGTCGCAATAGGAAGACATCGTCCCGTCGGTGGCAAGCACCAGCCCTTCCAATTTGGTGATGATGTCTCCCGGTTCCACCCCCGTTTCGTCGGCCGGAGAGCCGGACTCGACGGAGGACACCCAGATACCGTAAATGTCTTGCTCCTGGTCGGCGATAGCAAACCCGTTGACGCCAATCGAGGTCACATCCTGTCCCTGGCGGAGTTGGTCGATAATGTCCAGCGCTTCATTCCGCTTGATGGCGAAGTATTGGTCGGCGGCGCTCAAGCCGGCGTAGTTGACGCCGATCACGGCACCGTTGCTATCGACCAGGGGGCCACCGGAGTTACCAGGGTTGATGGTCGCGTCGTGGGCCAATACCTCGTCGACGGACGCCCAACTCGTCTCGCCACCGGCGTCGGCCTTGGAGACGATGCCTCGCGTCAGCGTGAATTCCGGATCACCTAAGGGGAACCCGGCCGCATACACGTCCAGGCCCACGTTGATCTCACCTGCGTACCAGTCGAGGAAGGGGAATCCCTCGCCGTCGATGTCGATGACGGCCAGATCGGAGCATTCGGAAACGCCTAACACCCTCGCGTTACGCGGTTCGTCTTCGCCCGCCACGTAGACCTGGAGGAGGGCGGCGCCGGTCACCACGTGATTATTCGTGACCGCGATACCGGAGGGGTCGATGATAAAACCGGAACCGGCCCCGGCCTCGTTCAGGAGCAACCCTTCCTGGGGATCGACGAACGATCCCTGGGCGACGATCTGCACGACCGCCTGCTCTACCGCTTGCAAATCGGAGATGGCCGCGGGCGCTTCTGTGGGAGTGGGTGGGGGTGGGGTGGGCGAGGGTGGTGTGGTTGGTTCCTCGGCGGTTTGCTCCCCAGCAGTAGGGCTCGCCGCGACCGACTCGGTTGCCGGCGGGGCCGTAGGCTCTCCTCCGTCACTGTTGAGAGGGCCGCAGGCCAGGAGCGGCAAGAAGACCAGGACCGCGAACATGAGTAGATGCTTGTGTAATTGCTTCATTATCGTCCTCCCGAACTCAAACTAAAACTAAACGGCCAGCACAAGTTTTCATTTCTTTTCTTCAACAGACGTAGTCCTCGAATCCGGCCGCGGATAGGTAATCCGATCCAGGTACAGGAACAGGCTTTCTAGATCGGTAAAGCTGTGCTGTTCGCCGGCCGGCACCGATTTCAGCATGATGCGCCAGGGTGTTTCCGTCCCGTCGCGCCATAAGCGCAATAGATAGGCTCGATATTGATCGCGCGTCGGCCGCGTTGAATCGCCTTCGTTCGCCATGATTCGCTTCTCCACTTCGTTGTGTGGGTGATTTCCAGAAGTGCCCATTACTGTATGAACAGGATAAGAAACAAGCGTAACGAAAACGTAACGAGCCTACGGACGTTCCGGTATAATGAGATGAATGGATTCCTTTAAGCTCTCTTTACTCGGTTCTTTTCAAGTTACATTAGATGGAGAGGTCGTTACCGCGTTTCGTTCCGACAAGGTGCGCGCGCTGTTGGCCTACCTGGCCGTCGAAGCCAACCGGCCGCACCGCCGGGACATGCTGGCCACCCTCCTCTGGGGCAAGTCCGATGAGGAAAGTGCGCGTGCCAGCTTGCGTGTGTCCCTCTCTAACCTGCGCAAGGCCTTACGCCCGCTGACGAAAGGGGAGACGGGCGATCCTCCGCTGCACATTACGCGCCAGACGGCCCAATTTAACGACCAGGACCCGGCCGTGTGGGTGGACGTCGCCGCTTTCACTGCGCACATCAAGGCCACCGAAACTCACCCGCACCAGGATCTGACCCATTGTCTGGTTTGCATGCGGCGCCTGGCGCAAGCGGTGGCGTTGTACCGGGGAGAGTTCCTGGCAGGATTGGCCATGGCCGGGAGTCCAGGGTTTGACGAGTGGCGCACCGTCCAGCAGGAAAGGTACCACCAGCATGTTCTGGCTGCCTTGGATACCCTGACGGCCCATCATCTGGCATCGGGTGACGACGAACAGGCACAGGCCTATGCTCGGCGGCAGCTCACGCTGACGCCCTGGCGGGAAGAAGCGCACCGGCAGTTGATGCGGGCGTTGGCACGGAGGGGGCAACGGGCGGCCGCGCTGGCCCAGTACCAGGAATGCCGCCGTACCCTGGCCGACGAACTAGGCGTCACGCCGACCCCAGAGACGCGCGCCTTATACGAGGCCATCGAATCCGGCGCTATTGCCGAAGGCGCGTGGCAGCGCACCGAGGAGGAGCCTGCCTCGTCTCCACCCCATAATCTTCCCCCACAGACCACGCCGTTCATCGGGCGGGAGGAAGAGCTGAGGCAGCTTCACCGGCGCCTGCTGGACGGCGCTTATCCGCTGGTGACGCTGGCCGGCGCCGGCGGGGTGGGAAAGACGCGCCTGGCCCTGGCCGCCGCGGAACAGATCGTGCGCTATTTCCCCGATGGCGTCTGGTTTGTGCCCTTGGCCGGAGTGACCGAAACAGACACGGCGGAATCGTTGCCGGATGCCATCGCATCGGCCATCGCCGCCGCGTTGGACTTTACCTTTACCGGACAACGGGCGCCCACTGCTCAATTGCTCGACTACCTGCGCGAGAAAACGCTGTTGCTTCTACTGGACAATTTTGAGCATCTCCTGGCGGCCGCCGACTTCATCTTGGAGATCGTCAACACAGCGCCGGGCGTCACCCTCCTGGTGACGACGCGGGAACGGCTGAACTTCCAGGCGGAATACGTCATGCGCGTGGAGGGGTTGCCGGTGCCGGCCTCCGCAGAGGAGGAGGGCGCGGCGCAATTTAGCAGCGTCCGACTTTTCGTGGAACGGGCGGAACGCACCCCGGCCGGGTTCACGCTCACGGGTGCCGAACTGCCCCACATTATCCAGGTGTGCCGCTTCGTAGCCGGATTGCCCCTGGGGATTGAGCTGGCCGCAAGCTGGATCCCCGATCACACCTGTGCTGAGATCGTGCAGGCTATGCAAGAGAGTGTGGACTTCCTG
>JAWVYQ010000228.1:0-3319 GCA_033722615.1 Promineifilaceae bacterium (SeqCode)
CGTCTTGCTCAACACGAATGCCGGCTACGCTTTCTTCTGGGCCAACCACCCCATTTACGGCACCCAATTCGAGCCGATTCTGCCGCCGGAGATGGGGAGCTACGTGGACCTGATTCCCCGCGAGTTGGGCAGGCTCGACGAGGCCGCCCTCGATCAGGAGTTGCTCGTTCGCGGGCTACAATTTGTCGTCGAGGATCCTGGCCGTTACGCGTTGCTTTCGCTCAGCCGGATTCCCGCTTACTTCATGTTCTGGCCTTCTCCGGAGTCGGGGACCATCAGTAACGTGGCCCGCGTGCTTAGCTTTGGCCTGCTGTGGCCGTTCATGCTTGTTGGTCTGGTGCGCGCCTTCTTCCGGCGCCGGCGTCTGGCCGTTGACGTGTCCGCAGCTTCCCTGCTCGTGCTCTTCGCGGCCGTTTACACAGTCATCCATCTCTTGTCGTGGGCGCTGATCCGCTATCGCCTCCCCGTTGACGCCGTCCTCCTGGTCTTTGCTGGGCTCGCCGCGTGGGAAGTGATCCGCTGGTTGTGGGGTCTGCTCCGTAGCAATCCCCGAGCCGAAGCGGCAGGGCCTTAGCCAGTGCGCATCCTCTTCGTCGTCCCCTACACGCCGAACCTGATCCGCGTTCGCCCCTATAACCTCATCCGTTTCCTGGCGGAAAGAGGGCACAAGGTGACCGTTGCCACGCTGACGACCGGTGAGAAAGAAGAGGCCGACGCGCGGGCCCTCGAAGCCTATTGCGAGCGGGTGATCACCCAACCGCTGTCCCGTTGGCGGTCTCTGTGGAACTGCCTCCTGGCGGTGCCGGCGCAGAAGCCTCTGCAATCTGCTTACTGCTGGCAGCCGGCGCTGGCCCAGGACGTTGAGAAACTGCTAGCCGCTGGCGGCGAAGGGGCGCCCTTCGACGTCGTACACGTCGAGCATTTGCGCGGTGCACGCTACGGTCTCCATCTCCTGCAGATCACGAACGGCCGGCTGCCCATCGTCTGGGATAGCGTCGATAGCATCAGCTATCTATTCCGGCAGGCTGCTGTGCAGAGTCGCAGCCGTTCCGGCCGTTGGATGACGCGGTTGGAGCTAAAGCGGACCGAGCGCTATGAAGCGTGGCTGTTACGCCAGTTCCGCCATATCCTGGTCACCTCGCCTATGGATAAGCGGGCCTTTCGCTCCTTGGCCGGCGATGATGCCCGCCGGGCGTCAATTACCGTGCTCCCCAATGGCGTCGACTTGAATTACTTCCGGCCGGCCCCGAACGTCGAGCGGGATGAAAAAACGATAGTCGTTAGCGGCAAAATGAGCTACCACGCCAACGTGACGATGGTCCTCTTTCTCGTGCGGGAAATCATGCCCCTCGTCTGGGCGCGCCGGCCGGCCGTCAAATTAACCATCGTGGGCAAAGACCCGCCGCAAGAATTGTTGGCGGTGCAAGAGCAGCCCGGCGTAAGGGTAACCGGTACCGTACCCGATATTCGCCCCTACCTGCAGCAAGCGACTATCTCCGTTTCTCCCATTCAGTACGGCGCTGGAATTCAAAACAAAGTGCTGGAGGCAATGGCCTGTAAGACCCCCGTGATCGCCACGTCGCCAGCCGTTTCCGCCCTGGCGGCGCAACCCGGTCGTGACTTGCTCGTCGCCGATGACGCCGCGAGCTTCGCACAGGCCATTCTCGCTCTATTGAATGATAGATTGCGGCGCGAAGAAGTAGGCGCCGCCGGTTACCAATACGTCATCTCCCACCATGATTGGGACAAGATCGCCGGCCGTCTCGCGGAGCTCTATCGAACGGCCATTGGTCAGACATCGTTCTGAAGGAAGCCACACCAATCTCCACGCCATCTCCCCCAGGCTGATCCTCTACGTTGCGACCGGCGTCCGTTCTCACGGCTTTTATCGTAAGACATATCGTAATATTGGGTTCATATACTGACCATTGAACGATGCCCCCGTGAGCCATGGTGTCGTGATGTCCTGGGAGTATTGTTTCTTGAAAACGGTTGATCGCTTGTCTGTACGGCGGTTGTTTGCGCCGTCCGCGACACGAGGCAAAGAAATGATGCACACATCCACGAAAACAGCCCATGAAGGAGTTGACGGCCACTTTAATCTGCCCGCTTATCGGGCCGGCCGTGCAACGCTGTCTCGGCAAGCTCAATGGCAGATCCTTCAAGTCGTGCTGGCAATCAGTGATATCCTGCTGACTGGCGTGGCCTTCCGCCTGGCTTATTACGTTCGTTTCGAACTCTCTCTGCCCATTTTCCAGCTAGACGTTCCCTTCTCATTTCCCCGCTACCAGACGTTCGCCTTCATCCTCGTTCCTATCTGGATCTTTATCTTTGCCGCCAACGGGCTTTACGACCGGCGCAACTTGCTAGGGGGGACGACAGAGTACGCGCGGGTCTTTCGTGCAACGGTGACGGGAATGTTTCTCGTCGTCCTCGCCGGCTTTCTGGATCCAACCTTCGTCTTCGCTCGGGGCTGGCTGCTGCTCGCCTGGTTGTTTGCCTTCCTCTTTACGGCAGGCGGCCGCTTCTGGCTGCGGCGCGCCGTCTACTTGCTGCGCAAACGCGGTTACTTTCTCACGCCGACCATCGTCGTTGGGGTCAGTGATGAAGGGCTCTCTCTGACACGGCAACTGTTAAGCTGGCGCACGTCGGGCCTTGACGTCCTGGGCTTTGTCGACGATGACGTGCAGCCGGGGACGCCCGTTTACAAACACCTGCACGCGTTGGGTGAGACCGATCGTATCGACGAGTTGATTCGTCGCTATGACGTGGAAGAAATGATCCTGGTGACCAGCGCCCTCTCCCGCGACGAGATCACGGCCATCTTCAAGCGGTATGGATTGATGGACGGTCTCAACTTGCGCCTCTCGTCAGGCCTCTTCGAGATCATCACGACCGGGCTGGAAGTCAAAGAAATGGCCTACGTGCCGCTCGTCAGCGTCAACAAAGTTCGTCTCACCGGGTTGGATCGTTTCCTCAAACTGGGATTGGATTACATGATCGCCATCCCTGGCCTGATCGCCATCGCGCCCATCCTGTTGGTTATTGCCATCGCCATCAAGCTCGATTCGCCCGGCCCCATCATCTATCGCCGGCGCGTCATGGGTATCAATGGCAAAAAGTTCAACGCCTACAAATTCCGTACCATGCACGTCAATGGGGACCAGATTCTGGATCAGCATCCGGAACTGAAAGCGGAGCTAGCCAGGAATCATAAGCTGAAGGACGATCCACGCATCACGCGTGTTGGACAATTCTTGCGTAAGACGAGCCTGGACGAGCTTCCCCAGCTTTTCAACGTCCTCAAGCGCGAGATGTC
>JAWVYQ010000229.1:0-3262 GCA_033722615.1 Promineifilaceae bacterium (SeqCode)
CTCTGAGAGCTTCACTCAGGTCCGGGAAGATGCCGGCGAACTGGCGCAGATGCGGCGCGCCCTCACCCTCTTTCGCGCTTGGGAACTGGTCGCCCGTGCCCGCTTGCGCTTGCTCCAGGGGAACGCTGGACTGGCAGCCGGTGACCTGACGGCGGCTCAGGCAACGGTGGATGCGTTGGCCGCTGAGGAGGGGGAGGCGGCGTTAGCCCCGCTCCGGCAGCGCCTTGCTCTCGCCCTGGAGAACCTGCCGGCCGATCCGGTGGCTGCCGGGCGTGATCTGGAGACGGCGTGGGAAATGCTGGATGAGGAGATAGCAACGCTGAGCGGCGGTCCGGTTGCCGGTCCTCAGTTGCTCGTCACCCCCGCCCTGACGGCGACAGGCACCATCACCGCAACGGCAACGCTGACCGCCACTCCCGTACTCACGCCCACGGTGACGCCGGCCGCCACTGCCACCCCCGGCTCCTGAGCCGCTGCAGATCATCTAAAACGAAAGAACCGGGTTCTTGACCGGACGATCGCGGACTGTCGCGTTCGCCGTCAAAAACCCGGTTCCTTGACTTTTTACCAGCCGACCGGTTTACGCCTCTCCCAGCCGTTCCTTCTCCTTCTCTGCCAGTTTAGCCAGCTTTGTTTTCGTCTCACGCCACGTCACTTTGGAGAGCCCCAACCGCTGGCGGATTTCGTCCGGCTCTGTGTCCCGCTTGTAGTCATGTAAGGCCGAAGCCCAGCGCAGATTCTCGAAAGAGAGCAGGCTCTTGTCCAGCCCGGCCGCCTCGGCCACGTCGCTGAGAATGTACTCCAGATTGCGCGCCGTGCAGGTGAAGAGAGTGTCGGCCGGTTCGTACTGTTCCAGGTAATCGTCGAGTACGTCTAGCCACTCGGGATCCAGGGAGATCTTACGCTCCTTGTACCGCCTGCTGGGGTCTTTATAGCGGACGAAGAGAAAGGGATTGTCCGGATCGCTGCGGTCAAAATGGTTGGGGACCAGACTCATTGCCTCACCCTTCTTAATGCCCGTCTTCAGAACCAGCGTCAGCAACAGGTGCGGGCGGGCGTCCGGGTCGTTTTCTTCGTCACCCTCATACCAGCGCTGTGTAACAGTTAGAGCCTGCTCCAGTTCCTCTTCGGTGGGCACCGTGGGCAGCGGGCTGCTCACGCTCCGTTGGACGACGGCCGCCGAGGGATCGTGGTAAAGGACGCCGGTCTCGTGCAACCAACTGAAGAAGACCTTCAACGTCGTCACCCGGCGCGAGTATGACTTGGGACTGCACGGCACGCCACGCTCGTAAAGGAGCCATGAGAGGAAGTCGTTGAGGTTCTTCGTGCCGATCTCGCCAATCGGCTGGCCAATGCCCAGATACTTACCCAGCAAGCGGATGTCGCTGACGAATGCCTTCTGCGTATTCTCGGCAAACCCTTCCTCCTCCATATGCTTTTCAAACGCGCCCAGGGCAGCCTGTAACGATGCCGTGGCGTTCAAGGGGGGAGCGGTAGAAATCAATTCAGGTTGCTGATCGTTGCTCACTGGTCACGCCTCCTTTGGTTTCGTATAGACGCTGATAGCATACGACAGACGCCTATTCCTGTCAAGCCATCTGCTCAAGCGACTTACTGTTCATCACTCGTCTCGGTTCGCCGGCATCTGGAAGCGGAGGGCCGGATCGCCCAGAAGATTGAAGGCGTGGAGCACCTCGCCCAGATTGGCGTTCCCTGCCGACGTTGCCTTGGCCTGCTTGAGTGCTTCGCCCAGCGTTTTCACCTCCTGATTGAGGAGGCTCTGGTAAAAAAGGTTGGCCAGCGGCGTTTGCTGGGAGGTGAAGGTCCGGCCGGAAGGGGCGACGGCTGCCACGATCCCGCCGTTGGCTGTCCACAGTAACGTCTCGGCCAGCGCGTCCATGCTCGGATGATTGAAGTAGCCGTTGAGACAGGTAAACGTCGTAAAGATCGGCAGCCGGCTACCATTCATCATCATACGTGCGTCTCTCGCTTCCAGCACCATCTCGTCTCCCCATACGTCGATGCCACCGTGGCCCACGTAGTTGACGATGCTTACGCCGTGGTTGACGGCGCTGATAACGGCGTCGCGAATGTCTTCATTCTCTGTCATATAGAGCTTCTGAGTCTGGTAACCGGTATCGTAGAGCCGCTCCGCCAGCCATTCCGACGTGGCATTGAAGCGCAGTTCGTCGTCGGCGACCAGAAGCGCTCGCGAGCGCCACCCCGTATCACGGGCCGATTCATAGTCGATCGTCTTTTGGACCATTACCTCCAATTGTTCGCCCGACTGGGCCGGCAGGCGCCCGATCGCTACCGAGGGCACCGGCGTGCTATCAAACGTCGTAAACCACGAGTCGCTGGCTACGTAGCCGGTGAATTCGGTAAAGACCAGATAAGTGGGGAGTAAGTTACGGTTGGGGCCGGCCGTATAGTCGTTCACGTCGTAAGAGGCGTCGCCCACAAGCAACACGAAGCGCGGGGCCGGATTCCACTCGCTCGCGGCATGGGCCAGAAAGGCACGGATAGCTTCTGGTTTTTCTCGCCCGTGGGCGAACTCGTCATAGACCTGCCGCAAGGGCACGGTCGAGGTCCGCAGCCCCTGAGCCCGACGGTGGTCCAATAAGGGTTGGAGCGCGTCGTCGAATCCCGCAGCAGGCGGGACGATGGCGACGTAGTCGGCCCCGCGTTCGGCCTCACGTAGTGGCGCATCCCACTTCGGCGCCGGTTCTATCCGCGGCCGGATAGCCTGGCGCGGGTTCAGCGCCAGGTAGACGCTTTCCGCGTCGTCCTCGGTGCCTGAGAGACGTAACACGCCGTCTTCAATCTCGGTGTTAATGAGGAGCACGGGGGCCAGCGGGTCGCTGACGTCGAAGATGAGAGCCTCGTCTTCGGCTCCGCTAACGCGAAGGTTGGCCGCATCGCTGCGAAACATCAGTTGTCCCCGTTCCATGTTTAAGCGACCTTCGTATTTCAGCCGGATCCAATCGAGGAAGATCGACTCGCCGGCCGCGCCCGTATCGCCCGGTACGCTGAGCACCAGCAGATTAGTCGCCGGCTTGAGAACGCCGTCCGTGAGCGTCAGGTGCAGCGTTTCTTGTCGGATGCCGTCCCAAAAATGGTTGGCCAGCTCGTAGCCGTTCAACCACACTTGCAGATGGTGGTCGGGATCGGCCGGAGATTGGTTGCTCGACCAGACGCGGATCGTCAACTGGCCCGGACCGCCGGTGGGCTGGACGCCCGTCAGCGGAATTTCCAGTCTGCC
>JAWVYQ010000230.1:0-3206 GCA_033722615.1 Promineifilaceae bacterium (SeqCode)
CACCACTGGCGGCAGCTCGAACTGGACGGTGCCTTCGCGTACCTGCATAAGACAGATCCCGTAGCCGGTGGCGGCTACTTTGTAATGTGTGACGTGGAAGACCGGGACAACGTGGAAGACAGCTTGTCGGCCGCGGGCATTGTCCCGGCCGGTGAAGAGGCGTTTGAATATTTGCGGATCGAGGAGGGCCTGCCGCGCCTGGGCCGCGAAATCAGCGAGGATTACATTCCGCTGGAAGCCGGATTGTGGGCAGACGTCTCCTTTGCCAAGGGGTGCTACATTGGGCAGGAGATCATTGCCCGCATGGAAAGCCGCGGCCGGCTGGCCAAGCAGCTGGCACAGCTACATCCGGCGGCGCCCCTGGAAGCGGGTATGGAGATCGAAGCCGGCAGCCGCTCTGCAGGCACGGTAACCTCGGCGGCCGATGGGCCGCAAGGGCCTGTTGCCCTGGGCTACGTCAAGACCAGGGCGCTGGACGACGAAGACGAGGTGACGCTGACGGCCGGCGACGTTCCCCTGCAACCGGTTCCGGTGTCGCCCCGGCCGTAACGGTGTAGCCGCCCTGGCTCCGCCCCTCTTCGCCGGAGCTTTCCGCGATCTTCCAATTCGTTCATTTCCCCGATTTGGGGTATAATTGAGTGGGTGTAAACCACTGCATAGCCGGTGTGAGAACGCCCGGTTTGTAGTGGGCTTTTTTCTTTAGCGCAAGAGCGACGGAAGGGAACGTTGGACATCGGAACGGTAAATCAGATCGACATCAACAAAGAGATGCGGGAGTCGTATCTCGATTACGCTATGAGCGTGATTGTCTCGCGCGCACTCCCCGACGCGCGCGACGGGTTGAAGCCCGTCCACCGGCGCATCCTTTACGCCATGGACGACATGGGTATCCGGCCGAATTCACCTCACCGAAAGAGTGCGCGCATTGTGGGCGAGGTCTTGGGCAAATACCATCCCCACGGCGATTCTGCCGTTTACGATGCGATGGTGCGCATGGCCCAGGAATTTTCTATGCGCTACCCGCTGGTCGATGGCCAGGGCAACTTCGGCAGCGTTGACGGCGACAGCCAGGCCGCCATGCGTTACACCGAGGCGCGTTTGGCGCCCATCGCCATGGAGTTGCTGGAAGATCTCGACAAAGATACCGTCGATTTCGTTCCCAACTTTGACGACAGTCTGATGCAGCCGGCGCTGCTTCCGGCGCGGCTACCCAACCTGTTGCTGAATGGCTCCTCGGGCATCGCCGTAGGCATGGCCACCAACATCCCTCCCCACAATCTTGGCGAGTTATGCGACGCCATCAAATACCTGATCGAACACTACGACAACCAGGACGACGTCACGCTGGAAGATTTGATGCAGTTCGTGACCGGGCCGGACTTTCCCACCGGCGGTATCATCGTCGGCATTGACGGCATCAAGAGCGCCTACGCTACCGGCAGAGGACGCGTCATCGTGCGTGGCGTGGCCGAGATTGAGGAGATGCCCGGCCGTTCTGACCGCCAGCGTATAAACGTTACAGAACTGCCCTTCCAGGTCAATAAGGCCAGCCTCATCGAACGGATTGCCGAACTGGTCAATAAGGGAGTCATCGACAACATCGCCGACCTGCGCGACGAATCGGACCGGCGGGGTATTTCGATCGTCATCGAGCTGAAGCGGGGTTGCCAGCCGATGAAAGTGCTCAACCAGCTCTATAAACACACGCAGCTCCAGACGACGTTTGGGGTTCAGACGCTGGCCCTTATCGACCGCGAGCCGCGCCTCCTGTCGCTGAAGCGCGCCCTTCAAGTGTACGTCGACCACCGGATCGAGGTCATCACCCGCCGCACCCAATTTGAGCTGGATAAGGCGTTGCGACGGCAACATATTTTGGAAGGGTTGCTGATCGCCCTTGACCACCTGGACGACGTTATCGAAACGATCCGCAACGCTGAAGACGTGGAAAGCGCCCGCGCCCAGTTGATGGAGAAGTTCGGTCTCTCCGAAGAGCAGGCCAACGCCATCCTCGATATGCAACTGCGCCGTCTGGCAGCGCTGGAACGGCAAAAGATTCAGGAGGAGTATGCAGAGATCCGGGACCACGTCCAGCATCTCCAGAGCATCCTAGCGGATAAGAAGAAGGTGCTGGCCCTCATCGTGGAGGATCTGGACTACCTCTTAGAGGAGTATGGCGACGAGCGCCGCACGCGCGTTGCGCCTGAACTGGATCCGGAACTGGATATCGAGGACATGATCCAGGATGAGGCCGTGTTGATTTCTATCACGCGCCGAGGTTATGTTAAGCGCACGCCCGTGGACGCTTATCGCAAGCAGCAGCGGGGCGGCAAGGGCCTCATCGGTATGGGCACGCGCGATGAAGACGAGTTGGAGCACCTCTTTGCGGCCGCCACCCTGGACAGCATTCTCTTCTTCTCAGACCAGGGAAAGGTCTATTCCGAACGCGCTTACCAGATACCGGAGTATGACCGCACGGCCAAGGGCAGTTCCTTGATGAACGTCCTGCCCCTGATGCCGGACGAAAAGGTCACGGCGGCCGTCGCCGTCCATAGCTTTGATGGTGCCGAATATGTGACGATGGTCACGCGCAACGGCCGCATTAAACGGGTGGACGTGAGTGCCTTTCGCGACGTGCGGCCGTCCGGGCTCATTGCCGTCAACCTCGATGAAGGCGACGAGTTGGGCTGGGTCAAGCTGACGCAGGGCGGCCAGGATCTGATCCTGGTCAGCGAAGAGGGTCGAGCCATCCGCTTCATCGAAGAGGACGTGCGCCCCATGGGGCGCACGGCGGCCGGCGTTTACGCCATGCGTCTGGCCAAAGGTGATCGCATTACCGGCGTGGACGTGGTGACGCCCGACGGCGATTTGTTGTTGATCACCGAGAAAGGATTCGGCAAGCGCACGCCGCTGGACGAGTTCCGGCGGCAAAGTCGCTACGGCAAAGGCGTGCGCGCCATGACGCTCAGCCAGCTCACCGGAAAGATCGTCAGTGCCCGCGTAGTCACCGGTCAGGACGAAGTCACCTGTATCTCGGCCAACGGCATTATCTTGCGCACGTCGGTCGATGACGTATCGCGACAGGGTCGCTATTCTCGAGGCGTCACCGTTATGGACATGCGCGACGGCGACACCATCGCTTCGGTGGCCGTGATCCGCGAGAGCCAGCTTGCCCGTTTGAGCGCAGAGTTGGCCGGCGAGGACGAGGC
>JAWVYQ010000231.1:0-3199 GCA_033722615.1 Promineifilaceae bacterium (SeqCode)
GATGCACCACGGCCGGATGTTCTCCAGCCAATTTTCCCACACTTTGACGAAGCGCTCGGGCACGATGCGGATGCGGCCGCTGCGCACGGCTTCCAGCGCCATCTTGGCCATGGGCTCGGCGTCGACGAACCATTGACGGCTCACGAGGGGCTCGACGACTTCGCCGCCGCGCTGGCTGCGGGGGACGTTGAGCGTGTAATCTTCGGTGCGCAGGGTCAGCCCTTCGGCTTCCATGTCGGCCCAGAGCGCTTTGCGCCCCTCGAAGCGGTCCATGCCGGCGTAGGGGCCGGCGTTCTCGTTGAGGGTGGCGTCGCGGTTCATGACGTTGACCAGTTCCAGGTCGTGTTTGCGGCCGATCTCGAAGTCGTTGGGGTCGTGGCCGGGCGTGATCTTGAGGGCGCCGGTGCCGAATTCGAGGTCGACGTAGTCGTCGGCGATGATGGGGATTTCGCGGTTGAGGATGGGGACGAGGGCGGTCTTGCCCACGAATTCCTGAAAGCGCTCGTCGTCGGGGTGGACGGCGACGGCGGTGTCGCCGAGGATGGTTTCGGGGCGGGTGGTGGCGACGGGAATGTGGCCGCCTTCTTTGACGGGGTATTTGAAGTAGTAGAGGGTGCCCGGTTCTTCGCTGTATTCGACTTCGAGGTCGCTGACGGCCGTTTGCAGGCCGGGTGACCAGTTGACGAGGTATTCGCCACGGTAGATGAGGCCCATGCGGTGGAGGCGGACGAAGGTCTCGTTGACGGCGTGGTTCAGACCTTCGTCGAGGGTGAAGCGCTCGCGCGTCCAGTCGCAGGAGGCGCCCAGGCGGCGCAACTGTTGGGTGATGTAGCCGCCGTACTTTTCGCGCCAGGCCCAGCAGCGGCGCAGAAATTCCTCGCGCCCCACTTCGCGGCGGGACGTGCCCTCGCGCTTCAACTGGCGTTCGATCTGCAACTGGGTGGCGATGCCGGCGTGGTCGGTGCCGGGGACCCAGAGGGCGGCGCGGCCCTGCATGCGGGCGCGGCGGATCATGAGGTCTTCGAGGGAGACGAACATGGCGTGCCCCATATGCAGCTCACCGGTGACGTTGGGCGGGGGGATGGAGATGGTGAAGGGTTCGGCGTCTTTGGGGCGGGCTTCCGGCCGGAACCAGCCGCTCTCTTCCCACCAGTCGTACAGGCGCTCTTCGGTCTCTGAAAAGTCATAGGCCTTGGGCATGTCGGGCATTGGATTGTCTCCTTATTCCTTCCTGCAGATGTAACGAATGAGTTTCCCGGAAACGGCTCTGGAATGAGGAAACTCCTGGCGCTACAGTGACGGTCCGCGCACACGAGTTTCCGGGAAACAAGCGGTCTAACTGTGTAAAAAGAAAAACTCTCTCATCCGTACAAGGACGAGAGAGTGCCAACGGCCGCTCACGCGGTACCACCTTGCTTCCCGAACGCGATCGTTTCCGTTGTGTTTTGTTTGTAGGCCCGCCCGGTCATGAATAACCGGGCTACAAATGGGAAACGGCGTTCGGACGCTCTGGCGCGGTAACGGGCGCACCCGGCCGGAGCTACTTATCAGCAACGTGCGAACACATTGCCCGGGCGACTTGCAGCGCAAGTCGCCGTTCACCCTGGCGACTCCCGGACGACGTTCGGCGGCTTTGGGCCGTGAAGGCTTGCAGCCTGTGACCTTCACTCTCTGGGGCCTCTGGTCCGCTTACTCCTTCCGTTCGCGGTCGTTGTGGTATGTGGTTGTGGTCCGGCCGGTAGTATAGCAGGGGAATGGGTGGGGGGCAAAAAAGGAGTTTCCAGGAAAGTGAGGGGCTACGGGTTCTTGAGGCCGGTTTTGAGTTTGTTGGTGTCTTCGCGTTTGACGCGGGCGGCCGGTTGGTCTTTCAGGCGGTGGGGGAAGGCGCGTCGGACGCGGCGCATGGGCGCGGTGCGTTTTTCGGGCAGAGCTTCGAGTTCGCTCTCGAGTTCGGCAAGTAATTGGTTGGCGTTCACGGTGTCCTCATAGTGCACACGGTAAAGTTTCCCGGAAACTGGTCATGCGCAATACGGCCATTGTATCCGGTTAAGTTTCCGGGAAACTGGGCGACGGCAACTATATGTCGTCAGGAAGGGCCGCCAACATTTCGTCCAGGTAGCCGCTGAGGGGCGGCACGTCCTCGGGATATTTTACCCAGTAGAGTTCGAAGGGGATAGGGTCGGGTAGACCCTCGGAGGGGTTTTGTTCCAGGTGGATCCAGCGCCGGGTGACGTCCGCTGTGTGGCATTCGAGGTGGAAGTAGTGGCGGCGCACGCGCTCGCGCTGGCCGGACGGCCGTTCGAACTGGAAGTCGCAGGTACCCAGGGAGGTGCGGATGGCGAGGTCGTCCAGACCGGTTTCTTCGTGGGCTTCGCGGAGGACGGCCCTGGCGGGTGATTCGTCAGGCTCGATGGTGCCGGCCGGGACCTGGATGCCGGCTTCTGGGCTCTCGGGTTGCCGGAAGACTAGGAGGTGTTCGCGGCAGGTGATGTAGGCGACTGCTTTTTGTATCGTTTTCATCGCTCACGCGGTGTTGGTCAGTTGGCTAATGGATCGAGCAAGAAGCCATCTTGCTCTACTTATCAGTAGTCGTTCATTCCTCCAAAAAGGACAGAATCAGGTGGTTGACGCGGGCGGGCTCGTCGTGTTGTACCCAATGGGTGGCCTCTTCGATGAATACGAGGTGGCCGTCGTCGCACATTTCCAGGCTCTTGGGGGCGAGGGGCCGGCTGAGGGCGACGTCGTGCGCGCCCCAGAGGATGAGGGTGGGCGCCGTGACGCGCAGAGAGGGGAGGCGTTCTGTTCGCGTCTGGCGGGTGGCGCGGTACCAGTTAATCATGCCGGTCAGCGCGCCCGGCCGGGACCAGGCACGACGATAGGCTCGTAGATCGCCGACGTCGAAGGTGTCGGGCCGGCTGCTGGCGGTCAATATTTCCCGGCCGAAGCGGTAGCCGGCCGCGCGGAAGACGATTTCCGGCAGCCAGGGGATCTGGAAGAAGAAGATGTACCAGCTCCGCAGTATCTGCTCGACGCTCTGGCGCGTGTGGCGGGCCATGACGATGGGGTGGGGCACGTTGAGGATGACGAGCCGTTTGAGCAGTTCGGGATATTTGACGCCCACCCACCAGGCGACGGCGGCGCCCCAATCGTGGCCTACCAGGAAAACGCGGTCATGTCCGGTGGCGCGGATGAGGGCCAC
>JAWVYQ010000232.1:0-3147 GCA_033722615.1 Promineifilaceae bacterium (SeqCode)
CGACGACAAGTAAACAGGGTACGAAAGACTCTTCTTCTGGGTGGCGCGCATGGTCATGAGCAGCCTCCTCTACACCAACGACATCCCCTTCCACACCATCTACCTCCACGGCCTCGTGCGCGACGAGCACGGCGGGAAGATGAGTAAAACAGCCGGCAACGTCGTCGATCCCCTCGAAGTGATCGACGAATACGGCACCGACGCCCTGCGCTTCACCCTACTCACCGGCGGCACGCCGGGCAACGACCTCAACCTCTCCCTCGATAAGGTCGCCAGCAACCGCAACTTCGCCAACAAGATCTGGAACGTGACCCGCTTCATCGTGCGCAATCTGGAACAGGTCAGCAAGGACGACGCCCCGGCCGCCCCGTGGGATCTGGCCGCAGCCGGAGCACGGGAGCAAACGGCCACAGAGGGCGACGGCCGGAGCGCGCCGGATGAGGAGGCGCTGACAGGCGCCGACAAATGGATCCTCACGCGCCTCAGCGACGTCGTCCAGACGACCAACCGCCTCATGAACGGCTATCAATTCGGCGAGGCCGGTCGCCAGATATACGAATTCCTCTGGGGCGATTTCGCCGACTGGTACGTGGAAACGGCGAAAGTGCAACTAGAAGAAGGCGGCGGCCGGGCCTGGACAACGCTCAACGTGCTAACCTACGTCCTGGACCAGACGCTGCGCCTGCTACACCCCTACATTCCTTACGTCACCGAAGCCGTGTGGCAACAGTTGCAGGAGGCCCTGGGCGAAGTGGACAACGGCATCGAACCGGCCGCCGAGCCCGCCCTGATTATCGCCGACTGGCCCGAACCGGGCGCCGCGTTCCCCGAAGCGGCCGCCAGCTGGGAACGGGTGCGCGAACTCGTGCGTGGCATTCGCGGTACCCGCGCCGAATACAACGTCGAGCCGGGGAAATACGTCGCCGCGCACATCGCGGCCGGCGACCTAGCCCCGTTCATGACCTCCCAACGCGACACCCTCATCTTTCTCGCCCGCCTGGACGACGACGAGCTGGAGATCGCCACCCACGTCGAAGCGCCTGAAGACGCCGTCACCGTAACCGTGGGCGACGTCGCCGCCTATCTGCCGCTGGCCGGCATGGTAGACGTGGAGCAGGAGCGAGAGCGCCTGACCGGCGAGTTGTCCGACGTGGAGAGCCAGATCGAGCGCCTCACCAACTTGCTCGACGGACCATTTTCCGAAAAGGCTCCGGAAGACGTCGTGCAGAAGGAGCGCGACAAGCTGGCCCGCTACCGGGCAGAGAGGGAAGAGTTGCGCGAGCGTCTCGAGACCCTGGCCTGACCCCGGCATCTGCCATCCCTCGAGAACCGTTTTCTTTGCAGCGCACCCTCCGGGAGGCTGGTCAAGAACGTCGAAAAGGCTGCGCGACGCGCTTCACCGCGTGTTACGGAGCCTCCCGGAGGGTAAATTCCCATTATATTTAGAACTGCTACACTGTCGCCAGCTTGCTTGGTCTCGTGTAGAATGGACATTAGAATAAAAGGGCCGGAGCAATGATCAGCATTTCAAGCAGGAGCAAAACATGACACCCGTAGAACCGTTGAACCCCGAGCAACTCTTCCAGCACACGGATCCTGACCGCTTTTCCTTTGAAACCACGGCCGAACTGGACGAAATCGACCACGTAATCGGCCAGGAACGAGCGATAGAGGCGGTGCAGTTCGGCGTTGGCATCCAGCAGAAAGGGTACAACATGTACGCGCTGGGTCCGCATGGGCTGGGCAAATACGCCACCATCCACGACATCATCGAGGAAAAGGCGGCCGGCGAGTCAGTTCCGGCGGACTGGGTGTACGTTCACAATTTTGACCAGGAACACAAACCAGAAGCGATGAGCCTGCCGGCCGGGCGCGGGCTCGAGCTGTGCGAAGATATGCGCAAGCTGGTGGAGGAGCTCCAGGCAGTCATTCCCGCCGCCTTCGAGACCGAAGAGTACCACGCCCAGCGACAGGCAGTGGAAGAAGAGCTGCGCGAGCGACAGGAACAGGCCTTCGAAGAACTCAAAGAACGGGCTCAGGAGAAAGACATCGCCCTGGTGCAGACGCCCAACGGCCTGGCCTTCGCCCCCATGCGCGAAGGAGAAGTCGTCCCACCCAAGGATTTCCTCAGTCTGCCCGACGACGAGCAAAAGCGGGTCCAGGCTGAGGTAGAGGAACTGCAAGAAGAGCTGCAGCGGATCATGCGCCAGATGCCCCAGTGGCAGAAGGAGATTCGCGAGCGGCTCAAGGAGCTACAGCAAGAAGTCGCCACCTTCACGGTCGAGCCCCTCTTCGAGGACCTCAAGGAAAAGTACGAAGACCTGGACGAGGTGCTCGACTATCTCGAGTCGGTGCAAAACCACGTTATCGAAAACGTCGATAACTTCTTGCAACAACAGCAACAGGAAGACGGGAACCCGCTGGCGATGATGATGCGCGGCCGCCGTCCCCAGGCCCAGCCCCCCAGCTTTACCGAATACGAGGTCAACCTGCTCGTGGATAACAGCGAAACGGAAGGCGCGCCCGTTATCCACCAGGAGCTACCCACGTACCAGAACCTCGTCGGCCGCACTGAGCACATGTCCCAAATGGGCGCCCTTATCACCAACTTCACCCTGATCAAGCCCGGCGCCCTCCACCAGGCCAACGGCGGATATCTTCTACTGGATGCGCGCAAGCTCCTCCTGCAACCCTACGCCTGGGAGAGTCTGAAACGGGCGCTGCGCTCGCAAGAGGTAACTATCGAGTCGCTGGGGCAGATGTACAGCCTCATCAGCACCGTTTCCCTGGAACCGGAACCGATCCCGCTGAACGTAAAAGTCATCCTGCTCGGCGAGCGGCTGCTCTATTATCTCCTCTACCAGTACGACCCCGAATTCGGCGAACTGTTCAAAGTAATGGTTGATTTCGAGGACGAGATGGAGCGCAACGACGACAACGACGAAGCGTACGCGCGCCTCATCGCCTCCATGGCCAAACAGAACGAGTTGCTGCCCTTCGACCGGGGCGCCGTAGCCCGCGTCATCGAATATGGCGCCCGGGTCGTGAGTGACAAGGAACGGATCACCACCCACATGCAGAGCGTCTCCGACCTGCTCCAGGAAGCCAACCATTGGGCAAGAGAAGCCGGCCGGGAAGTCGTGCAGA
>JAWVYQ010000233.1:0-3088 GCA_033722615.1 Promineifilaceae bacterium (SeqCode)
GACGCCCACACCGGACCCGACGCGCGCGCCGACGGCGGACGGCGGCCTATATCTGACACACACGGTAGATATTGGCGAGAATCTGGCATATATTGCCAGCCGCTACGGCATCAGCGTGGCCGAGCTTATGGCTCTCAACAACCTCTCCAACGCCGACTTCCTGACGGTAGGCCAGGTGATACGGGTACCGGGTGACGCCACGTTGACGAGCCCAAGCTTTAAGATTATCCCCGACAGCGAACTGGTTTATGGCCCGGCCGCCCGCGACTTTGACGTGCGCTCCGTCGCCACCCATTTCGGCGGTTACCTGCTACAGTATCAGGAAACGGTGGAGGACCAACAGCTGAGTGGACCCGAAATCGTTCAACTGGTGGCCGACCGCTTCAGCGTCAACCCGCGCCTGCTGCTGGCGGCTCTGGAATATCGCAGCGGGTGGCTCACCCAGCCGGCGCCGGCCGAAGAGGCGTATCCCATGCAAAGAGTGCAGGCCGGCCACGAGGGCCTGTACAAGCAGCTAGGCTGGACCGCCGACCAACTGAACCGGGGCTACTACGGCCGCGCCGAAGGAGGCGTAACCAGCTTCCTGGTGGGTGATGAGACGCGCGTTGCCTTTGCCCGCGACGTGAACGACGGCACAACGGGCGTGCAACATTGGCTTGGCGCGCACGACGGGGCCACGTACGAGCGGTGGCTGGAAGACGTGGGTCCCACCGGCTTTTTCGCCACCTTCAGCCGTCTCTTCGGCAACCCTTTTGCCTATTCAGTGGATCCGCTGTGGCCGCCCGACCTGGCCCAACCCACGCTCAGCCTGCCTTGGGCCAGCGGCGAAACGTGGTTCTATACGGGCGGCCCGCATGGCGGGTGGGCTCCTGGCTCCGCCTGGGCGGCGCTGGATTTTGTCCCCCACCACGAGCAACTGGGCTGCTATCCGTCGGACGCCTGGGCGCGGTCCATGGCTCCCGGCGTCGTCACGCGCAGCGACTTTGGCGCCGTCGTCGTGGACTTGGACAGCGACGGCTACGCCGGTACTGGCTGGGCAATCACCTACATGCACCTGGAGAGCCGGGACCGGGTAGCGGTCGGGACGCGCGTCGAGACGGGAGATCCGCTGGGGCATCCGTCCTGCGAAGGCGGCTTTTCCAACGGCACTCACGTCCACATCGCCCGCACCTACAACGGCCGCTGGGTATCGGCCGACGGAACCCTACCCTTTGTGATGGGTGGCTGGGAGTCTCAGGGAACCGGCCGCGAATACGACGGCTTTCTGGTGCGCGGCGACGTGGTTAAGGAGGCGTGTGAGTGCCGTAGCGAGGGGAACGCCATCACGGCCGATTAGCAGCACAAGCCCACGACGGCCGGCACCGAACACCAGCCTTACGTTTGCGATCTCACAAGCCGGCTACGGCCCGTAGACGATGAGCGCGTCCATGAAAACGTTCAGGAGCCAGTGAGAAAGAATGATGGGCCACACCGAGCGAATGGCATAGGCCGTGGCTCCGGCCGCCAGGCCCCACACCAACGTCCCCCACAACTCCGGCAATGGTTTCCCCAAATGCCATGCTGTGTAGGAAAGCATCTGAATGAGAACAGCGTATTTATGAAAGTAGAAGGGCCCGGGATGCCCTTCGTCACCATTCTGAACGTCGCGGTCCATGACGTGGGCCAGGCCAAAGAGGAGGTAGCCACGGAAGATGAACTCGATGACGATGAAGAAGGGAAGGTAGGAGAGCTGATAAAGGAGAAATTCTCCTGCGTCGCCCGAAAGCCCACGATAGAGAGGGTAAGTAGCGCGCATCTCGGGAATGCGGGCGCCCAGCCAGAAGGCCGGTAGGCTGACCAGCGTCAGCAGGACGAAGGTCAGAGCGGCCAACGAACGGCGTCCCGGCGGCGGCAGCCCGAGGCCATAGGCGGCGAGGGGGCGCTTGAAACCGAAGCGGATGACGAGGGTGGGGATGACGACCAGCAGGATGAAGCCACCGGCAAAAGAGATCAATTCGTGATCCCAGGGCACTCCGGGGATGAGCGACGGCCGGGTGGCGGGATCCGAACCGGGACCGCGCCACGCGGGCCACACCTCCCCCAGCAGCTCCATCTTTCCGTGGGTTCCCCAGAGCATGATGAGGAAGAAGGTCGTAAAGATAATCTGACCCGGCCGCTCGGTGAAGAAGCCGCGGACCGTGTACCAGATGATCTTTACGACCGTAAGAACGCCGGGATCTTGAAGCTCAGACTCGTCAATTTCGGTGGCGAAACGGGCCCAGAAGGAATTTTCCGTCCTTTTCATATGTCGCCCTCCAACACAGCCTTACAACCTGGTTAGAATAGAGTGTGCGGCCACGCTAACGACCGTCTAACTGCCACGCTTGAAGGCGAAGGCACCCCTTCGTGTCAGCCGGCCTCACTCTGCAAAGGGTACTTCGACGACGCGCGCATCTATCGCCTCCAGCAAAGCATTTTTCACGTCCTTCACCCGCTCTTCGACGTCGTCCAGCGGCACGAGTTCACGATCGTCCTCCTGGCGCAGCTTCAGTTCGGCACCGCCCTGATCCAGCGAACGGCTGCCGACGGTGAGGCGAATGGGCACGCCGATGAGGTCCGCGTCGTTAAATTTAACCCCCGGGCTTTCGTCGCGATCGTCATACAACAGGTCCAGCCCGGCCGCACGCAAGCGATTGTACAGCTCGTCGGCCACCTCCTCAGCGCCACGCAGGGCGACGAGGTGGACGTCGTACGGCGCCACTGTGATGGGCCAGATAAGGCCATACTCATCGTTATGCTCCTCGGCAATGCAGGCCATCAAGCGGCCTACGCCAATGCCGTACGAGCCCATGACGATCGGTTTGGCCTCACCGTCCTCATCCGCATAGGTAGCGTCCATCGCCTCGCTGAAGCGGGTCATCAATTTGAAGATGTTACCGACTTCCACACCGCGGGAGACATTCATAGGCGTTCCACAGCGCGGGCAGCTGTCTCCCTCCTGAGCGGCGGCAATGTCCGCCACGACGTCCGCTTCGTAGTCACGGCCATAATTGACGTTGCGCAGATGATACCCTTCCTCGTTGGCGCCGGCCACCAGATTGGGCGCGTC
>JAWVYQ010000234.1:0-2906 GCA_033722615.1 Promineifilaceae bacterium (SeqCode)
AACGACGGCCTCGATTACACCGTGCTCCGCTATCCCAACGTCTACGGCCCGCGCCAGGATCCGCACGGTGAGGCCGGCGTGGTCGCCATCTTTACAGGGCAGATGCTGCGGGGCGAGCAGGCTGTGGTCAACGGCGACGGCCGGCAGGAGCGGGATTTCGTCTACGTGGGCGATTGCGCCCGGGCCAACCTGCTGGCGGTGGAGGCCGGAGAGAACGGCATTTACAATCTGGGGACCGGCCGGGGGACCAGCGTCAACGCGCTTTTCGACCTCCTGCGCGAGATAACGCATTACGAGAAGGAGCGCGTACACGGCCCGGCGAAAGTGGGGGAGACGCGGCGCATCTACCTGACCTACGACAAAGCGCGCCGCGACCTGGGCTGGGAGCCGGCCGTATCGCTAGAGGAGGGCTTGGAGCGGACGGTCGCGTATTTCAAGGCTGAGGAAAGCTAGGCGCCCCCTGGCCAGTCGAAACCGAAGTGCGTGCGCAGCGCTTCGGCACGCGCCGCCTCGTCCTCCAGCTTCTCCTCCCGTTTCTCCCCGTTGCGCGTGGTAATCAGGCGCATTCCGCTCACCGTTACCCGCCCCTCGGCCGTGGCCCGCGAGCAGACGGTGCGTTGCGTAAAGGAGGACTCGGGCGAGGTCTGGTGGTAGCGGCACATCTCGGCGTAATCCTCGTAATCGTAGGGCGTCAGGCCAAAACGGTACTGGGCCGCCCACTCCCCATCCCGATCCCGTTGCCACAGCGTCAGCCGGTCGCCTTCGCGGTCGACGCGGTAGGCGCGCTCGCCCTGTGCCTGTTCCCCGCGCTCGTCCAGCCGCAGCGGTTCGTGGAAGCAGTCGCCAAAGCCTACGTCGGCCAGCCATCGCTCTTCGAGCGTGACCAGGAGCGTCATGTGGTCGAACGGCGGCCCGAACCCTCTTTCGGGAATCATCACGCCGGCCGAAAGCCTGGCGACGTCGAATCCCAACGCCCGCAGTAGCGTGGAAAATAACCCGTTCAACTCGTAACAGAAACCGCCCCGGTTGCGTGCCACGATCTTGTCGAACAGCGCCTCGTCATTCAGGACGATGGGCTCGCCCGCGTGGATGCTCAGATTCTCGAAGGGGACGGTGTGCATGTGGGCGACGTGCAATCGCCGCAGCGTCTCGGCCGACGGATCCAGCGGGCCGCGGTAGTTGATTCGCTCCAGATAAGCGTCGACGTCAATCACGTAGCGTTCCTTCGGGATCAATCAGTTGGAGATGGGGAGGCCGGTCACGACGAGCAAGTTGTTCAAGTTGTTCATGTTGCTCATGATTTCTGCATTTTCCGCAGTTTCTGGCGTTGCCGGGGAGGTTCAGGCCTCTTCCAGGGGGGCGATGCACTCCGGGCCTTCGTTCTGCGGCCGATTGACGTAAGTGCTGATGGGGTAGGCCTCCAGCATCTCCTCGGGGGCGGGGCGCAGGAGGTGCTGGAGTTCGTCCTGGTTGCTGCCGTCGCTCTGGAGCCAGACGCCGTAGTCGGCCGGTTCCAGGATGACGGGCATGCGATTGTGGATCGGCCGTACCACGTCGTTGGGTTGGGTCGTGAGGATGGTGCAGGACTCGATCTCTGAGCCGTCGTCCCCCTGCCAATGTTCCCAGAGGCCGGCAAAAGCGAGCAGGTCTCCCTCGGCGTGGTGGACATAGTACGGTTGCTTGTGGCCGTTTTGCTTCTGCCACTCGTAGAAACCGCTGGCCGGGATGAGGCAGCGACGATAGCGATAGGCGGCGCGGAAGGACGGTTTTTCACCCACCGTTTCGGAGCGGGCGTTGATCATCCGCGAGCCGATGCCCGGATCATCCGCCCAGAAAGGGATAAGGCCCCAGTGCAGGTGGGTCAGTTCACGTTGGCCGGTGCCCGGGTGGAGGCGCACGGCCGCCACCGGCTGGGTGGGGGCAATGTTGTAGCGGGGGGCCAGCGTCGGCGGTTGGGGAAGATTAAGGGTTGCAGCCAGCTCTTCTCCGGGGATAAGTAGCGTAAATCTTCCACACATCTTGCTGTTCCTCTTTAGATGCTTCGCCATTTTTGGCCGCCATGTTCCGGCCGGCGCCAAAGCCAATAACAGCTCTATTTTAGCACAAACGTTCGGGTAAAGCAAAGGCCTTTGTTTCCCGCCGCCGGCCTGCTAGAATGGGGCCGCCTGGAGCGCGGTGACAAACGTGATGGGCGCCGGCCGGCGCCAATTGAGTGGAGGAAGGATATGGCTGATGCAGTGATTTTAGAAGCGGTGCGCACGCCTTTCGGCAAACGTGACGGAGCTTATCGCGAGACCCGGCCGGACGGCCTTCTGGCCTGTGCCTTGCAGGAGCTGGTGGCGCGCGGGCGGGTAGAGATGGCGCAGGTGGAGGACGTGATTACCGGTTGCGTGACGCAGGTGGGCGAGCAGGCGGCAAACGTCGGCCGGCTGGCGACGCTCCTGGCCGGATTTCCGCCCGAGGTACCGGCCGTGACGTTAGACCGTATGTGCGGTTCCAGCCAGCAAGCCGTGCACTTCGCTGCGCAGGCGATCGCCGCCGGAGATATGCAGCTGGCCATCGGCGCCGGCGTCGAGAATATGACGCGCGTGCCGATGTTCAGCAATCTGGGCGGCGGCTTCGAGAAGCTAAACCCGGATCTGCTGGCCCAGCACGAGCTGATTCACCAGGGGGAGAGCGCCGAACGGATTGCCGAGAAGTGGGGGATTTCACGGCAGGAACTGGATGAATACGCGGCGGAGAGCCACCGGCGGGCGCAGCAGGCGGCCGAGGCCGGCCGGCACAGCGAATTGGTGCCGATGGAGGGAGTGGACGGCGAGGGAGACCCGATGATGCTGCGGCGAGACGAGGGGATCCGGGCCGTGATCGACATGGAGAAGATGGCCCAGTTGCCCACCGTCTTCCGG
>JAWVYQ010000235.1:0-2751 GCA_033722615.1 Promineifilaceae bacterium (SeqCode)
CACTGGCGGCAGGCGCCCACCGACCCCAGCGCCGGGTGCCAGCAGAAGTAGGGCAGGTCTAGCCCCAGACCGAGGCAGACGTCCAGCAGATTTTTCTCGCCGTCGACTTCATACGTCTTGCCGTCAACGTGAATGGTCGCCATCAATTGCCTCCATTACGGTAAGGACAACGGCCTTCTTCGATGTGTTGTTCAAAATCGTCGCGGAAATATTTCAGCGCGCTCTGCAACGGTTCCATGGCGCCCGGCGCCAGAGCGCAGAAGGTCCGGCCGGGGCCGAGAAAACGCGTGTGCATCTCCAGCACGTCCAGATCGCGATGCCGGCCCTGGCCCTCTTCCAGCGCCTGCAAGAGGCGGGCCGTCCACGGTAGCCCTTCGCGACAGGGCGTGCACCAACCGCACGACTCCTGGGCGAAGAAGCTCTCCAGGTTGCGCACCAGCCCTACCGGGCAGGTTTGGTCGTCGAGGACGATGACGGTGCCCGTTCCCAGGCGGCTACCTGCCTCCTGCACGGAGCTAAAGTCGAGGCGCACGTCCATGTGATCGGCGACGAGGAAGTCGGTAGAGGCGCCGCCGGGCAGGGCGCCGCGGAAGTTGAGGCCATCCTGCATACCCTGGGCGTGCTCTTCAATGATCTCGCGCAGCGTCGTGCCCAAGGGGAGTTCCCAGGCGCCGGGATTCTTTACCTTGCCGCTGGCGCCGTAGATCTTGGTTCCGCCCTCGTCGGTGTGGCTCAGCTCTTTAAACCACTCCGGACCGTTATTGACGATATGAGGCACACAGTAGAGGGTTTCGACGTTGTTGACGATGGTCGGTTGGCCCCAGAGACCGCTGGTCTGAGGGTAGGGGGGCTTGGCGCGGGGGATGGCCCGCTGCCCTTCGAGGCTATTGAGCAGGCCGGTCTCTTCGCCGCACATGTAGCGGCCGGCGCCCGTGTGTAGGTAGAGGTCAAAATTAAAACCGGAGCCCAGGACGTCGCGCCCCAGGTAACCGGCGTCGTACGCTTCGTCGATGGCCCGGCGCAGGCGACGGGCGGCCATGCGGTAGGCCCAGCGGAGGAAAATGTAGCCTACTTCTGCCTGGAGTGCATAGCCGCTGACGATCATGGCTTCCACCATCTGGTGCGGGTCGCCCTCCAGCAGCAGGCGGTCTTTGAAGGTGCCCGGCTCCATCTCGTCGGCGTTGGCGATGATGTACTTCGGCCGGGGCGCATCGTCGCCCATGGGCACGAAGCTCCACTTGGTGCCGGTGGGGAAACCGGCGCCGCCACGCCCCTTGAGGTTCGATTGTTTGACCATGTCGGTGACGTCGGCCGGCGCCAATTCGCGCAGGGCGCGCCGCACTGCCTGATAGCCGCCGGCATTCTCGTACGCCTTCAGGTCCAGCGGTTCCTCGCCTGGCCGGATATTTTGTGTCAGCGGTTTGTCCATAGGTTTGTCCGTTTCGGTAGACATGCCCGATCTGTGGGGCATGCCCGTTCTTTTTTACCGGTAATTGTCCAGAATCTCGTCCACTTTCTCTGCCGTCAGATCGCGGTGTAGGTCTTCGTCGACCATCATCACCGGAGCGTGATCGCAGGCACCGAGACAGACCATGGGCAACAGTGTGAAGCGGCCGTCCTTGGTGGTCTGGCCAAAGTCGACGCCCAGGGCTTGACGGAGATGGCTGTGAAGTTCCTCGTAGCCCATCAGCCAGCAACTGACGCTGTCACAAAGCAGGATCACGTGGTCGCCTACCGGCTGACGGAAGATCAGGTTGTAAAAAGTGGCCACGTTGTCGATCTCGTCGGCCGTCATCTCCAGGATGCCGGTCAGATCCTGAATGCTTTCGTCCGAGATCCAGCCCCGCGTCCGCTGCAGAATCTTCAGGGCCTCGATGCACGCGGCCTGCCGGTATTCGTAGTGCGCTATTTCGGCTTCGATTTCGCGTCTTTCTTCGTCGCTCAACATCTAACGTTTCCTTATCGCCTTACAGGTGGCTCAGCGGTCGACGTCGGCCAGTACAAAGTCGATACTGCCCAGAATGGCCAAGAGATCGGGTACGGTCAGACCACGGCTGATCAGGGGCACCATCTGGATGTGGGGGAAGGACGGCGCGCGAATGCGCGTGCGGTACGATTCGGTGCCGCCGTCGCTGATCAGATAGTAGCCGTTGTTCCCTTTGGTGGCCTCGATGCCGCAAAAAGCCTCGCCGGCCGGGATGACGGGCCCCCAACTGACGCTGAGAAAGTGGGTGATGAGCGTTTCGATATCGACCATCGTTTTGTCCTTGCGCGGCGGCGTGGTCAGGGGATGGTCGGCTTTGTAGGGGCCGGACGGCATGTTGTCCACACATTGTTCGATAATGCGCAGGCTCTGGCGCATCTCTTCCACGCGGACGACGGCGCGGTCGTAGCTGTCGCCGTTTGTCGCCGTCGGTATTTCAAAATCAAACTGGTCGTAGCCTGAGTAAGGCCGCTTCTTGCGAAAGTCCCATTCCAGGCCGCAGGCGCGTAGCCCGGGTCCGGTCACGCCCCATTCAATCGCTTCTTCCAGCGTATATTGCCCGACGCCTACGGTGCGCGCCCGGAAGATGCCGTTTTTCATTACCAGACGATCATATTCGTCCAGCCGCGGCGGCATGTAGTCGAGAAAATCGCGGATCAGACCGGCCCAACCGTTGGGCAGATCCTGGGCCACGCCGCCTATGCGGAACCAGTTGGGATGCATACGACCGCCGCAGATGGCGGCGGTGATATCGAATATCTTCTCCC
>JAWVYQ010000236.1:0-2701 GCA_033722615.1 Promineifilaceae bacterium (SeqCode)
TACACACTTCAAACAAGAGAGACAAGGAGTTAACAATGGACTATGGAAGGCTCGTCAGCCGGGCTGTAAACGTCGTCTGGGAAAACAAGTTTCTCATCGTGTTGGGCATTCTGGTGGCCCTGGGTGGTGGAGGCGGTAGTGGCAGCGGCCTCAGCTACAATTTCGATGGAGGAGATTTTAACTTTGGGCAGGGGGCGCAGCCGCAGACGCCGCCGGACTTTCCCGCGATCCCTGAACTGCCGCCCGAGGCCGGTGTGGCTTTAGGGGGGGCGGCGCTATTGCTCGTCCTCCTCTTCTGCGTCGCCTTGATTGTGGGTCTCGTGCTCTTCGTCGTCTCGACTGTCGCCCGCGGTGGCCTCATCGCCGGCGTGGACGATATCGAAGCGGGGCAGCCGACGAGCCTCAGCCAGGCGTGGTCGGCCGGCTGGCAGCGCCTGTGGACGCTGCTCGGCGTCAACATTCTGCCGGCGATACCGGCCGTACTCCTCGCTCTTATCGGCGTGGCTATGGGAGTCGGGGCGGCCGGCCTGAGTCAGATCCTTGGCCCACGCGTTGCCGTTGGCGGCGCCGTGGCAGCCGTCCTCATACCGCTGGCATGTGTGCTCATCCCCATCGCTCTGGTGCTCACCCTGTTGCGTACCTTCGCCAACCGGGCCGTCATGCTCGAAGGGCTGGGCGTGTTCGCCTCTTACGGCCGGGGCTGGTCCGTTCTCTGGAATAACATCGGGTCGGCCATCGTCATCTTTCTCATCCAGATTCTCGCCGGCATTGTCATCACGCTGTTGCTGCTGCCGGCTACGCTGTTGCTCTGCCTCTTCTGGCCGCTCATATTCGTCTTGCAAGGTGCGCTGTCCGCCGTCTTCTCGGCCCTGTGGACGTTGGCCTGGCGCGAGTGGACGGGGGCAGGCGACGTCAAAGCGAAGGCAGCGCCAATAGCCTGAGAAAGTCGCGCGAATACTGGTCACCTGACCAGGTACGAGACTATCCGGTTGGGGGATGTTACGCACCGCGTTATAAGCTAACATTGGCGCAACTCGGCAGCTAACGTCGTTCCCACAGAAAAAGAGGCCTGGCGCCGCGGTCATTGTAGCCCACATCACGCTCAAGCCGCGACCGCCGGGTCTTTTTTTTCATCAGGTGCGTCTTCCCGTTCTCCTCCGGCCGCGATATGACGTTCCTCGCCCCTTTGCCCGCTTTTTTTCACTGTGCACGTCCCTCTCTTAGCTGTATACTGTGCTCAATCACCCTTCAAGTTGGCGGGTCTCCGCATGGCTCGCTCTGGCTTTGGAGAACGGGAATGGCCGAAACGATTTCCCTGTCCCCTACCGCGGCGGCACCGACGTCGGCAGTTGCCTCCCGGCCGCTCGGCCGTCCGCCGGGCTTTGCCGTACCTCGGGCCGTTGTCCCCCGTCCGGTTCCGCCCGGCGCCGATCTCAAGGATCCCACTCTTTACTTCAATCAAGAATTAAGCTGGATCGATTTCAACTGGCGGGTGCTGCACCTGGCCCTCGACGACCGCACACCCTTACTCGAGCGCGTACGCTTTGTGGCCATTACGGCCAGCAACCTGGACGAATTCGTACAGAAACGCGTGGGCGGCTTGAAGCGGCAGGAAGCAGCCGGCGTGCGCAAGCTGAGCCCGGACGGCCGCACGCCTTCCGAGCAATTGACCCTCATTCGCGACGCCGTGCAGGTGATGCACCAGACGATGACGGCCGCCTGGGAGTGCACCTTGAAGCCCTTGCTGCGCAACGCGGCCGGCATAGAAATTTTCGATTACGCCGACCTCGACGGTGTACAGCAGGAAGCGTTGCGCGACTATTTTCGGCGCGAAATCTACCCCATCCTCACGCCGCTCACCGTCGATCCCGGTCATCCCTTTCCCTTCATCTCCAATCTAAGCCTTTCCCTGGCCGTGATTCTGCGCCATCCTCAGCATGGGACCGTTCACTTTGCCCGCCTCAAGATGCCTCCCGGCCGCTGGCTCCCCCTGCATGACCTGGCCCCGCCATCCGACCGGCCGGACGTCCTCGCCTTTCTTCCTGTGGAGCAACTCGTCGCCCGGTACGTCGACGAACTCTTTCCCGGAATGGAGATCGTCAGCGTCCACCCATTTCGCATCACCCGTAACGCCGACCTGCGCCGCGATGAAGAGGAAGCGGAAGATCTGCTGTCAATGATTTCCGAGGAGCTGCGCGAGCGCCGCTTCGCGCCGGTCGTCCGCCTGGAAGTAGCCCAGGCGATGCCCGATTACGATCGACGGCTGCTGATGCGCGAGCTGGAGCTGCAACCGGAGGACGTGTACGAGGTAGAGGGCCTCGTCGACCTGACCGACTGCTTCCGCATTGCCGACCTGGACCGGCCGGCGTTCAAATATTCGCCCTGGGAGCCCGTCGTGCCGGTCCGTCTGGTGCACGAGGGGGAGACGAAGGACACACGCGACATCTTCGCCATCATCCGCCAGGGAGACGTTCTCGTTCACCACCCGTACGAATCGTTCACGTCCAGCGTCCAGCGCTTCGTCGAGGAGGCCGCCGTGGACGAGAACGTGTTGGCAATTAAACAGACGCTGTACCGCACTTCCGACGAGTCGCCCATCGTCCAGGCGCTAATCCAGGCGGCCGAACGCGGCAAGCAGGTCGCCGTGCTCGTCGAGGTTAAGGCTCGTTTTGACGAGGCCAATAATATCGAGTGGGCGCAA
>JAWVYQ010000237.1:0-2465 GCA_033722615.1 Promineifilaceae bacterium (SeqCode)
AGGCTTGTATCCGGCCTCGGCATCGCTAACGCCGTCAAAAAAGGCTGCCAGCTCTGATTCAATCTCTGCATGGCGTTCGCGGAGTGCGGCGGCCAGGGCCTGGGCCGTCTCCGGAATTTCGGGAATGGGCCGGCCGGAAAGGGTCATCTGTGCGGTGTGCTTTTCCGGACCGCGATAGAAAACGACCTCTACTGTGTCGCCGGCCTGTTTGGATGCGAGGGCGTCGCTCAATGAGGCCCACCCCACCGTCTCGCGGCCGGCCATGCTCACAAGGACGTCGTCTGCCTGGAGGCCGGCCGCTTTGGCGCCCATGCCGGACACGACACCGTCGAGGCGGATTCCTTCGGCGACGGGGACGCCAAGTTGCCCTGCTACGTCGGCGTTGAAATCGCTGACGGTGATGCCGAGCATCGGCCGGCGGGTGAAACGGAGATCCTCTCCGGTCTCCATGACGGAGGCCAGGTTTTCGAGGCTAATGGGCCAGGCCCGCTCGAGGTCGGAAACGGTCTCGGACCAGGCGGGACCGGCACCGAGACCGCTGTGCTCAAGAAGCACGCGGGTGCCGCCATCTACCGGAAGTAACGACGCGCGGACGGCCGAGGGGCCGGGATCGACCGGGGAATGCCAGGTGAAGGCGACTTCTTCGTCGGGCACCAGGGAAGTAAACGTGCCGCTGGTGTAATAACCGTCATTCCAGGCGAGGTAGAAACGGCCGCCCTCTCGGGGGGAGACGGTGGCTACATCGGAAAGCCATTCGCGCAGGGCCGTGGCGTTGGAAAAGGCGCGAAAAAGCTCGGCTGCCGGCGCCTGGATCTTTCGTTCAAAAGTGAGCGTACGGGTATCTGTCGTCATCGGGACCTCCTGAGGGGTAGAACTTAACGGCCGATATCCGGCGGCAGAATCCTGGCAAGTGGCTGGCAATAGGGATGAAGTGTGCGAGGTTGCCGCACATCATCATCATAGAACATTTGTTCCCGACTGTCAATCATTTTGTGTCTGCGCGTTTGCGCACACGCTGCTATCATCTTTTCTGTGCGCTAAAGGAAACAGTCGAGGTAATCATTTGACAAAGATGGCGGTTCTTGAAAATAAATCGGCGTGGCGAGAACATTTCCGACAGAAGTGGCTGGCGGAATTAGAGGAACGGGCTGTGGTTAACTGGGAGATTTACGAGCACCCGCGGAATGAGCGCGCTCCCGGTACGGCCGGCGTTGAAGTGGATAAGAGCCGTCTGCTGATGATTACGTCGTCCGGGGCTTTTCTTCGCGATGAGCAGGAGCCTTTTGACGAGGCGAACCTTTACGGAGATTACTCCCTGCGTACTTTTCCCAGCACCACGCCATTATCTGCGCTGGCGTACGCGCATGGACATTATGACCCGGCGATGATCAAAGAGGACGCCCAGGTTGGCATTCCCCTTCGCCACCTGGAAGCGATGGCAGCGGCGGGCCAATTGGGGGAAATCGCTCCCGAGGTGGTAAGCTTTATGGGCTACCAGCCGGACTCGGCCAAGGTGGTCGACGAGTTCGTCCCCCAGGTCATTTCGGTGGCCAGGGAAATGGCCGCAGACGCGGCGTTGCTCGCGCCGGTCTGACCGATCTGTCACCAGTCCGTGGGACTGATTGCGCGTGCGCTGGAAATGGAAGGAATAGCAACGGTCGTCGTCGCCTGGAATGGAGGACGTATCCGGCTGGTCAACCCGCCCCGAGCCGTGATCACGCGGCTAAGCCGAGGTCTCGTCTTTGGACATCCGGGGGATGAGGCACAGCAACGGCGTGTGCTGACGGCCGCCCTCTCCCTGCTGGAGCAAGCGGCGCCGTTGCAGCCCGTGGTGGTGGACGAGGCGTAGTAAGGTTTTACGCCCCCCTATAGTTCACGCCTCCGCTGCCCCCCCGCCCAGAGATGGGCCGGCGCGCTAGCCAGAATAGGGCAGGCCGTCGCGCTTCCAGGCAATCATGCCCCCGCTGAGGTTGAAGAGTTGGGTATGACCGGCGCGGGCGAGTTGTTCGCACGCGGCCTGGCTGCGCGCACCGGAGCGACAGACACAGACGATGGGGCGATCATGGGGCAGTTCGCCGCTGCGCTGCCGGAGGACGGAAAGGGGCAAGAGCCGGGCTCCCTGAATGTGTTCCACCTCATACTCACGCGGCGTGCGCACGTCGATCAGCGTCAGCCGTTCATTCTTTGTGAGCCAGCGTTGCAATTCGAGCGGAGAAATCTGTTTCACGGCCGGGTGCTTAACTTTGTCTGTGTCCGGCCGGCGTTGGTCGCGGCGATCGTCACCAAGAAGAAAGCGAAACATCTTAGATGAAAAGGGCTCCTTTGCTGCGGGCAGCATCGCCGACAAAGGTGGCAACCCCGCCGTGTTCGACGCCGTCCATCAGCTCGTCGTCGCTGATGCCCAGGAGTTCGCGGGACATTTCACAGGCAACCATGCGGACGCCGAATTCCTGGGCCATGCCGAC
>JAWVYQ010000238.1:0-2405 GCA_033722615.1 Promineifilaceae bacterium (SeqCode)
TTCATAGCGTCAGCCGCGTCAGCCCTTGTCATGAAAGTTTTCTCCATTCCCGGAACGAACTAATACTTCCGTTCTTGTGGTGGATAGCGGTCCCAGTAAATGGTGACCGGCCGGTAACTCAGGGTCGGTCCCTCGTCGCCGTTCTTGTGTGCCACAGTATGCTCCAGCCAATCGCGGTCGTCTCGCTTCGGATAGTCCGTGCGGAAGTGGGCGCCTCGGCTTTCCGTGCGCGCCAACCCGCTGCTGACGATCACCTCGCTGAAAGTTAGCAAGTGATCCGTCTCCAACGCGCCCAGCAGGTCCGTATTGAAACGCTTGCTCTTGTCCATGATGCGCGCCCGCTCCATCCGTTCCTGCAAACCCTTCACGTCGCTCAAAGCCTTGCGCAGCCGTTCGTCGTCACGGAACACGCCGCAGTTGCGCGTCATCGTCGCCTTCAGCTCGGCCGCGATCTGAGTCACCCGTTCCACGCCTTCGCTCGGCGAGCCGTCGGCCGGCTCCATGAACCGCTCCAGGCGACGGCGATTGCGCTCGACCGGATCCCCGACCACTGGTTGCAAGCGTGCGCCCTCTTGCACGAAACGGGCCATCTCTCGCCCGGCGCGCCGGCCAAAGACCGAAGCGCCCAGGAGACTGTTCGTGCCCAGCCGGTTGGCCCCGTGCACGCTGATACACGCGCATTCCCCGGCTGCGTAAAAGCCGGTCACAGGCGTACCCTCCGCGTCGGCGATTACCTGTCCGCTGGGCAGCGCCGGGATCCCCCCCATGCTATAGTGGGCCGTCGGCTGGATCGGTACCGGTTCCTCAATAATGTCCACCCCGGCAAAATTCAGCGCCAGCTCGCGCACCTGCGGCAGCCGGTTCATAATCTTCTCCGCCCCCAGGTGAGTCATATCCAGGTAAATGCCCTGCCTGTCGTCCCCGACGCCGCGGCCCTCCTCGATCTCCCGTTGCTCGCTCCGGCTGACCAGATCGCGCGGGGCCAGCTCCATCTGGTCCGGCGCGTACTTTTCCATGAAGCGGTCGCCGTCGCTGTTGCGCAGGTATCCGCCCTCGCCCCGGCACGCCTCGCTCATCAGGATGCCCTTGCCGTAGAGGCCCGTCGGGTGGAACTGCACAAACTCCATGTCCATGAGGGGCACGCCCGCGTTATAAGCGATCGCCACGCCGTCGCCCGTATTCGCCGTGGCGTTACTCGTGATCTTCCACGCCCGGCCGTAACCGCCCGTGCCGAACATCACCGCCTTGGCTCGCATCAGGTGCAGCTCGCCCTTCTCCACGTCCAGCGCCACGATCCCCCGGCAGACGTTGTCCTCCACGATCAGGTCCAAACAATACCACTCAGGATAGAACTGCACGCCGTGGCGCAGCGCCTGTTCGTGGATCGTGTGCAGCAGCACGTGGCCCGTGTAATCGGCCGAGTAATTCGCTCGCGGCGCGCTGTGGCCGCCAAACCGTCGCTGGGCGATGCGCCCGTCCGGGAGGCGACTGAAGACGCAGCCCATATGCTCGTAAGCGTAAATAATCTCCGGCGCTTCCCGGACCATGATTTCGATGGCGTCCTGGTCGCCCAGCCAGTCCGATCCTTTCACCGTGTCGAACATGTGCAGCTCCCAACTGTCCGGCGGCTCTTCGCCGGCCGGCGCCGGTTCCAGCGGCCCGCGCGGCCCCGTGTCCGCCACCGGCCGCACGTTGCCCAGAGAGGCGGCAATCCCCCCCTGCGCCGCGCCGCTGTGCGAGCGCAGCGGGTGCACCTTAGAAAGAACACCCACACTCTTCACACCCGCCTCGCCGGCCGCCATGGCCGCCCACGTACCCGCCAGCCCCGCTCCCACAATCACAATGTCGTGCACAATCTCGTCGTTCGTCGCAAAGTTCGTCATAGGGTTTCCTTGTCGGTCATCGTCCTCTGGCATGGTGCGCAGCGACCGGCATGACAGCAGCGATGGGTTAGCCCTTGTCTTGCGGCAGTGTAGCACGTCCCCGAAAGCCCTCCGTAGTATCAATTGTCACGCAATTCTTAGCCAAATGTGATATTCTCCACTGTTGATCGCGTTGCTCCTTTGTGTCATGATTACGGAGACGAAACCGGCTTGACACCTACAAGAGGCTGACATGGAAGAACCTGAACTGGAACCACTGGCGTTGACGCTGTACGAAATTGGCGCGGTCAAACTCGGCCGCTTCCGCCTCCACAGCGGCCGCATCTCCCCCATCTACATCGACCTGCGCCTCCTCGTCTCTTATCCCCACGCCCTGCGCCAGGTAGCCGCCGCCTACCGCCCCCTCCTCGACGACCTTTCCTTCGACGTCCTTTCCGCCTATCCCTACGCTGCCCTGCCCATCGGCGTCGCCATCAGCCTGGAGATGGACCTGCCCCTCATCTACCCGCGCAAGGAAGCCAA
>JAWVYQ010000239.1:0-2359 GCA_033722615.1 Promineifilaceae bacterium (SeqCode)
CGCTCGCCCGCCCATTCGTCAAACGGCCCCTCTCCCGTAGTCAGCGTCTCCAGAAAGTCGCCCCGGTAGAGGGCCAGCAGCCGGCGCAAAAGGGCCACGTCGTCGGCCGTCGTCGCTGCCGGCACCCCCACGTCGCGCAGCACGGCCGTCAGCTGCTGCACGTCCAGCCGGTGCCGCGCCTCGCTGTGGAAGGTGACCGTCTGCCGCGTGATCTCCAGGTGGTCGGGAAACGCCTTGCGCAGGGTTGAGAGGGCCACGCGCAGGCTGTTGCGCGCCCGCTCCTCCGGCGACTCACTCCATAGCAGGCCGGCCAGCGCCTGCCGCGTGTGTCGCTCCCCGGTCGCCGCCAGGTAACAGAGCAGGGCCGCTTCCTTGCTGCCCAGTTCACCGTGCAGCGGCCGCCCGTCCAGAACAATCTGTAACTCGCCCAGAAAGGCTACTTCCAGCAGATCCGTCATCCGTCGCGCTCGAGCGTCCTTTTCCCAGCTTTGAACAAGAATGGCATCTTGTCCTACAAGGCGCTCATTATCCCCCAACCGGCCGTAAAACGCGAACGACGCGAAACCTGCCGTAGGCTGGTCAAGCGCCAAAACGGCTGCGCAATAGGTCGGCTGCGCAAGGCGCGCTGTGGGGCCTCCGGGAGGTTGAATTTCGGTTCCATCTAGAATTGCTGACCTCCGGGAGGCCTACCGCCCAAGCCACCCGGAGGTTGACCCTAGATCAGTTGTCAAACAGAATCAACGGCTTGATGATCCCGTCCTCCTTCGTCTCCATGAGGCGGAACGCTTCGTCCAACTCGTCGAAGGGGAAGTGGTGCGTCGTCATCGGTGTGGGATCCACCCGGCCGTTCTGCAGCAGCCGGAGCAGGCGTTTCATGCGCACCTTCCCGCCGGGGCAGAGGCCGGTGCGGATTACCTTGTCGCTCATGCCCACGCCCCACTCGGCGCGGGGAATCTTGACGTACTCCCCCTCGCCGAAATAACCGGCTACTGAGATTGTGCCTCCCGGCCGGGTCGCTTTGACGCAATCCTCAAACGTCTTCTGGGCCCCCAACGCCTCGATGGCCGAATCGACGCCCGCGCCATCAGTGCGCTCCAGGATCGCCTCGACGGGGTCCGTTTCCTGGAAGTCGATGACGTCGTCCGCCCCGTAATCGCGGGACAGCTTTTTGCGTTCCGGCATCGTCTCCACCGTCAGGATGAGGCCGGCTCCCTGCAGTCGCGCGCCGACCGTCGCCATCAGTCCCACCGGGCCCTGGGCAAAGACGGCCGCCGTTCCGCCGATGGGAATGTTCGCGTGTTCCGCGCCCATAAAGCCGGTGGACATCATGTCGGCCGTGTAAACGGCCTTCTCGTCCGGCAGGTCGTCGGGAATCGGCGCGAGGTTCGCTTCCGCGTTGTTTACGTGGAAATACTCGGCGAAGACGCCGTCCTTGACGTTGGCAAACTTCCATCCGCCCAGCATCTGCTGGCACTGCGACGTATAGCCGCGCAGGCAATTTTCGCATTTGTAGCAGGGCGTAATGGCGTTGACGGCCACGCGGTCGCCTTCCTTCACGCCCGTCACTTCACTGCCCAGCTTGGCGACGACGCCTACCGCCTCGTGGCCCAGGGTCAGGTTTTCGCGCTCGCCGATCGCCCCGTGGACCGTGTGCGTGTCAGACGTGCACACCAGGGCCTGCGTCGTTCTGATCACGGCGCCGTTGGCGCCCGGTTCGGGCACAGGCTTTTCCATAAAGCCCACGTCGCCGATTTCCTTCATGACAAACGTTTTCATCATTTCTGGCATATGGTTGCCTCCGTTGGTTGGTTAGGTTGTGTTCACACTTAACCGTAACACAGGCGCCAGCATGGCGAATGTAACCGGTCACATAAAGAGGATACAGTTTCGGTCATATGGAGGAAGGGCGACCGGCACTCGCTAAAGTGCCGGTCGCCTGATGGGTGCGAGGCTAACGCCGGTTCACCGCCGGCAGGTACACGTCCAATAGCTCCAGGTACCCGGCCGGGTAGGCGAGCAGACTGTCAACGGGGCCGCCACCACGGCTGGTCCGCCGGAGCACGTCCTGGTAATAGGTAAAGGCGCCGCACGTCACGTCGCGCCCCTCGAAGAAGAAAAGGCCGGCGAAGTCGGTGGTCACCGTGTGAATGACGGTGTCCGCGTCCGCGGAGAGTAATCGAACTTCTCCGAAAAACGAAATAAAGAGTGAGGCGGCACCTTCCCGGCAAGAAGGCGCCGCCTCGCTTTTCCTGGCGGGAACGGTCCGAGGTGGCCGTTCCCCTGACTTAACTTCGTATCCTGCCTGGCGCCCTCAGGGAGACGACGGTGGGGAGAGGATGGTATTCACGGCCGTCGCCCG
>JAWVYQ010000240.1:0-1937 GCA_033722615.1 Promineifilaceae bacterium (SeqCode)
CGGCGCCGCGGACGAGCAGTGATCGTTTCAACCGGGCAAGTTTATCATGTTGATCATGTTTCTCACGTTTGCTGCATTTCTCACGGGTGGAGAGCTGGAGATTCGGGCCAATTCTGACGCGATAGCGTGTCTGTGACGGTATATTAGCATAAGAACAGGTGTTCTAAGAGTGAAAGCCTGGTGAAAAAGTTGACGACGAACTTCCCCTTGCCTTATGCCAACGGTGAGGAAGAAAATAGCTGTTTCACCCGCACGCTTCAAATCACTCCATTCGCAGAATGGCTCTAACGCTGCTAAAATCTGATTGGAGTCAGATACCCATACTGGAACGGTCACCACGTGAAGGCGCTGGAAACCGATTGAGCGCCCACAGCATCCCTTAATCTATGCCAACGAATCTACCACCAGAATATTACGACGCCGAAGAGCGTTACCGGCAAGCGGAGACACAGGAAGAACGCATCCGCCGGCTGGAAGAGCTGATCAGCACCGTCCCCAAGCACAAGGGGACGGACCACCTGCGCGCCGACCTGCGGCGCAAGCTGTCCAAGATGAAAGAGGCGGCCGAAAAGAAACCGGCGGCCGCGCGCCAGGTCTCCCCCTACCAGATCGACCGGGAGGGCGCCGGCCAGGTCGTCATCGCCGGACCGCCCAACACCGGTAAATCCGCGCTGCTGGCGGCCTTGACCAACGCCGAGCCGGAAGTCGAGCCCTTTCCTTACTCCACGTGGGGGCCGACGCCGGGCATGATGCCCGTGGAAAACGTGCAGATCCAGTTGATCGACACCCCACCCCTCAACGAGGACCACGTCGAGCCGCACATGATGGACCTCATCCGCCGCGCCGACCTGCTCCTGCTGGTCATCGACCTCCAGGGGTATCCCCTGGAGCAGATCGAGGAGGCGGCCGCCCTATTGGAGACGCAACACATCGCCCCCGCCCACCGCCGCGAAGAGTTTGGCGACGACCTGCGCTGGCGTTTCGTGCCGACGCTGGTCGTGGTTAACAAGGTAGATGACGAAAGTCTGGACGAGGACTATGAGGTGCTATGCGAACTGGTAGACGACGGATGGCCGTTGCTCCCAATCTCGGTGGAGACCGGACGGGGCCTGGAGGCGTTCAAGTGGACGGTGTTCGAGCGCCTGGGCATCATTCGCGTTTACTCGAAGCCGCCGAATAAAGAGGCGGACCTGACGGCCCCCTTTGTGTTGAAGAAAGGAAGCACGGTGGAGGTCTTCGCGGGCAAGGTGCACCAGGATTTCGTGAAGGAACTTAAGAGCGCGCGCATCTGGGGGACGGGCGTTTACGACGGGCAGATGGTCGGCCGGGATCATGTGCTGCACGATGGAGACGTGGTGGAATTACGTGTCTGAGGAGAACACGCAGCTCCACCGAAAGTGGGCAGAGACCCAGGGAAAGGGGAGCCTGACTAGATAAATGTGGCGATTTCTTCCAGCGGCTTCTTGTCGATGTCGGGTACCTCGGCGCCCTCGGCCGGGTAGCCCACGACTAGCAGGAGAAACGGCCGCTCGTTGTCGGGGCGTTCCAAAATCTCGTTGAGAAAGCGCATCGGGCTGGGTGTATGTGTCAGTGCAGCCAGGCCGGCGAGATGTAGAGCGGCGATTAAGAAGCCTGTCGCAATCCCTATCGATTCCTGAACGTAGTAATGTTTGACCCGCTCCCCGTCGGCGTCCAGGCCGTAGCTCTGGGCGAAGATGGCGATGAGGACGGGGGCCGTCTCCAGATAAGGCTTGTGGGCGTCGGTATCAAACGGCTCCAGCGCCTCCAGCCACTCTTCGGGAGCCCGCCGCTCGTAGAACTCGCGCTCTTCCGCTTCGGCCGCCTGCCGAATCTGGCGCTTGACGGCGGGGTCACTGACGACGACAAAGGTCCACGGCTGCAAGTTGGCGCCGTTGGGGGCCGTGCCCGCCGTACGC
>JAWVYQ010000241.1:0-1882 GCA_033722615.1 Promineifilaceae bacterium (SeqCode)
ATGAACGCGCGGGGCAGAAGCGGTGAAAGAGCAGTGAAAAGCGTGAAGGCCCGGAAATACATCTTCCCGTGCTAACGAAAACAACAAACAGCCTGACCTTTGTCCTGTTGGGCGATGATCAATATCCCGTCTGGCCACGATGGGTGGCGGCGCTTTAAGCGAGTATAAACGACGCGTGCTTTCCAGGAGGGGAACGACTATACTACTAATCGGTCAGATCAGATCTAACGCGAGAATGTCAGCAGACACGCCCAGACGCACTCATCTTGATCGGAGGTTGTGTAAATGGCCCAAAGCCTGAGAGAAAAACGGAGGAGAGAGTTGGAGCGGCAGCGCCGGCAACGACGATTGCTGGTCGGTGTTGCCGTCGTCGTCGTCGTCTTAGTGGCCGGCTTTTTCATTTATCGTGCCACGCAACAGCAGATTTCTGGCCTCCAGACGTTCGATGGCCTCAGTCGCGACCACGCCGTTAATGTCTCCATACCTGAAACCGGATTGCCTCCGGCCGGCGGCACGCACAACCCTCGGTGGTTAAACTGCGGTGTCTATGAGCAACCGGTCGAGACGATGCAGGCGGTCCATTCGTTGGAGCACGGGGCCGTATGGCTGACCTACCATCCCGATCTCTCACAGGACGCGATCGCCACGGTGGAGGCGTACGCCGAGGGCGATAGCTTTGTTTTGGTGAGCCCCTATCCCGGTTTGGAAAGTGACGTCGTGGCCACTGCCTGGGGGGCGCAGCTACAGATCGACGAATTGCCGGATGAGCGCATCGAACAATTTATTGCCCGCTTCCGCGGACAGGGGCCGGAGCCGGGCGCACAATGCTCAGGCGGCGTGGGCGCACCGCGCGGTAGTTGACGGTCAGATAATACGACAGGGGCGGGCACTGGTTAGATATTCTTTGATTTCGTGATGACCGTGGGGCGTGGCCGGTAACGTTGCCGGGAGCGGCGGCTCACTCGCCGGTATAGAGAAGGGTTTCGGGGAAGAAGGCATACCAGCCGAACCAGTAAGCCAGATGGCCGCTGACGCGCGGCGCAACCTGCCCATCAGGTCCCTCTAACCCGGTTTCGGTGACCTGCCACGTGCGGCCGCCGGCGTCCAGCAACGTGTACGGCTCGGGACCCGGGACAAAGTGCTGCTCTCCCCGCTCATAGGCGCGCACCTCGCCGCCGTTGGTATAGGAGACGGCGCCGACGCGCCGGTCGTGGCCGTCGACGCTGACCGTGCCCTGGGTGGCGACGAGCACGACGGCCGTCTCTCCCACGGTGTCGTTGACGACCTGCTCCTCGGCCACCGCTTCCACGTCGTACGCCTTGGGCACACCGTCGAGGAACAGCGTGTACACGAATGCTTTCTCCTCCAGGCGGTCTGACCGCTGTGCGACCGGGAACATCGTGTCTTCGGAGGAAAAGTAACTGCCGTAGAGGACGCCGGGCACGTAGAAGTCGGGGGGATAGACGCCGGTGTCGCGGTCCAGCACCAGGGTGTCAGGGTGTTGCCCCAGCCAATCTTCCCAGGCGCTGATGACGCCGGGCAGGACGTCCAGCCGTAATTCCTCCTCGGCCGCCAGCGGTCCCAGGACGGGCCGGCCGGTGAGCTGGTTCCACAGCGTGCGCGTGGCGCGATCGTACATCAATTTGTTGCTGCGGTAGAGGAAACCGGAGGTGCCGAACGTGTACGTTTCGCCGTTGGGCGCCCGGCCGTCATAGGCGATGGCTGCGCCGCACAGGGTGCAGTAGGCCAGGGAGATCGGCACGCCGCCCACCACGTCGTTGACCATTTCGTGATTGTCGATGATGCGCAGGGGGTAGGCGCGGGCGTCGCCGTTGATTTCCAGACCGAAGACGGGCTCTTCGGGTGTGAGATATTGCACCTG
>JAWVYQ010000242.1:0-1776 GCA_033722615.1 Promineifilaceae bacterium (SeqCode)
TTAAAATGGAACTGATAGTAGCCAGGTGGAACGGGCGCGAGTTCACCGAGCCCGTCGCGAAAACGCTCCTCTCCTTCCAATTCCAGCTCCTGATGGGCGGTTTGTTCCCAGGAGCATTCTACGGTTTCGCCAGCCGCGAGTTCTCCGACAGCTGGTTCCTCCTCGCTAACCTCCACATCCAAAGCGGACATCCGTACGCGCTTCCAACCGCTCTCGGTGTCCCCGGTATAGAGGAAAGTGTCGACGCCGGCAGCAGGCCATTCGCACGCTGGCCCCCTTGCTGGATAGTAGACTGGGCGAGCAGAGCGGTTGGTGATGGTGTAGGGAACTGGTTCGCCCTGAACGAAACTGTCACCCGCCACAGTGATTACTACCGCTTCGTCCGGACTAGAAGTTTCAAAGGCGCCGGGATCGAACGGAACGGTTTGTTCTGTTTCCAGGCAACCGGCTAGCAACAGTAACGTGAGGAGTGCGATGAGCAGATTCAACTTCCAGATGCGAATCATCATGTGTTGGCTTTTACTGGGCTCACAATTGATTCGACTTTGCGTTCAAACCGTCTGAATAGATCATAACATAGTCGAGGGGGGAACTGTCGACAGCAGGCGCCAGATTGGGTATTCTCATTTGTGGATCGTCAGGAAGCATAGGAACGGAGTGTTGCTGTATGGGTGAAGAGATTGTGATTCTTGGCGCGGGATTCGGCGGGTTGGAAGCGGCGACGGGTTTGAGCGAGGGGCTGGATCCCTCCCACCGGATCACGCTTATTGACAAGGTGGACCATTTTTACGTGGGCTTCAGCAAGTTCGAGGTGATGTTCGGCCGGCAGCCGGCCGAGCGGGTAAAGGCGTATTACGCCGACCTGGCCCACGAGCGGGTCAACTTCGTGCAGGGCACCATCGAGGCGATTGACCTGGAGCAGAAGAGGGTGCGCACGCGGGAAGACGCCTTTAACTACGATTATTTGATCGTGGCCCTAGGCGCGGAGCTGGCCCCGGAGCTGACGCCGGGCTTCGTCGAAGACGGGCAAGAGTTTTACTCGCTGGAAGGGGCGGAGAGGCTCTATCCGGTGCTGGACGAATTCCGGTCGGGCACGATTTTGTTGAGCATCTTCGGCAGCCCGTATAAGTGCCCGCCGGCCCCTTATGAGGCGGCTTTTCTCCTGCACGATTTCTATCGCGCGAAGGGCGTGCGCGAGCAGGTGGCGATCAAGATGCTGATCCCGGCGGCCGTGCCCCTGCCGGTGGCGCCGGGGGCGGCCGAGGAGGTACGGCGGCGCTTCGCGGAACGGGATATCGAGCTGCTGACGGAGCACAAGGTGACGGCGCTGGCACCGGGCGAGAAGCAGGCCGTCGTCGCCGGCCGGGAGCCTGTGCCTTACGACCTTTTCATCGGCGTGCCCTTGCACCGGCCGCCGCTGGTGGTCAGGGAGTCGGCTCTGGGCCAGGGGCCAGGGGGATGGATCCGGGCGAACGTGGAGACCCTGGCTACGGAGTTTGAGAACGTTTACGCCATCGGCGACGTGACGGCCATTCCGGTGGGGGACGGCGCCGTGCCCAAGGCGGGGGCATTCGCCGAGGATGCGGCCAAAGTGGTGGTCAATAACATTGTGCACGAGATTACGGGCGAGGGCCGGCCGGCGACGTTTGAGGCGACGGGGGCCTGTTACCTGGAGTTTGGCGAAGGGAACGTGGCCCGGATCAGCGCGAATTTTCTGGGAGAGGAGGCGCCGCAGGTGGCCCTGGAGGAGCCGTCGGCCGAGTTGCGAGAGTCGAA
>JAWVYQ010000243.1:0-1721 GCA_033722615.1 Promineifilaceae bacterium (SeqCode)
ACATCATATGACTAAACCAACAATAAAACAAATCTCGACTTATGGTCCATCCTCTACCGCCCACAACCACAATACCTGACCAGTTATACCAATTGATAATACATCTGGATAGACGCCTAAGCGACGCATACGCAACCTACTCATCGTTTTACTTCTCGCCGGGCTCGCTGCCTATCTCGTGCTGGCCTGGGTCTCACGGCCCGTTCCCGAGCACGCCTTCTTCGGCGGCCTCGAAAAGCCCGCCGTCATCGCCCACCAGGGCGGCGACGGTCTTTGGCCCAGCAATACCCTCTTTGCCTTTGAGCAGGCCGCCGCTATGGGCGTCGACGTGCTCGAAATGGACATTCACGCCACGGCCGACGGCGCCATCGTCGTCAGCCACGATGAAACGGTCGATCGCCTCACCGACGGGCGCGGTCTCATCAAAGAGATGACGCTGGAAGAAGTGCAGGCGCTGGACGCCGGCTATCGTTGGAACAAGGATCCGGCCGCTTCCTTCCCTTACCGCGGCATGGGTCTGACGATTCCCACCCTGGAAGCCGTGTTTGATGCCTTTCCCAACATGCCCCTGAACGTAGAGATAAAACAGCGCGAACCGTCCCTTGTCCCCTCCCTCTGCGCCCTCATCCGGCGGCACAACCGGCAAGATGCCATCCTCATCGCCTCCTTCCATCCGCAGGTCATGGACGAATTTCGCCGCGAGTGCCCCGAGGTGGCCACCTCCGCCACCGAATCTGAAATCCGGCCCTTCTTCGTTCTCAACCGCATCTATCTCGACGCCGTCTACCGCCCGCCGGCCGAAGCGTTCCAGGTGCCCGAGTACAGCGGCGACCTCCACGTCGTCACCGGGCGCTTTGTGCGGGGCGCCCACCGGCACAACGTCGACGTCCACGTATGGACCGTCGACGAAACGGACGCTATGCAGCGCTTGCTGGGCTTAGGCGTCGACGGTATCATCACCGACCGTCCGGACCGTCTCATGACCGTGCTTGGCAGATGAGGCGACAGATACTTCACTACCCAGATAGGCCCGGCGCACAGAACGCATGAACACGACGAAACGCACATCAGCCTCCTTTAGCCGCGTCCCCCAACTCTGGATCGGCCTGGCCCTCATCGCCCTATTCTGGCCCCTGAACTGGTTGCTCGATGGCGTGCGCACCCACCTCCTTTTCTTCCCCTTATGGTTGGGCTACGCTCTTGCCGTCGACGGATTCGTTTGGCTGCGCAAAGGTACCTCTCTCCTTCGCCGTAACTGGCGCGCCTACGCCGGCCTCTTCGTTGCCTCTGCCCCCTTCTGGTGGCTGTTTGAAGCCGTCAACCTGCGCACCCAGAACTGGATCTATCTTGGCGAAGACCAGATCGCCTTGTGGCTGCGCGTCGTCCTGCGGACATTGAGTTTCTCCACCGTCATTCCCGCCGTCTTCGGCACGGCCGAACTGGTCAGCACGTGGGGATGGGTGCGGCGCCTGCCGAAGGGTCCCGTCATCCGGCCGGTACGCCCCGTGCTCGTCGCCTTCTTTCTCGCCGGAATTGCCACCTTCCTCCTGCTGATGGTCTGGCCTGGCATCTTCTTTCCCTTCGTCTGGCTCTCTGTGTACCTTATGCTCGCGGCCGTTAACGCTACCCTGGGCTACCGGTCCCTTGGCCGGCGCACCGCTTCCGGCGACTGGCGACCGGCCGTAGCCCTCATGCTCGGCGCCCTTATCTGCGGCTTCTTC